>QEXY01000071.1 GCA_003130875.1 Ardenticatenia bacterium
AGCAAAAAAAAACCTTGCACAGACAAATTGTCTGGGGGTAGAATGCAGGTTGCTCGGTGCCGTATGCGGGGCACCGAAATCATCACCGTAGGGGGTCACAATCGTCATGGCAAAGATCGTCATCTTGGGCGCAGGGATGATGGGCAGTGCCTTTACCGTGCCGCTGAGCGATAACGGCCACGCTGTACACCTTGTGGGCACGCACCTGGACACCGATATCATCGAAGAAGTGCACGAGACGCACTTTCATCCCCGCCTGCGCACCTACCTGCCGCAGAGCGTGCAGCCATACACTCACGATCGCCTGGGTGAGGCGCTGGTAGGCGCTGATTTAGTGGTGTTGGGGGTCAACTCGCTGGGCGTTGAATGGGCCGCGCGCACACTGGGACCACTGCTCGACCCGGCGGTGCCAGTGGTCATGCTGACCAAAGGTCTGGCCGGCGATGGCGCCCGCTTGCACATTCTACCCGAAGTGTTGCGGCGCGGATTGCCCGAGCGCTATCAGGACAGGGTGCAGCTGATGGCCATCGGTGGTCCCTCGATCGCGGGCGAGCTGGCGGCACGTCGGCATACCTGCATTGTGCTCACCGGATACGATGCTTCCTTGCTGGAACGCATCGCAGCGATGCTGCGCACCCCTTATTACCACGTGTGGATCAGCACCGATGTAATAGGCGTCGAGGTCAGCGTGGCAATGAAGAATCTCTACGCATTGGCGGTGGGATTGGTCGGCGGGCTCCTGGAGAAAGAAGGGGTAGCGGATAGCGGCGCTGTGATGTACAACCTGGCCGCAGCTTTGTTCGCCCAGGGACTGACCGAAATCCATTATATGGTAAAGCGGATGGGAGGTCAGGAGCGCAGCATCTACACCCTGCCCGGAGCAGGCGATCTGTATGTGACCAGTCAGGGAGGGCGTAACAGCCGTATGGGACGCTACCTCGGATTAGGAATCCCGTACAGCCGGGCCAAGGCAGAATATATGCCGGATGACACGATCGAAGGCGCTGAGCTGGCACGCGCGATCGGCCCGACGGTGGAAGCGATGATCGCCCGCGGTGAGCTGGACGGCACCCGACTGCCTTTGCTGCGCACGATGGTCTCCATCGTATGCCACGACGGCCCCCCCGAAATCCCATGGGACTCGTTCTTCAAGGCAGATTAAGCCCGCTTTGAAGCATGCCAGCGTTGCAGTCCCCACGCTAGGCAGCCTGACGCTATGGCGCAGATGACTGCAGCGCTGATACTGCTGGCCCACAGTCCCCCCATCGGCCAGACGAAGCCGCCCAGCAATGCGCCGAGGGTACGCCCTGCACCAGCAGCGGATAAGTTGAGGGACATCATCGTCCCCCGCGCGTCTGGCATCACCTCGGTGAAAACGGACATAGCACTCACAATGCTGAATTCGAAACACAGGAATATGAGGAACAGCCCGCTCAGCGCGAACGACAGGGTGGCAGATACAAAGGGCAATATGGCATAGCTCACCACGGCCAGAATGGTGCCGACAACAGCCGCGCGGGATAAACCTATCCGGTCCGAAGCGGCAGCGACCAGTCCTTCGGCCACCAGCTCGGCAAGCCCGATGACCATTGTTACACCACCCAATGCGACCACCGTCAGCGCGAATCCGGACTCCAGCCAACTGGCATATACTACAAAGATACAGTCATTGGCGGCGCAGGTGAGAAGTGTGAAGATCAGAAGAGCCCACGTCGCCGGCCGTTGCCTCAGCGACCGCCATGCACGCTGGTATGCAGCCCACCATCGTCCATCGTGGCATCTCCGCGGTGTTAAGGGGACCAACTGTGCGACCAGTATTCCACTGATCAGGGCCAGGACGCCCAGGGCGATGAAAGGCGACTGCCAACCCGCACGATCGATCAGGATGCCGGCGAGCGGGATGCCCAGCAAGGTGCTGCCGGCCCATGAAGTCTCGATCAGGCCGATGGCCAGGCCACGCTTTGGATACGGGACGCACGCGCCGGCATATGCCTGGATGGCCGGATCGAACAGGATCTTGGCCACCCCAGCCAGTGCCACCGCAATGACGGCAGCAGGGTAAGCAGGCAATACACCGACCACGAACATCCCGATGCTGAGCAACCCTAATCCACCCAACATCATGGCGCGGTAACCCCATCGGTCACCGAGCGGCCCAGAAAGGGGACCGAGCAAGCTGGTGGCCTGATTAAGCGCAATCAACGATGTCATCGCGGCTAGAGGAACACCCAGGCCACGGCTGAAAGCGGGTGCAAAAGCGTAGGGCATGCGCCGTGAGGTGTTGAGAATCAGACGCGCGATAATTGCCACGCCCAACTGGATGGCCAGCGGTTGTGCGCGTGATGAGGACGAAACAGATTGCTGAGATTCAACTTCCAATTTCATTGTCTCTTATGAACGCCCCGAAGTTCCGCACAGCGAGGCACTGCTCAGATCACCTCAGCCCGCGAAGATGCCCAAGATGATGCGTTGTCTCCGGCGCTTATGGGATGTGCACCGAGAATCTTTCACCCACCTTTGATGATGATGAGGCCGGCGGCCACACGAGCGACCGCAAACAGCGCCAGAGCAGGGACAAACCCCAAGGATGTGGCAGTAAAAGGACCGAGCAACGAACCGATGAGGATGGCAGCGTTGAACGCGATATTGTACCAGGCGAGGTAAGGCGGCCGGTCGTGTTGGGGCACCCGTTCGAGGATATAGTTGAGAAATGCACCGCTCATCCATGCGTATCCGACACCGCCCAGACACGAAGCTGCCAAGACTGCTGCCATGCCCAACGAGATGCCAAAGACCATCAGACCGGGATAAAAGGCCATCAGCATGGCCCCGATCCCTGTCGCCACCTGATGCCCCCTGACCCGGCACAGATGGGCCAGCTGTGTGGAGCTTGCAAACGCCGAGAGCCAGAACACAGCGGTTGCCAGCCCAATCTGTTGATCCTGCAAGTGGAGGGTCTTCACCATGAAAACAGGGACGACGGGCACTGCCACGAATTGCGTGATATGGAAAACGAACAACGCGAGCAGCACTTTGGCAAAGGGCTCACGCAAGATCTCGACGCGCAACAGGTCAAAAATAAACGTCCGCAGCGGCTTTCCCACCTGTGCACTGAGATGCTGATGCGTATGCTGGTCGGGTTGTGTGTGTTGACCCCACGGCCTTCCAGTTTCTTCTTTCGGTGAAGATGACGGCTTCTGCTCAAGCGGCTGCACGAACCAGAGGTGAAAACTGCTCATAAGCGCCGCGACAGCGCCGATGCTGAATACCACCTGGTATCCCAGCGGAAAGGGCAGCGTGGTCAGGATGCGACCGCATACTAACGCGCTCATTACAGAAGCGACAGCCAGCAGGGCATTG
>QEXY01000072.1 GCA_003130875.1 Ardenticatenia bacterium
ATGCCACGCAGTCCGAGGGCGCACCGCTGCAGGCAAACCCCTGCGAACCGTCCGCCAGCGACACCGGATCGGCACGCAACGGCTTATGCATCGTCTTAGGATGGCCAGAAGCAGACCAGTTGTGGTCCGGCGCGAAGACCAGCGTCTCGGCGATCGTGTCGATGGCGCGTTTGAGGGGCATCAGGGCAGGTGAGTCGATGCCATCGTCGTTGGTGATAAGCACATACATAGTCACAGCTCCATCTCGCGACGTCCGGGCAGCCATGCCTCGCGCTTTTCCTTCGCTTTTGCCTTCTCCTCCAATGCCTTCGGATCGTGGATCACGGAGAAGGTGCTCGGCGCGCTTTCCGTCTTGTTGCCCGCCGCGTCATAAGCGATGAACTTGAGTGTGTGTGTCTCGGTGTAGCCCATTCCGGGCGTGATCACCGTGGTGTCCTGGATAATGGTCAGACCACCGGAGAAGACCTGCATATAGGCGATTGGCACATCGGGCATCAGCGGATCGACGATCGGGCTCACCTCTGTGACCGTCACCACTTGTTCGCCAATGATGGCACCGTCAGGAGCGGTGATCGGAACGGTGGTGGTGACCACCTGGGGCCATTGCGGCACCTTGACGTCGGACATCACGATTGTCCAGCGCATGTTATAAGGTGCCACAGTCGACTCGCCGATCTTTTCTCCATCCAGGTAGTATTCCACGCGGTCCATCGAGAAGTTGTCCACTGCATCCACCTGGATATTGACGTACTCATCCGCTTCCATCTTGTAAATCTTGCCGTCCGGCGGATTGAGCAGAGTCACCTCGGGCGGAGTGTTATCCACCGTCACCTGCACAGCGGCACGCTCGAAGCTCTGATCATGGCGCACGGCGGTGAGCTGCAGGGTGTAAAGGCCCTCTGCCAGTTCGCCAGTGTCCCAAAACTCCAGAGGGCCGTTCTGCACTGGACTGCCATGGTCACCACCCAATTGGATCCACTCAGTGGGATTGAGACCCTGGCCGTACTCGATGCGATAGAAGGCAAAGTTATCGATGTTGGCGTTACCCTGGATGACCACGCCGCCACTGACATATTGATAAGGCGCCGGGCTGATGATCGCTACCGGCCCGCTCGCCACCGCCGTACCATACGCTTCGTCGTATTCAGTAGGCGGTTGCGGAATGTTGTTCTCGCGCACCCAGTCCGCCGCTTCGGGAGGATACACCTCATAGACCCGCTCTTCCACCAGCTCGGGCGGGGTAAAAACGGTGGCCAGCTTGCCGGTCTCACGGTTGATGCGGAAGGCCTGGTGCACCGTGTCGTATGTAGTGGGTTCTGAGCCCTCCAGGAACATCTCGGTAATGGTGCGCGGACTATAAGGTGTCGGCAGGAGGCCGGAGACGGCGTCCACCTTAACATCCACCAGTCCGGGCGGGCGCAGGTACCACTCCGCAGGCTGGTCGCGCAACGCGTAGGCCACCACATCGTGCCAGATGGGTGCGGCGCCGGTGAGGCCGGTGACGTCTTTCATCGGCTCATTGTTGTTGTTGCCCACCCACACCGCCACGGCGATCTGGGGTGTAAAACCGATCGTCCAGTTGTCGCGAAAGTCGTTGGTGGTGCCCGTCTTGGCCGCCACACGCCGATCCTTGAAGTAGAGCGGGCTGTTGCGCCCAAACGCCGGCGCACGCGCATCGTTGTCGGAGAGGATGTCGGCCATCAGATAGGCGACTGCCGGTTCCAGCACCTGTTGCGTTTGCGGCTGAGTGTATTGCCAGAGGATGTTGCCCGCAGAGTCCTCCACGCGCAGGATAGATACCGGCTCAAGAGTACGATGACCGGCACGCTGCCGCTCGGGCGGCACCGGCTGGCCGGCCATCACACCCATATTGGCGATGACCCCGTAGGCATACGCCATGTCGAGAGGCTTTACTTCACCGCCGCCTAACGTCAGCGCCAGGCCGTAGAAGTCGCCGTTCAACGTGGTAATGCCCATGCGATGCGCCGTGTTGATCACATTGCGCACGCCCGCCTGCTGCAACACCCACACCGCCGGGATGTTGTAGCTGCATGCCAGAGCTTGGCGCAGGCGCACCGGGCCATGATACTTGCGGTCATAGTTCTCCGGCACGTAGGGCGGATTAGGTGGATCAGGGAAGGAACGGCGCACATCCATCACCATCGTGGCCGGCGTGACCACTCGTTGTGCGAAGGCAGTGATATAATTGAACGGCTTGAAGGACGAACCGGGCTGGCGTCCTGGGTCGGCCACGCAGACGTTAACGTTGCCGTCGATCTCCTTGTTCCAGTAATCCACACTGCCCACCATAGCCAGGATCTCGCCCGTCTTGGGTCGTACGGCCACCACACAGGCGTTTGAGGCGTTATGCCCGCCCTCGGTGAGCTTCTTGATATGTTCACGCGCGATACGCTCGGCCTCATTGTTCAGGTCAAGGTCCAATGTGGTGTACACGCGCAGCCCACCCCGATACACCAGGTCGGTGCCGAACATCTGTTCCAACTGCTTGCGCACGTAGATGGAGAAGTGGGGCGCCAGGATGTCAAAGCGCTCCTGCACCGGCTTGACCACCAGCTGCTCAGCAAAGGCCGCATTCGCCTCTTCTTGGGAAATGTAGCCGACGCGCACCATCGCTTCCAGGGCCAATCCCTGGCGTTTCTTTGCCTCCTCTGGATTATCGATAGGATTGAGTGATGGGAACTGGGGGATCGGCGCGAGCATCGCGCATTCGGCCAGGCTTAACTCGCTTGCCGACTTTTGGAAATAGACCATCGCAGCGGCCTGAATGCCATAGGCCAGGTTACCATAATGGTTGGTGTTCAGATACCATTCTAGAATCTGCCGCTTTTCATAGCGGCGGGTGATCTCCGCTGCCAGGATCACCTCTTTGATCTTGCGCGCATAGGAACGGCGCACACGCTCTTCAGGATCGATGATGATGTTCTTGATGAGCTGCTGTGTGATCGAGCTGCCGCCCTGGATGGCACCGCCGCGCAGGTTTTGGATCAGTGCGCGCAACATGCCCACTGGGTCAAAGCCAGGATTCTCCCAGAAGTTCTTGTCCTCCAGCGCTACAGTAGCGTTGATACAATGCGAGGAGATTTGGTCCAGTGTGACATACTGGCGGTCGCCCAGACGGGGGTCAAAGATCTCATAGAGCAGATGTTGACCAGTGCGATCGTAAA
>QEXY01000013.1 GCA_003130875.1 Ardenticatenia bacterium
GCCCTCACCCGGTGACTCCCGTCCGGCCACCAGCTCCGAAATAAAGCCCATTTCACGATGATACCGGGTGAGCAAAATAGTGTGGATCGCGGGCCCGCCGATATTCAGGCGCGCAATGATGTGTTCAATTCGAAGAGGCCGGTTGCGCGCGAGGGCACTCACGTCGGACGGAGCTCAGAGATGACTAGATTCACCCCGAAACCGACAACCAGACCGGCTACGAAGGAGGCGGCAAGATTGACCAGCATCTTCGGGCGGGCGTGAGAGGTCGGCACCACAGCACGATCAAGGACTTTGTATACACCGGTCTCAGCCTGTTCCTGGATTTGCGCCAACTCGTGCTGCTGCGAAAGCACCTGATAGAGTTTTGCCTTGTTGTCTATCTCCCGCTGCAGGCGCGCTTGCCTCAGCGCGACGGCAGGGACGTCCTTCATCTCGCTTCTCAGCCGATCCAACGCACTCTGCATCTCTTGACGGCTGGCTTCCAGGGCTTGCTTGCGCGCTTTCAGACGTGCAAGCTCCGCGAGGTCACCCGTGTTCTTCAAATCGCTTGCCACGGCTGTGAGCTCGGTTGTGGCCTCGTGGATCTGCTGTTGGAGCGACATCGCCTGCTGCACCGCCGCCCGCGTCTGCTCGCTCAAGTTGATGACCTCCGCCCGGCTGCTGAGATCTTTGAGAGTCTCTTCCAGGCGCTTGAGGTCATTGTTCAGGGAGCGGATCTTCCCTCGAATGAACTGGCTCTTGCGCTTTGATTCAGTATTGACGCGCTCCAGAAACGCATCAAGAAAGGTATTTGCCAGTCTCGCGGCTAGATCGGGGTCTGTGCTGGAAGCTTTGATCGCGATCACCCCTTCGGTCCCACCGTCCGTGACGCGAACGCTCTTCCGCAATCTCTCGATCAGTTTCTGCTCTGTAAGCTGCTTACCACCCGTAAACTCCCGTCGGGAAGCCAGCCGCAATGAACGCAGAATCTGTCTTGCGAACTCGTCGCTATCGAGGATAGCCAGAGCATAATCCAGCGAGCTGGTCTGCTGCCCTGGGAGAGCCAACGTCCCCAGATCGCCCGGCAGGCGGAAGGATGGGGTGTCCTGCCTCACAAAGAGGCTTGCGCGCGCCTCGAAGATCCGGGGCATGACCAAGGTGATGGCAGCGCCAACAGCTACGCACACAAGCACTGATACCACCATGACCTGCACCCAGCGACGCACTTGCGAAGGATCCCACGCTTGCCTCTCCGGATCAGGGGTTAGCTTCGACATCGTCCTACGGGGGGGATAGCAGGAGGGAGAAGCCGTTTCGTAAACTCGGCATCCTGCTGTTCCCTCCGCCGGATTATACGGTAACCTCCCAGCGCTGTCAAACCACCGGGCGGCGGGTGTCATCGGTCCGCAAGAACAACTTAGCGCGCGCCAAGCAGGTGCTGACCTCCCTAACTGCTTGTTACAAGAGGGATCCTCCCGAGGGACTACTCCTCATCCGCATATGCACACCCATCTTCCGTTCAGACACGCCTCCTTCAAGTCCATTATCAGGGGTTTGACGGCCACCCGTGACGGTGCTAAACTTCTGCTTGCCGGGGCAACTCGTCACTCAGACTCCTTGGTTTCCTAGGATTCAGACCACACGAGTTGAGTGGGCCGACCTGTCGCACTAGCCGAGCCCGGGCAAAACCGGCGGGATTCTATCACTGCCCCTATCTCCCCAGGCTGAAAGGAGACTAGAGGTTGCGCTTGATCAAGCCTGACCGGCAGCACGGTTCCTATCGGACCAGCAATCGACCTTCACCCAGCAGCCCCGCGCAACCCGGGCCAATGCCTGAAGACGCACACGAATACGCGCATCATATTTCAGTAACAAACTTCATCAATGCTTACTATCAGATCAGGGATGCTTTGACTTATCAGCCACACAGGGTGTTGGTCATCGGTGTAGGAGTCGGCATAGAGATTGCCGTTCTCAGGAGCAAGTTTGGAATTACGGTTGAAACATTTGATATTGACCCAGATTTCCAGCCCGACCACGTGGGCAGTGTTCACGATTTATCACGATTTTCCGACCAGTTGTTTGACGTCGTAATTGCTTCACACGTTTTAGAGCACCTGCCTTTCAGTTTCTTTCGTGACGCTCTCTCAGAATTGTCGCGTGTTGCCAAGCACGCCGTAATATATCTTCCATACGGTGGCAAACACCTTGAAATGTGCCTCAGTGTATCTCAGAGGCGGCGTGAATGGAAGCTGCGTTTACATGTTCCTCCCGTCTTTAGGAGGATTTCCGGGGAAGAGCCTGAATTACAGAACAATGCACACTACTGGGAGTGCGGATACCCTGGATACAGTGTCGACACAATCAGACAGTATTTGGAGGAAGTATTTTACATAGATGGATGCTATCATAATGACGATTGGAAATACTCTCTCAACTTTCTCCTCACATCGCGCCGTGTAGAGGGGTGGGTTCCAGGGCACAACATCCAGACGGGACTATCGTATCATTTCCATTACAGGACCGAGGGCTGAAGGGATAAAAGCATTCGACCTTGTCAGGATGGGCTCACGGATGCTCCGCTCACCCCGGAGCCAAATAAAGGCGCGTTACGCCAAGGGACTGGTCTGGGCCGGCGGCGCTGCAATCATATCTCAGCTGGGCATGTACGCTTGCGCGGTGGTGGGAGCCCGCATCCTCGGGAGAGAGGTCTACGGTCAGTTTGCTGCGGTCCAGAGTGTAGTGCTTGCTTGCGCCCAGGTCGCCACAACAGGTTTAGGCATAACTGCGACAAAGTATGTGGCGGAATATCGCCAATCGGACACCGCCAAGGTCGGACGCATCCTGGGACTTTGCTTCCGGGTCACTGCCGTGTTCGGTGGGGGGGTTGGCCTTATTACGTTCGCAGCTGCAGATATCATAGCCGGATTAGCGTTTCGCACCCCCGAGCTGGCGCCTGCCATCAAGGCTGCAGCCTTCTATATTCCCTTCTTCGCGATGAACGCCTATCAGGTGGGGACACTTGTGGGTCTGGAGGCCTTCCGCAGCCTTTTTGTCGCAAGTGTTCTTCAAAGCACTGCCGCGATAGGCGTTACTTTGATGCTGACAGCTGCCCTTGGCTTGGTAGGAGCATCAGCCGCTCTTTCTGCTGGTGCGGCGATCTCGTGGGTAGTCCACCAGGTGTTTTTGACTCGACAGTGCTCGACTTATGGCATACGGAAACTGTCCGGCGATTGCTGGGGAGAACGCGCGATTCTGACAGAGTTCGCTTTGCCGGCAGTTCTTGCGTCCTCGGTAGGGGCGGCTGTGGTCTGGAGCAGCAGCGTGCTGCTGACCCGTCAGTCTCGAGGATTTGTCGATATGGCCCTTTACAACGCCGCAAACTTGCTTCGAAATGTAGTGCTGTATCTGCCAGGACTTGGCGCCAAAGTGGTCGCCCCCATGCTGTGCAACCTGAAGGGGCTGAGCAAAACAGAGCAATATGTCAGAGTGTGGTGGGGTAACACTCTGGCGAGTGCTTTGGCTGCTGTGATAGCAGCCGTGTTGCTGAGTGCAGCGTCACCGGTATTATTGCAGATGTTCGGCAGGGAGTTCCGGGGAGGAGAGCTTGTCTGCTTTCTGCTGTTTGCATCCGGCGTGCTTGAAGTGCTTTCCGTGGCCTACTATCAGGTCATTCTAAGCCACGGCAAAATGTGGTGGCAGTCGGGAGTTGTGACTATCTGGGCAGCGGTCTGGCTGGCGCTAGCCTTTCTGCTTGTTCCGCCCCTCGGTGCTGTGGGACTTGCAATTTGTTCACTAGGGGCCTGGACTATCGCGCTGGGTCTATATATTGCGCTTGCCAGACGCCTTCTGGTGGCATCGGAGTTCCGAAACGAACCCTCAGAACCAATCTCGCTAGAGGCCCTGTAGATGACCGTGCCGCGCGTGGACTTCAGCATCCTCATTCCGGTGTTCAACCGGGAGGCACTCCTCGGACGGGCCATCGAGAGTTGCTTGCGTCAGGATGCGGAGGGTTTCGAGGTGATAATCGTGGATGATGCCTCGACAGACGGCTCCCGGCACGTCGTAAAGAGATACTCGGACTCGCGAGTGCGGTTAGTCTGCCACAATACCAACAGGGGGGTGTGCCCAGCCCGAAACACGGGGGTCTCGGTGGCCAGAGGGGAATGGATAGTGTTCCTGGACAGCGATGATGAACTCCTTCCGGGTGCTCTTGCCAGGATTAAAGCACGCGTCGCTCAGCTGCCTGCCGATGTGGGGCGGGCATTCTTTATGTACCAGATTGATTCCGGCGGTCTTTCTCCGGTGCCTCACCTGGAGGAAGGCTTGCTGGATTACCACGGTTTTATTCGCTGGTGCGGCCAGCTTGTTGGTCCGACTGATGTGTTCATAGTCACCCGCCGTGTCACATTCGAATCAGTATCATTACCGGACTCTCGCGCGACGGAGGCGCTTTACCATCTGGATTTTGCCAGACGGTTCTGCACCCAGACTTTCCAAGACGTTGTGGCCCTTGTGCACACGGACGCAGAGCAGCGGTACAGTTCTGCGTCTGCCTCGTCACTCCTACGCGATGCGCCTGACGAGGCATCGGCCCGTGAGCAATCTCTGAAGCGACACGGAGAATCGGTTAGGAGTATTGCTCCTTCATTTTACCAGCGTATGGTCGCAAAAACAGCCTGTTACTGTTTTCTGGCAGGACGCCGAAAAGAGGGCTTCCGTTATGTCTTGGAAGGTCTGGCGCTTTCACCCGCCTCAACTGAGTTGTGGGCGCTTCTGGGGCTTGGCCTGTTCAGCCCCCGGATGCTGGCGGCAGCTGTCGCCAGGAGGCGCAGAAGGATACTGTCTCCCGGTGCAGGAGACGGTCCTGAAAGGCAGTCTTCTGCGCTTCAAGACGAACACCCTGCCAGAAAGTGATACAGGCCGTCTCAGCCTTCTTTGAGCAGATCCTGTCTGTTGTGATAATAGAACGCGCCTGTGCAAGCTCTCCAAACAAAGTTTGGATGCCCATCGGCTGCCACACTCGCCGCAGGAGAACAACTCTGTGTCACGCATAAGGGACACTGTTATATTCCTCTGGGTAATGCTGCTCCTTGCAGCCGACCTCAAGCGTTTCTTTTCCCCTGTCCACTGGGCGATTTCCGTCCTCCCGCTTCTGCTGACTATCCCCCCTATCCTCCGCACCCGCACGCGGATGCCCGGTCCCCTTACTCCACTGGCACTGCTTTTTGTGTTGTCGTTTCTCCTGTCCGGATTCGGACGGCCTGTAGGTTGGTATGCCGTCGCCCAGGCTGTCAAGCTTGCGATCCTGCTGGTATATGTTCCCATCTTTTTCGTCTCGGACCGGCGCGCGGCTGCCCTGGCATACAGTGCTTTCTGGGCTTCAATCTTCCTCAACGTGGCATTGATATTCGCGGGCGCGACCGCTTTCCCGGAGGCTGCCGGCATGAAGGCGATAGGGCGGTGGGGAACTTTCATCAACTATCCCGGATCCTTGTGGCGCGTGGGCATCACAGGATTGGTCTACAGCGGGTATTTGCTCTGTTCTCTGCAACGTCCTCAGATTTTCCATATTCTTTTGTTTTCGAGCTCCCTAATCCTGGTTGTCTTAGATGGTTCCAGGACAGCTGCCCTCCTTCTGTGCGTTGCGATTGTGCTTCTTCTCGCGTTCTTGGCGCTGGACGGAAAGCAAACCATCCGTCGTGGGTTAATACGTATGGTCTTCGCGGCTACGTGCGGAGTCATTCTCGTAATCGCGGCCATTAACCAACTGGGGTTACAAAACAGGAATATCATTGAGAGAATTCTTGCTGTCGTACAACTGGAGAGGACAAGAC
>QEXY01000014.1 GCA_003130875.1 Ardenticatenia bacterium
CTCTATTATGGCAAGCCAGCCACCCAGCCGTATATGTATGCCGATGCCAGTGTGCTGAAGAACGCACTGGTGAACGCCATCAACAATGGCGCCGGATTGGTGACCTATTTTGGGCACAGCTCGTGGCATCAATGGGCGGTCGAGAACCTGTTCCATATCGACGACGTCGCCCGGCTGAACAATGGGACACGCCTGCCGGTTGCTCTGGAGATGACATGTTTTACCGCTTTCTTTCATCATCCCCAATACGCCACTTTGGACGAAAGTCTGGTGCGCCGGGCGCAAGGGGGCGTCGTCGCGGCTTGGGGCAGCACGGGTTTGGGGGTGACATTTGGCCACAGCCGCCTGCACGATGGCTTTTATAATGCCGTGCGTGCCGGCCATGGAGGGGCCCGGTTGGGGGCGGGTACGTTGGCCGGCAAGATGAAGGTACAGAGCAGTGGATTCGATCTTGATCTGCTGGACACCTTCACCCTGTTGGGCGATCCGGCCACAATGGTGCGCTTCAATGACCTGCCACAGTTCCAACGTATCTTCCTGCCGGTGGTGCGCAGGTGAGACGCTATGTCGGCGATGAAGAAGGATGTCAAGTTGATAATAATACTGGACAAAAAGAGTTAGGACACGTGAGGAGGAGCTCCCATGCATCGAACAAAACGATCTACCTTGATCCGAGCCGGTTTGGTTGGTTGCGCGCTGATCGCGCTGCTAGTGCTGAGCTGGCTGTCGCCGTCCATGCCGGCGCCCTCGCTGGCGGCCGGGTTCACGCCCAGCCCGGAGCAGCCCACACCTCCACCGCGACCCACCACCCCCCCGGAGGAGAAGGAAAAGGAGAAACCGCAGCCATGTCCGCCTTCTGCGATCCGCGGCACGGTCACCGACCTGTGCTACGGTGAGCCGGCGCGCGGGGTGCAGGTTTCCATCAACGGGGCCGTGGTCACGACGGACAGCTTCGGCACCTATTCGATCACCGGCCTGCCACCGGGCGAATACCACGTCACGGTGCTGGTGGATCCGGCTTGGCAGCCATCTTCCGAGACGGTCTATCTCGGTTGTGACCAGGTTGCGATTGTCGACCTGACGTTCAACTCGTGTCTGCCGCCGCCTGCGCCCACGCCCACTGAGGTGGTGCCACTCATTCCGGTGACCGGCGCGGCGCCCGACGAACAGCTGCCGGCCGGGTTGGTCGCCATAGCCGGCCTGGCGTTGGTGCTGTTGGGCATCGGGTTGTGGACGGGCAGCCGGCGCACCACTCGTTGAGTCTTGAGCTGCAGCTTCGGACATGCCCTTGCGTCCGGTTGCTGCTCTGCCGCATTGTGCCGCTGGCCGAAGCGCACCGCTCGGTTGGATGAGACTGCCTGCAAAACGCGGGAGAGGGGACGCGCTGACTGGCGGGCATTATACTTGACATAATGTTATCGCGCCGGCAGAGGCGACTTCGTTGTCGTGGGCACAGACGATGCCCGTAGCAGTGTGCCGGCGTATCCGCTTTCTAACTGCGGCATGGTGCGCTCTGGGTCGTTGGCGAAGGGGAGGGGTCAGCCTCGGCCAGATAAGCTGCCTTGAGCGCCTTGAACAGCTGGCCATGATTGGGCAGCTTGAGGTGCAGCAGCTCTTCGACGATCACCTCACGCCGCAGCGCGGCTGGCTGCGCTAACAGGCCGGTGTCGAAAGTCAGATGGCCGCGTGTGGAACAGCTGCCCCATTTGCGCCGCATCGGGCGCAGGGTGATGCCCTTCACCTCCACGCCGATGCGCCGTGCCCAGGCATAGACCTCCGCCTTGAAGAGCTCTGCCGGCACCGTCTCTTCTAAAGGGCGCAGGGTGGTATTGTCCTCCGTCATGGGCGTGCCCTTCCCAGGACCGAGAGGATCTCATCGACCACGGCGCGGATATCCTGGATGCCGCTCATGCCGAGGTACTCATACAGGCGCCGACGCAGTTTCCGTTGTTGATCCTCGCTGATGCGCCAGTGGGGATAACGGTTCATCGCCTCCTGCAGCTGGAGCGCACTGCGCTCCGCTTCCTCTTCCGCGATGCCGCGCCGTTTGAGCAGCCAGTACCCCGCGAACGCTTCGCCGGTGATGTGGCGCTCCGCCTGCTCGCGCTCTGCCTGGTTGATTTCGCTGATCAACTCCTCCAGTCGCTTGAGCGCCTCCTGCGTCGTGATCTGACGTTCTCGGAATGCTTTGGCAATCTCTTCGGCGCGCTCACCGATGGAGAGCAGATAGGGAGCACTCCGCGCCTCTTGTTCCACCTTGTGTTCAATGCTCTTGAGCAGGTTGAACACCTTGACCGTGTCCGGCTGATGGCTTTCGGTAATCTGTATGAGCGTCTGCGGGGTGATGGTGTAGATGGCAACCGCCTCGCGGATCAGGCCGGCCTGGGTGTGCTCCTGCACCAGGCGGGCGGTCTTGCGCGCCAGCTCGTGGTCGAGCGGACGCGTCGCCTCATAGGCGGCACGCACCAGCGCAAAGAGGTCGGCCAGCTGGTGGTAGTCGTCCAGATAGGGGCGCAGGAAGGGATCGGGGGAGAGGATCTCGTAGAGATCTTCGAGCTCTGCGAAAAATTTGTAAAGCTCATGGCGCGCATCCTCATCGCGCATCGCTTCCAGGACCGCATCCGCTGCCTTGTCCCGTGGCTTGCCCTGCCTCAGGCACAGGTATTGCTCCCGACCACGCTTCATCAAAGAGTCGAAGCGTTTTTGCAGAACGTCCAGGCCCTCGATCACGCTCTGCACATCCGCTGAGTCGAAGGCCAGCGCGCGCTCGAGATTCTCGAAGATGCCGACGAAGTCGAGCACAAAGCCACCCGGCTTATGCCGCCCGTTTTCGTCCTCATACGGGCGGTTGACCCGCGCGATCGCCTGGAGCAGCACGTGGTCGCGCATCGGCTTGTCCAGATACATGCAATACAACACGGGCGCGTCATAGCCGGTCAGTAACTTCTCGGTGACGATGAGGATCTTGGGCAGTGCATCCGGCTTGACAAACCTCTTGCGGATCTCTTTCTCCTGGTCCTCAGAGAGGTGATAACGCGCCAGCTCGGGCGGGTCGTTGTAGTTCGGGCTGATGACGACGGCGGAATATTCCGCGGGCAAATACTGATCCAGCGCGGCCTTGTAGAGGGCACACGCCTCGCGATCCACACCTACCAGAAACGCCTTATACCCCATCAGCTCCACCCTCTCCTGGAAATGGTGGGCGACGTATTGGGCGATGCGTTGCATCCGCTCGCGGTTCTTCAGCATGTTGCGCAGGGTGACCGCCTTGTCCAGGATGCGGTTCAGATCCTCGATGTCGCTCACCCCTGCCGCTTCCACCAGGTCGAGGAATTCGCGGTTGAGCGTCTCGCGGTCGACGCGCAGCTCATTAGGCGCCAACGTGTAGTAGAGCGGCACGGTGGTGCCGTCCTGGATGGATTCGGCAATGGAGTACTTGTCCAGATATCCGCGTGGATCATCCCGGCCGAAGACCTTGAAGGTGCCCTGGCCGTGTGCCGTCTTGTCGATGGGGGTGCCGGTGAAACCCAGATAGGTGGCATGGGGCAGCGCACCCATCAGGTAGTTGCCCAGGTCGCCGCCGGTGGTGCGATGCGCCTCGTCCACCAGCACGAAGATGTTGGCGCGCGTGTTGATGTTGGCCGGAATATCGTCGAACTTGTGGATCATCGAGACGATGAGGCCACGCGTGTCGCGGCGCAGCAGCTCCCGCAGATGCTCCTTGCTCCGCGCCACTTGCACCGTCTGGCCGAAGCCGCAGGCGACCAGGTTGGCGAAGAGCTGCGTCTCCAGCTCGTTGCGGTCCACCAGCATCAGTACGGTGGGGTTCTGGAAGACCGGCTCCTCGATCAACCGCTTGGCGATGGTGATCATCGTGTAGGTCTTGCCGGAGCCCTGGGTGTGCCAGATCAGCCCGCGCTGCTTGCCTGGCTCGCATGCCCGCCGCAGAGCGCGTTCCACCGCGCGCATCTGGTGCGGACGCAGGATCACCTTGTTCAGTTCGTCGTCGCGGCGGGTGAAGAGGATGAAGTCGCGCAGGACGCGCAACACGCGCCGGGGCGCAATGAACGCCTTGACCAGGCTTTCGAAGTCCTGGCCCGCGTGCTCATCCCGCCAGTTGAGCAGGTTCTTGGCGGCCAGGTTCCACGTGGCGCCGTAGTAATACTGCACCAGCTGGACGAGGCCAAACATCTGGATGAGCGCCAGCAGCTCCGCGCCATCGCGATGATAGCGGCGCACCTGATCGAGCGCCTCGGAGATGCCCTCCAACTTGGTGGGCGCTTTGGTCTCGACCAGCAGGACGGGAACGCCGTTGACGAAGAAGACCACGTCGGCGCGGATGGTGTGCACCCCGTTGGTGAAGGCGAATTCGTCGCTGACGTGGAAGGCGTTGGCCTCCACGTTCGCGTAATCCAGCAGCTGGACGTTGCGCTCGCGCCGCTCAGCCGGCACGAACACGGTCTTGAGCCCTCTGAGGAACTCCCACGCCTGCAGGTTGCCTTCGATGTCCGGCGGCACGCGGATGAGCCGCCACGCCACATCCTCGGCGGCGATGTGGTCGACGATGCCAGGATTGAGGCGTTGCAGGCTGGCGATGAAGATATCCCAAAGGAGCGGGCTGTTTTCGCCGCGCCGCAGGCGCAGCGCCTCCTCCGGCGACAGGTATGTCCAGCCCACTTCCTCGGCATAGCGGATGATGGGCTTCTGAACGGTGTAGCGCTCAGAGGCGATGGTCATAGGGCATCCTCCTCCTGGGGCGGATGGGCGCTCCTCCCCGCCGGGCGGCCGATGTCGTGCGCTTCCCGCGCCAGGGGATCGTCGCCCGTCCATTCGGAATGGTAACGGTCCAGCTGCCAGCGCATGGGATTTTGGGCGATGTATTGCCGGATGCAATGCAAGGATGCGGCATCCCGGATGATGTGTTCGTAGTAGTTCCGTTGCCAGACGGTATGTACCGTGGTGTGTTGACGAAACCATTTGGTCACACCAATTTTGAATCCACGGATAATCGCCCCAATGGTTTTGGATGTTCCGCGCGGACGCGAATGATCGCGGTGTAGGGGTGAATCATCATTCACCCGTAGGGGTGAATCATCATTCACCCGTAGGGGTGAATCATCATTCACCTGTAGGGGCGAATAATGATTCGCCCCTACGGACCTTGCGATGATCAAGATTCCGTGTACATGGTTGGGCATGACAACGAACTGGTCTAACACAACGTTTGGGAAATGGTTGGGGATGTCATTCCAACATTGTTCCACCACCCGGCCCGCCTCATTCAACCGCATCTCGCCATCTACCACCCGGCCGAACAGATGCGCGTGTGCGTGGGTGCATAGCGTGATAAAATACGCACCCGGCTGGGTGTAATCATACCCTTTCAGGCGCAGGGAACGCCGCCGCGGACTCTCACGGTGGGGAAGCTCCATCGGGATCTCCTGTGTGTGGGGGTGCATCCGCGCGCTCGGACGCGAAGGCGGCGATGAAGTCCGCCGGCAGGCGGCGGCGCGCCGTCATCAGGTCGTGCAGCAGCGTGCGGAAGAGCGTCTGCAGCGCAGCGCGCCGCTTTTCCTCTGCCGCAATCCTGCGGTCCACCGCCTGCAGGATGTCGGCGATGGCGCGCTGTTCGGGGAGCGGGGGAAGAGGTAACTCAACGCCTTTGAGTCGTTCCAGGCTTATGCTGGCTTGGTTGACGTGACGCCGACACAAGCCCCTGAAGAGCCCTAAATACCACAGGTGGTGGAGAGTTCGGGCAAGCCAGTAAGCATCCACAATGTTGGGTTTCAGGACACGAACGATGGTCATATGATTCGAGAGCACGAACCGACCTTTCTCGGAGAAAAATGCCGTCTTTCCTACCAGCTCCTCGCTGTTTGTGTTGTTGAAAATCACATCCCCAGGGCGAATCCAATGGGAATCATCATCGGGCGGAGGAGCAACGTACTTGATCTGGGAAAGGTCAATGTTTCCATCGTCGGTTACATTGAAAGGGCGCAGATGTGGCACACCTTTGCCCGTCTCATTGTGTTCGCCTTGAGCAAAACCATTTCTCACGAGCAAAATGTTATCTTCTACCAAGCATCCCAGTCTCACCACCTGCCAGTGCGCCGGCAGGGGGCCGAGTTCGGTTTCCCGTAGGGGCGACCGGCCGGTCGCCCCTACGGCGCTGATGGGCACAGGTCCGTAGGTGAACAGGTGGCGCATCAAGCTCTTCTTGAGTTCCTTGAGCGCGGCGATCACCCGTTCCGTCGCCTCCTGGGCGCGCTGCACGGTGTGCAACACGTGCGCAATGGCGCGCTGCTCGGGGAGCGGGGGAAGGGGGATGAAAACTAGTAAAATCTGTGACACTTGTAGACGTCGCCGATTTGTTGTACCAACGGCTAAATTTCTTAGCGGTTCCCAGAGTACAGGGCGACTAAGTAAGAACTCCATAAAAGATTGGTCTGCGATGGAGCGCCTCAGTTGGAGTATTGGAAAATCTCCGCTGACCAAACCGCCTACCAATCCTTCAGGTACGAATCCCCAAGCACCGTTGCGAGCATCTATCTTTGAGAAGACAAAATCCCCGGCCTTGGTCTTATATAGAACCTTTGTACCAATTCGTGCACCGGTTTGTTTAGACCTTAAAACAACTCCTTTGGCATACAAGCGGACTGTCAAGAGACGATAACTTTGCGCGTCTTGAATGTGTTCTTCTCTTCCTTTCTTGTTAACAGGGGAGAACACCTCCTCCAGCCGCACCACCTGCCAGTGCGCCGGCAGGGGGCCGAGCGGGGTCATCTTGAAACCTTCGGGAAGGGCATTGGCTTCAGCGCACATCGAGTTTTTGCACAATAGCGCTCTGGCGCAGTTCGTCCGCCATAAAGGCACTTTCATCCAGTCCCCGCAAAAAGCGGGCGATAGTCGGCGGCTTCTACGATGTCGGTTAAGTAAAGGCGCTCAGGTCGCATAGATCACCTGCTCTGCGCGCAAGATAGCTTCCCGGATCGCGGGCTTCAGCCCGCTCCGTGGCACCAAATCCACCGGCCTCCCCAGCAGATGGGACAACTCCCGTGCCATTCTGCTCAAGGTGAGGACCCTACCACAGCGTCCGGCTCAAACTCCACCAGGATATCCACGTCGCTTTGCGGGCCGAGGTCCTTCCGAAGCACTGAGCCGAACAGGGAAAGCTGGCGCACCGGTAGCGGTGACACAGTTCCGTCAGTTCCCGGTCGG
The DNA here is from genome assembly GCA_003130875.1 of Ardenticatenia bacterium. GTDB lineage: Bacteria > Chloroflexota > Anaerolineae > 4572-78 > NAK82 > NAK82. Next base: position 7,219 of record QEXY01000014.1, read on the forward strand.
GGATGGATATTGCCACGTTCATCGCCCCTCCTCCGCGCTCTTCAACCCCAAACGGAGCAGCACTTCCTCAAGAGCCCGCGCTGCTTCAGCCTGTTCCTCCTCCGCCTCGCGCAGCAGCACGACCGCTTCCTCGAGGGGCAGCACCTCCTCATTGCTGCCGAGGGCGACGTAGCGGCTGGGCGAGAGGTTGTAATCGTTGCGCGCTGCCTCCGCGTTGGTGATGATGCGGCTCAGCCCCTCCACCTGGCGCCAGTTCAGGTAGATGTCGGCGATGCGCGCGATGTGCTCCTCGGTCATGAAGTTCTTGGGGCGGCCCTTGGCAAATTGCCCCGCCGCGTTGATCAGCAGGATTTCGCCCTTGTGGCGCTTGGCGCGGTTGATGACCAGGATGACGCCCGGCGCAGTGGTGTTGTAGAAGAGGTTTTCGGGCAACAGGATGACCGCCTCGATCCAATCGCCGCGGCCCATCAGGTCACCCTCGATGAACTTCTTGCGGATGTCGCGCTCGCGGTTAGAGCCCTGGTTGCCGCTGCCGCGGCTGACGGCGCCGGTGTCCAGCACTACTGCCATTTTGCCGCCCTCGCGCAGCGAGGCGAACATGTGTTGAATCCAGCCCCAATCGGCGCTGGAGCTGGGCGGGACGCCAAAGATGAAGCGCCCGTAGGGGTCGTGCTCATAGGTTTGTTGCGTGAACTTCTGGTTCCACATCGGGTTGGCGGTCACCTTGTCGAAGCGGCGCAGGTGGCCCTCGGGGTCGAGGAACGCAGGGCGGTTCATCGTGTCAGCCAGGGCGATCTCGGCCTCCATTTCGTGGATGAAGACGTTCATGCGCGCGATGGCGAAGGTGGCATGGTTGATCTCCTGGCCGTAGAAGCGCAGCGGGGCAATTTCGGGCGGGACGTGTAGGCGCCCGTTTTCGGGCACTCCATACTTTTCGCGGAAGCGCAGCTGGCATTTGATGAGCAAGCCACCGGAGCCGCAGGCGGGGTCGTAGATCTCCTCGCCCGGCTGCGGGTCGAGGATGCGGGCCATGAGGATGGCCACCTCGCGCGGCGTGTAGAACTCGCCGGCGCTCTGCCCCTGGCCCTCGGCAAACTTGCGCAACAGGTACTCATACGCGCGGCCGAGGATGTCTGGCTCCACATCGCGCAGGCCCAGGCGATGCTGCGAGAGCACGCCCACCAGCGCGCGCAACGGCTCGTCAGGAAGGATGCGCTGGCCCGCAGCGGTGGCGTTGAAGTCGATCGTGTCGATCACGCCCTGCAACTTGGGATTATGACGCGCTACCGCGCGCACCGCGTCGGTCAGGTATTCACCCAGGCGGACGGTCTGGCGCGCGATAGCGGACCAACGCGCTTCAGCGGGGATGTAAAAACGCACCAGTTCGTGGTCTTCCTCCACGAACCGGGCGCTATCGCCCAGCTCTTCGAGCTCGTCCTCGAAGACGTCGGACAGGCGTTTCAGGAAGATGAGCGGCAGAATGTAGTCCTTAAAGCGCGGCGCATCCAGCGGACCGCGGATGACACAAGCCGCTTCCCACAGCCAGTTTTCCAGCGTGGCGATGTCGAGTGCCATAGGTTTGCTCGCAAACAGTATGGCTCAGTGTCCGCGCACACGTACCGCGTGGCGCCAAGATTCCAGCTGAGGACGGAAGTGCAGGTAGAAAGAGACCACGCCGTAGTAGAGGGGATAGATGAGCGACAGATAGACGATCGTCGGATCGGGCCGTTCCAGCTGCAGGGTGATGAGGCAGTAGGCCACGAACCACAAGGCGGTCATAGTCAGGTTGAGGCGGCGCAGCACCGGCGTGCGCGAGGGGTAGATGTATTTGATGGGGATGAAGACCATCACCGCCAGCACCAGCAGGATGAGCGCGTTGACCACCGGCTGGCCACGCAACACGTACATGTAGAACACGGCGATGTTCCAGTAGGACGGGAAGCCGGTGAAATAGCCGTCGTCGGTCTTGGCGGCCTTTTGGCAGAAGCCGTACGCCGAGGCCATCAGCACGATCGGCAACACGACCAACCAGGCGCCGGTGACCAGCTCGAAGCGCCAGGCGAAGAAGATCGGGATGAAGGTGTAGGTCAGATAATCGGTGATGTCGTCCAGTTTGCGCCCGTCGAAGCGTGGCGTCCACACCGCCACCTCCCAGCCGCGCGCCAGCATGCCGTCAGTCGAGTCAATCCAGAGTGCAATGCCCAGGAAGATGAAGACATCGCGCGCGCGGCCCTCCGCTGCGGCGATGATAGCCAGCAGAGCTGCGGCCAGGCCCAGCGCGGTGTAAAAGTGCACCGCATAGGCGCGTAGCGTTGCCAGTCTTGGATAGGACAATTTTCGACCACCCCCCA
>QEXY01000073.1 GCA_003130875.1 Ardenticatenia bacterium
AACCCCAGCACCGCGATTTCACAGCCGCCGCACGACGAGGCCCAGTACAGTGCCAGTTTCGGTTTCTGATTACTCATGTACGGCCTCCTCTACAGCATAGGGGTCTTCATTGGGCCAGTTGCGCGGCCAGTCGAGCGGTCCCAGTTGCTTGATCTGCTCGGTCATCCGCGCCACCGTCTCGGCGAAGCGCACTCCCTCCGCCGCTGAAGCCCAATGAAGCTGTACGCGCTCATCTTCGATACCCAGTTGCCGCAGGGTACGCCGCAGCAGGGCAAACCGCCGGATGGCCTTGTAGTTGCCTTCCTGATAGTGGCATTGCCCTGGGTGGCATCCCATGATCAGCACGCCATCCGCGCCTTTCTGCAAGGCACGCAGTACAAAGGTGGGATCCATACGACCGGTGCACATGATGCGAATGTCGCGCAACGTCGCCGGATACCCCATGCGCGAAGTCCCGGCAAGATCGGCTGCGCGGTAGGAGCACCAGTTGCACAGAAAACCCACGATCACAGGTGTGAATGTTCCGTTATCGCTCATCGCGCCTTGTTCCCCTTTCACACCGCCTCGACGACAGGCCGGTCGGACAGCACATCGATCATGATGCCGTCAATTTCGGCCATGATCTGCTCGAAGGTGAAGTGCGCGCCGGTGATTACCTGGCTGGGACACGCGGCCACACAGGTACCACATCCCTTGCACAGCGCCGGGTTCACGCGCGACACGCCCTTCTCCTCGATAAAGTCAATCGCATTGTACGGGCACATGTTGTTGCAGATGCGGCAGCCGGAGCACCGCTCTTCATCAATCGAGGCGCGGATGGGTTCGAGGGTAACCTGACGCTGATTGATCGTACCCAGTACCCGCGCTGCTGCCGCGGCTCCCTGCGCCACGCTATCGGGAATGTCCTTGGCACCCTGGCACGCGCCAGCGATGAACACGCCCTCCGTCATGGTGGCAACGGGGTCAAGCTTGGGGTGACGCTCGATGAAGAAGCCCGTATCGCCGCAACCCACACCGAACATGTGCGCGATTTCCTGAGCATCCGCCTGCGGTTCAAGCCCTGCCGCCAGGATGACCATATCCACCGGCACCCGCCGCTGTCGGCCCAGGAGCGTATCCTCGCAGACAACGATGAGCTTGCCCTCTTCCTCAGGAGAGCGCGCCACATCGGTGATCTCCGACACCTTGCCGCGAATGAAAGTCGCGCCTTCTTCCATGATGCGGTGATAGAACTCTTCGTAGCCTTTGTGGATGGGGCGCATATCAATGTAGAAGTTGTAGACTTTCGCCCCTGTCTTCTCCATCACCAGATGGGCGAACTTCAACGACGACATGCAGCAGATTGCCGAGCAGTGTGTGTTGTAGTTACGGTCGCGACTGCCGACGCAGTGCACGATCGCCACCGTCTGCGGCATCGTCTCCCCGTCACGCAAGACGATCTTGCCCTCAGTAGGGCCAGAGGCGTTGGTTAGACGCTCGAATTCCAGGCTGGTGAAGACGTTCTCCAGCCGTCCGTATCCATATTGCGGGATACGACGCGCGTCGAACAGCTTGTAACCAGTCGCCAGGATGATGTTGCCCACTTCCAGGTCAATGATCTCGTCCTGCATCTCATAGTTGATGGCATTGGTCGGGCACACCTTCTCGCACATGCGGCACTTGCCCGTCTTGAAGTAGGTGCAGTTTTCGATGTCAATGACCGGGTACTTGGGCACTGCCTGCGGAAACGGGCGATAGATGGCCTTACGGTATCCCAGGCCGGCTTCCCACACAGTGTCCACCACCTTGATCGGGCATTTCTCCCAGCATGTGCCGCAGCCCGTGCACAGGCTCTCGTCTACCATGCGCGCCTTTTTGCGCACCCGCACCTGGAAGTTGCCCACATAGCCATCCACCTTCTCCACCTCGCTGTAGGTCAGCAGGGTGATATTGGGATGACCGCCCGCATCGAACATCTTGGGTGTCAGGATGCAGGCCGCGCAGTCGAGCGTGGGGAAGGTCTTGTCGAACATGGCCATGTGCCCACCGATGCTCGGCTCGCGCTCCACCAGGTAAACGTGATACCCCGCATCGGCGATTTCCAGCGCAGCCTGGATGCCTGCGATACCCCCGCCCACGACCAACGTCTCTGGGCGGATATCTACCTTCATCGGTTCCAGCGGCTGCTGATGCACCACACGGTGCACCGCCGCACTGACCAACGCCTTCGCCTTGTTGGTTGCTCCTTCGCGATCGTTCGGGTGCACCCACGAAGCGTGCTCGCGAATGTTCGCCATCTCGAACAGGTAAGGGTTCAGGCCCGCACGAGCACAGGCGTTGCGGAACGTCTTCTCGTGCATATGGGGCGAGCACGAAGCCACCACCACATGAGTCAGCTCGAACTGTTTGATATCCTCTTCAATCTGTTCCTGGCCCGTGCTGGCGCACATGAACCTGTTGTCGCGGGCGATCACCACATTGGGCAGGCCCATCGCCCACTCGGCCACGTGCTGCACATCTACCGTGCCGGCGATGTTGTGCCCACAGTGACACACATAGACGCCAACTCTTGGTTCGCTCATGGCCTCCTCCTATTCCGGCATGGCAGGCATGGGCAGCGCCTGCTTGGAACGACGCGCCGGAGTCGCTCTGGGCGGCGGAACATCTTGAATCTTGTCGAGGAGTACGCGCGCATCAACAAATTCCTGCCCAAAACCCAGCTCCTTTGGCGACAGGCCCAGCGCGACGCCGATCACCTGGGTGAAGAACAGCACCGGCACCTGGTAACTGGTCTCAAAGTAGCGATTGGCGGCCTCCTGATATACGTCCAGATTGAGCTGACACATGGGGCACAGCGTCACCAGGGCGTCGGCCCCGCTGTCCGCCGCACACTTGATGATGCGGTGAATCATGTCCAAGGCTGTTTCTTCGCTGATCTGCGTCATGTGTCCGCCACAGCAGAACGTCTTCAGCGAGAACGGCACCACCTGAGCCCCCAGGGCTTCCAGCATCTTGTCCATCGCGGTGGGCTGTTCGGTACTGTCGAACACGCTGTCGGGCCGAGCTACCAGGCAACCATAGTAGGGTGCCAGCTTCAGGCCATAGAGCGGGCGACGGGTACGGTCCTTGAGACGATCAACACCGATATCGGTGAGAATCATCTCCAGCAAGTGACGGACTTTCACTGTCCCTGGCTCATAGTGCAGATTTCCTGCCGCCAGCGCCTTGTTGACCTTGCTGCCAAGTTCCGGATACAGCTTCATATTCTTGTCGGTCTTGTGCAGGTTCAGGAAGCACGCGCTGCACGGAACGACAATTTCTTCTGCTCCCTGATCGGCAGCCAGCGCCAGATTGCGCGCCACCAGCGCATAGGCGGGCAGACGATTGACCGAGAAGTATTCCGTAGCCCCGCAGCAGTTCCAGTCGTCAATCTCCGCCAGCTCGAAGCCCAGCGACCGCGCAATGGCCTCTGTGGACTGCTGATAAGCATGTGACCGGTGTTGCAGTGAGCACCCCGGATAGTAGGAATAGCAAGAAGCAGTCATGCTTCCACCTCCTTGGCAGCCAGCGCTTTGGCCTCAGCCAGGATCGCCTGCAACTGATCGATCTGGCGAATCGACTTGGGACGCAGCGGCAGCCGGTTACGTCGCAGCATGCCCACCCCCATGATGCCCAACTTGATCACCTGTTGCGGGTGGTGGAACAGGTGATAGCGGGTGGCCAGGCCTGCCTCGAAACTACGCCCTCGCTGCTCGACGAACCCGATGAAAGTCTCGGAGAACTTGGCTGCATGAGGGTGATCGTAGCGCCCGGCCCGGATAGCCATTTCCTTCAATGTGTACATGATGTCCGTGATCGGGATATTCTGCGGGCAGCGTGTGGTGCACGCATAGCACGACACGCAATACCAGGGGGTGTTGCTGCTCAGTACCTCATCTTCCAGCCCTGCGCTGATCATGGCGAAGAGCGCACGTGGCGTGTGGTCCATATCCGCCCCAGAGGGACAAGAACCACCACAAGACCCACACTGGAGGCACCTGCTCAGCAGTTCTCCACCTGGCGTTGCAGCCACCACCCGATCGAAGAAAGTATTGCGGTGTTGTGGTGCTGTCAAGGGGAGCCTACCTCCTTAGCTTAAAGAAGCCACCAGCGCTGCCAGGTCGTACTCCTCAGATAGTCCATTCAGAAGCACATACCCTGGCCGCACCAACGAAAAAACAATTTGCTTCAATCTATGCCGATATAATTCTCCCTTTCTCTGCGCCTCAGTTCGTCACACGACAGGCTGAAACCTTCACTTACGCAGATGTACGGAGGCGCAATACGCTCAAGTCTCATTGTAGCAGCGAGAAAAAGCGACACACTATCAGCCATACCGACTAGTTGCGGCAGGTGCATAGTCGGTATGTACTAGAGCTTCAGGGGGCGCTTCGGAGCGGGATCAACGGAGGGTGTCGAAATCTACCAGCCCATGTGTCACACTGTAGACCGCCACTTGCAGGCGATTTTCCAGGTTGAGCTTTTGATAGATGCTGCACAGATGGTTGCGAACTGTGTTTTCGGAAATGTTGAGGAGTGCCCCAATGCGCTTGTTGGTCATGCCCCGCGCCACCAGCCCCAGAACCTCGCACTCGCGCGGAGTCAGCTTGGGATTAGGTGATGCCCGCAGGCACAGCGTACAGTGACTCTGACTCAGTCGCTGCAACAAAACCGCTGCCAGAGAAAGAGTTAGCGCTGCCTCGCCGTGCGTCAACCCCCGTATCCGCGCGAACAGCTCGTCCGGCGTGATGCTCTTCGGCAGATAGCCATCGGCTCCAGCCAGCACGCAACCCAGCACCGTGTCTGGATCAACATCGTTGGTCAGTACCACGACCCGGCAGCAAAGGAGCTGTCCTTTGATCGCGCGCACGAGGGTAGGACCGTCACACTCATTCACTTCGATGTCGAGCAGTATCACATTGGCGTCCGCCTCCTTCGCAAGTCGGATCGCCTCCAGGCAATCGGCTGTCTCACCAACGACCGCCATGTCCGGTTGACTGTCAAGCAAACGCGCTATTCCGCTGCGAAATAGGGGATTCGCATCCACAAGCAGAATTCTGATCGGACTGAGCACGCCGTCCATAGTTCACGCCTCGCATCGGTGCTGATACAAATGGACTACAGATCGGCCTTTTTGTAGAACGATTGCAACCCGATTTGCCTCGCCACGATCCAGTATACGTGAAGTTGTCAACCTGCCAGACCCGTCACTCAGCACTTCCTGGCGCGCCGAATGCCATGACTTCGCGGCGCGGCGCCCTGCAAAAAGAAAGCGCGAGAAAGCCCATTGCCCCTTCGCGCGCATAGCCAAAGCGGCTGCAGCTTCACGTTCAGCGCTTGCGCAGCCAGTTTTCGGCAAAAAGCTGCCATTCCAGAGAATCGGTGGTCTTATATTCGTACAGACCGACCCCTTTCACCAGACGAGCCGTCTTGCCCGCCCGCTGAACGCCGGCC
>QEXY01000074.1 GCA_003130875.1 Ardenticatenia bacterium
CCCCACCGAGATCCGAGCTACGCTGGCAGCTGCCAGGACAGTTTACGGCAAGCGTCCGTTATGGGCTGTTTTTCAGCCCCATACGTACTCACGCACGCGCGCACTGCTGGATGCGTTCGCCGAGTCCTTTACAGATGCCGATCATGTGATCGTGCTGGACGTTTTCGCTGCCCGTGAAGCGAAGGATGTGGAGGTCAGTGGTGCCCTTATCGTGGAACGTACCCATCATCCTGATGTGCATTACATCGGACAAATAGAACAAGCGGCTGAATATATACTGGAACACATCGAGCCGGATGCCGTTCTGATCACGTTGGGCGCTGGAGATGGATACCGGGTGGGCGAGCAGGTGCTCGAGGGGTTGAGGCAGCGTGCACAGCGATAAGAAAAGTTCTTGTACCACTGGGGAGATGTCGCCGAATGTCCTGGCGCTGGAGGCAGAGCTCGTCGCCATGATGGGCGATCGTGTGCGCCGCCACGAGCCGATGGCACAACACAGCCCTCTGAGAGTGGGTGGACTGGCTGATTTGTGGGTCGCTGTTGTCACGCTGGATGAGTTGATCGCCGTCGTGCAGCGGGCGCGACAGCACTGCTGTCCTGTGCTGCTGATAGGCAGCGGCGCTAATCTGCTGGTGAGTGACAAGGGAGTGCGGGGGCTGGTGATACAAAACCGCTGTGCGGGCACCACGTTGATCTTGGACGAGCGACCACGTGCCTGTGCGCTTTCCGGCACGCATCTGGCATCTCTGGCGCGCCTGGCGGCACATTACGGATTGAGCGGACTGGAATGGGCGGTCGGGATGCCCGGTACCTTGGGGGGTGCCTTAGTCAATAACGCGGGTGCTTTTGGGAGCTGCATAGCAGATCGTTTGGTGCGTGCTGAGCTCCTCACGCCGAGTGGCGAGCGTGTGTGGCAGCCTGCCGAATGGTTTGAGTATCGCTATCGCTCGAGCCGTCTGAAGGGTGTCGCAGCCGGGTCAGAGGATGCCTTCATCGTGTTACAGGCCGAGCTGGGTCTCGAGCGTGCTTCCCCGCTGGAGATTGAGGAACGGATAGCTCGCTTCAACGCGCAGCGCAAGCGCACACAGCCCAGCGGTGCGAGCTTGGGCAGCGTATTTAAGAACCCCCCGGGAGACTATGCCGGGCGCCTGATCGAAGCAGCTGGATTAAAGGGACGACAAATCGGCGGGGCACGTATCTCGGAGCATCACGCCAACTTCTTCCTGAACACGGGTCAGGCATGCGCTGCCGATTTCGTGGCCCTTATTGAACTGGCACGCGAGACAGTGCGTGCCCGATTCGGGGTGGAGATGGAATTGGAAATTCAGCGAGCAGGAGAGTGGGAGTGACTCAGGTTGATAGCGAGGCTGTGCGCACCCGACCAAGGAAGCTGCGGGTAGGAGTCCTCTTTGGCGGGCGCTCCAATGAACATGAGGTGAGCCTGGTCTCGGCGCGTGGCATCATCGACGCTATTGATCGGGATCAATATGAGGTGGTATTGATCGGCATCACACGTGAAGGTCAATGGGTTGTGGGAGATGATCCGCTGAAAGTGTTGTCGACTGGCCAGGATATGGGATGTCTGAAAAATGTAAAAATCCCCCTGACGATGCGCGACTGCTCGAAAGCGCTCGCGTCCGCAGGTGATTTTGAGCTGCAGAACCTGGACGTCGTCTTTCCCGTCTTGCATGGCCCGTATGGTGAAGATGGCACGATCCAGGGTTTGCTCGAGGTTTTGGGGGTTCCCTACGTTGGGGCTGGGGTATTGGCAAGTGCCATCGCAATGGATAAAGCGGTCGCCAGGCAGTTATTTGCTGCCAGCGGGTTGCCCGTGTTGCCCTATTGCGTGTTTCTGAGCCGCATGTGGGAATCGCACCCCGAAGCGGTGATCGCCGAGTGCGAGAAAATGTTGCATTACCCCATGTTCACCAAGCCAGCCAACTTGGGATCGAGCGTGGGGGTCAGCAAGGTACACAACCGTGCCGAGCTGGAAGCCGGATTGGGTGAAGCGGCACGTTATGATCGCAAGATCGTGGTTGAGCAGGGTATCGAAGCCCGTGAGATCGAGGTGAGCGTGTTGGGAAATGATACGCGCATCGTTTCGGTGCCTGGAGAGATCATCCCGTCGCGTGAATTTTATAGTTATGCCGCCAAGTACCTGGACAATGCTTCGCAGCTGTTGATTCCGGCGCCTCTTTCGCCACGAGAAGTACAGCGCGTCCAGGAGATCGCCCTCAAAGCTTGTGCAGTGATCGATTGTGCGGGTATGGCACGCGTGGATTTCTTGATGGACAAACAGACCGGAGAAATCTGGCTGAGTGAGATCAACACGATCCCGGGCTTTACCCCTATCAGCATGTATCCCAAGCTATGGGAGGCGAGCGGTATCGGCTATACCGAGCTCATTGATCGGTTGATTCAGCTGGCTTTGGAACGATTTGAGGAACGTCAGCGCTATTCGGCCCGCTTCGATCCGACGCGGGCAACCTAGCTAGGTGTGCGGGTGCGTGCGCGAAAGGAAAATGGGATGCGTGCTCAAGCTACAGCCACGTAGCAAGCGTCGATCGCAAAGACGATTAGGAGCAACACGGCAGAGCGCCGGCGCCAGCTATTATGATGTTGGCGCGATACCCGTGCATCGGGTAGCCACTTTTGACAGCGGGCGCCTTTCAAAGCTGCTGGCTGGCGTGTTGCTCGTGGCGTTAATCGGAGTGTTCTATATTTTGTTCGCGTCACCGATGTTCTACGTTTCTCAGCTCGAGGTGTATGGCAACACAATAACCAGCTCGAGTGAGGTGCATCAAGCAGCCGATCTGGAGGGTGTGAGCATTTTCTGGGTAGATCCTGAGACAGTCAGAGCGCGTATCGAAGCTTTGCCTTATGTCAAACGAGCTGAAGTGCAGGTGCGATTACCCGCACAGGTGAGCATCACAATTGAGGAACGCATCCCACACCTGGTGTGGCAGTCGGTGCATGATGACAAAGTATGGTGGATCGACACAGAGGGGATAGCATTGGTGCCACGCGGCATCTTGGAGGGAGCGCTCGTCGTGAAGGATGAAAATGCTCAGCCGTTAGTGCAGGAGGCTGGGCAGAGGTTGTCGCCTTCCATTTTGGCGTCTATCCGGGCATTACATGCCCTGTTACCTGATCTTCGGGAGATGACGTATCAAACGAGTTGGGGCATCGGATTCAGAACTGGTGAGGGGTGGCCTGTTTATCTGGGAGACGAGGATCAGATGGAGTTCAAGCTCGCGATTCTCAGGGAGCTGCGGAGGCGGATGATTGAGCAAGGAGCTACTCCCCGCTACATTGATGTGCGGTTTCCCCCAGAAGCGCGGTTTCAAGTCGAGCATTGAGATGCCATATCTTGTATGCAAAATCTTTGTAATTGCTAAATATTGTGGTACACTGGAAGAACCCATTCAGCTCAAACAGCCCCCTGACGAGAGTCCGTGAGGAGAGGGCAAGTGGAACGCATTGTGGCCTGCATCGATGTCGGTACGTCTAAAATATGCACCTTGATTGGCGAGGTGGATCAATCCGGCGATTTGCGCATCGTGGGCGTCGGAATCGTCCCCTCACGTGGCATTCGCCGGGGTGTGGTCGTCAATGTTCAGGAAGCCACCGATGCTATCCTGGCCTCTGTGGAGAAGGCGGAGCGATTGGCCGGTTATGGAATCGAGAGCGCTTATGTAGGCTTGGCAGGTGCGCACATTGCGTCCATCAACAGTCGCGGTGCTGTGGCCATCAACCGGGGTGAACGGGGTATCCAGCCAGCTGATATTGAACGTGCCCTCGATGCCGCGCGCGCTATCCCTATTCCTTACAACCGCCAAGTACTCCACGTAATTCCGCGGAGCTACATACTGGATGGCGACGATGGAGTGCGAGATCCCCTGGGTATGCAGGCCTATCGCCTCGAAGTCGAAGCCCACATCATCACAGGGGCTACAACCTCTATTCAGAATCTGGTTAAATGTGTCCAGTCCACTGGTCTGGGAATTAATGCCTTGATTCTGGAAGCTCTGGCTTCTGGAGAAGCTGTGTTGACCGATGCCGAGCGCGAGATGGGGGTTGTGTTGGTGGATATAGGGGGCGGCACCACCGACATCGCGGTTTTCATCGAGGGCAGCATCTGGCACACTGCAGTGTTGCCTCTGGGGGGAGAGCAAATCACCCACGATATCGCGGTGGGCTTATGCACACCCTTTGCGACTGCAGAAGAACTCAAAATCAAGTACGGCAATGCTCGCCCTCGAAACGTGCAGATCGAAGATTTGTTCGAAGTGACGGCTTTCGGAGAGGGCAATCATCAAAAGGTGTCCCGTCATTTCTTAGCTCAGATCATCGAGGCGCGCGTTGAAGAGATCTTTGAGTTAGTCCATCAGGAGATCAAACGCTCCGGTTATGACGGTTTGCTACCGGCAGGGATCGTGTTGTGTGGCGGGAGTGCCGATTTGGCCGGCATCCGCGACGTGGCACGTGATGTGCTTGGTATGCCGGTACGGGTCGGAATACCCTACAACTTGCAAGGTCTGGTAGATGCCCTGGGGCGCCCTGCGTACGCCACGAGTGTCGGACTGCTGCAATGGGGTCTGCACCGCGATCCGGGGCAGATTGCCCGGCCACGGCGTAGTGAAGGTTTCAAGATACTGGACTGGTTGAAAGCTTTGTTGCCGGATCATTCCGGGTAGGCGTATGGCGTTGCCATAATGGCAGATGAGGTGGCTGGCGGTCGGACATTGCTGTCATGCTGATGGTGTTCAACGAGAAGGTCACGCGCATCCTAGAAGGGAGAAAAAAGATGGAATACAAAACATATGAACCCGAAAATTTCGCTCAGATTAAGGTCATCGGGGTTGGAGGCGCGGGTACCAATGCGGTCAACCGTATGATCGCGGAGGGATTGCGCGGCGTTGAGTTCATCGCGGTCAATACGGACGCCCAGGCTTTGCTGATGAGTGAAGCCCCGCAGCGCGTACGGATTGGCGACAAACTTACGCGCGGTTTGGGCGCCGGCGGCAGACCCGAGATAGGACAGAAAGCGGCCGAGGAGTCAGCGGAGCAGCTGCGCGAGCTCGTCGTAGGCGCTGACATGGTTTTTGTCACCTGTGGTATGGGAGGTGGCACTGGCACCGGTGCAGCTCCGATTATTGCCGGACTGGCCAAGGGTAATGGTGCGCTCACAATCGGCGTGGTGACACGACCGTTCAGCTTTGAGGGAGCAAGGCGCCAGAAGGTAGCTGAAGAGGGGATTGAGAATCTCAAAAACAATGTCGACACCCTGATTGTAATCCCCAACGATCGGTTGCTGGAGCTTGTGGACAAGAAGGTGTCCATCACCCAAGCTTTTCGCCTGGCAGACGATGTGTTACGTCAGGGTATCCAGGGTATCTCCGAACTCATTACGGTGCCCGGTCTGATCAACCTCGATTTTGCGGATGTGCGCACCATTATGAGCGAGGGAGGGTCAGCCTTGATGGCTGTGGGTACGGCAAGTGGTGAAAATGCCGTTGTGGAGGCCGCAAAGAACGCGGTATCGAGTGCCTTGCTCGACGTCAGCATCGACGGGGCGCGTGGCATCCTTTTCAATGTGACCGGCCCGACCAGCTTGAGCTTACTGGAAGTGCAGGAAGCTGCTGAGATCATCCGCTCCAAAGCCCATCCCGAAGCCAACATTATATTTGGTGCGGTTATGGACGACTCGGTGGGTGACACGGTGCGCATCACCTTGATTGCCACCGGGTTCGACGGGAGCAGAGCGCAACGCAAGCCCGTGATGACCGCGGCGGCGACGTCAACTGGAAGTGCGCGTACCATACCGTTTCCGCAGACATCTCAGCATGCATCCGCAAGCGAGCGCAACGAGATGGACATTCCGGCGTTTCTGCGCCGACATCGCTAGCGATCAATCCGGTGCAGACGTCATCGCCCGATTGAGATATTCCTATTCTCATTGCCTAGTGGTCGGGCTAAGGACCACACCGCATCCCCACATGCCCCTGACCTCTGGTCAGGGGCAGGGTGCGTTTTGTTATGGGGAGATAGATGTGACGTTCCGCACCAACCTTCTGTGAGCCACTGCTGCGTTGCTGCCCGGCACACTCCATCCCCAAAGTCCCCTATGAAATCCAGTCTCGTAGGCAAAGCTGTGCCTCGCGGCACAGTATGGTATACTTGTTCCCGGAAGGTCACAGCTGGGTACAAATGCAGAGACAATTGAGCTGATTGAGAGTATTCCTTTCCCCATCTCTTGATGAGAAGCTACCCGCAGTTCCATGACAACAGACCTTTTAAGACGCGTAAGGGATGCCATCGAGCATCATAAGATGTGGCAGCCCGGCCAAACGGTGGTGGTCGGTGTGTCAGGAGGCCCAGACTCGCTATGCTTGCTGCATATCCTGCTCCGCCTCTCTCCCGTTCTTTCGTTTAAAATCCACGTCGGGCATCTCGATCACGGCATTAGAGGTTGGGAGGGAGAGGAAGATGCCAAATTTGTGGCACACATCGTGCAGAGCTGGAGGTTGCCGATCAGCATCGAGCGGGTGGATGTTCCCGCCCTAGCACGCCGCCATAAGTTGGCACTTGAAGAGGCGGCACGTTGTGCACGGTACGCCTTTCTAGGCCGATTGGCACGACAAGTTAACGCCGCTGCCATTGCAGTGGCCCATCACGCTGACGATCAGACCGAAACCGTCCTGATGCACTGGCTGCGTGGTTCAGGTCTGGCCGGTTTACGCGGGATGTTACCTCTCACGCCATTGGCCGAATACCGGTTGGTTGAAGATTGGGAAGTGCCCTCTGGTCAAGCTTCTGCACCGGACCACGTTCTCCCGTCTGGATCGTCTGCGAATGCGACCTCGCCTGTGCTTGTCAGGCCACTCCTGACCGTCACTCGCAGTGAAATCGAAGCGTACTGTCAACAGCATAACCTGCAGCCTCGCATCGATCGCTCAAACCTCGATACCACCTATTTTCGTAACCGGCTGCGCCATGAGCTATTACCTTACCTCGAAACCTATAATCCCAACATCCGGGAAGTCCTGCGCCGCACTGCAGAGGTTATAGCTGCCGACTATGAGGTATTACAAAGCTGTCTTGAGGAAGCTTGGAGGGCGATCGTCCGAGAGGAAACGGATCAAGCAATCGTGCTGGATCTCGCCGCCTGGCGCCGTCTTCCGCTCGGTTTGCAACGCTCCACGTTGCGCCGTGCCGTGCACCGACTACGGCGCGCATTGCGCAACATCAACTTCGTCCACGTCGAAGAGGCGCTGAGAGTTGCCCAGGGCGGTGAGACCGGTGCGAAGGCGACGTTGCCTCAGGGGCTCCTGCTGACAGTCAGTTATGACACATTACTGATAGCCCCATCCGAACATCCAATCCGACCCGACATACCATGCCTGTGCGATGAGGAATCCATCCCGGTGCATGTGCCAGGCATCACCTTATTGCCGTGTTGCGGATGGGTTCTCCATACGGAGGAGATTTCCGCACCCATCGATGAGGCATTAACTCGCCCGCGCAGCCGCTGGGAAGCGGTGCTGGATGCGGAATTCGTGGGCAAGTCGCCGCGTTTGCGCCGCCGGCGCATCGGAGATCGCTTCTGCCCTTTGGGCATGAAAGGGCAGAGCAAGCGATTGAACGAGTTCATGATCAACGAGAAAATCCCTGCCGCGTGGCGGGATAGCATCCCTTTGTTGGTGAATGACCGGGATCAAATTGCCTGGGTATGTGGCTGGCGGCCGGATGAGCGTGCACGTGTCACAGCCCGGACAAGACGTGTCTTGTACTTGCGTTTCTTCCACAGAGATTCCTGATACCTTTTCCGAGGAAAGCTTCTATGGTGCGCAATATCAAAGCCTTGACCGCTTCATCTTATGGGAGCATGTTCTTTTTGGGCTTCATGTCCACACTCGTTGGCGCTGCGGCGCGTAACATAGGTCTGACGCCTTTCCAAATAGGCCTTATGCTGGCCTTTCAGAACCTCGGTTTTGTGATCTCCGTTTCCGTTTCCGGAGCCTTGGCAGACGTGCGCGAGAAGCCCAGACTGCTGTTTTGGGGCACGCTGGCGGTCGTCGCGGGTCTGGTTGTGTTCTATCTGACGGACGTGTTCAGCCTTTATCTACTGGCAATGTTGCTGCTGGGGGCCGGGATCGGAACCTACGAGGGAGTTACCGACGCGATGTTGATCGACCTGCACGCGGGACGCGAGAGCCTGCACATCAGTGTCAATCATTTCTTTGTGACTTTTGGCTCGATAGCCATCACCGCTTACATGCTCTTCTTACAAACGAACTGGCGCAATGCCATCATCCAGGCGGCTGCGGTTGTCGCCGTGCTGGCAATCTTCTTCGCCATAGCCAGGTTGGAAGTACGGCGCGTCCATGCCAACAGCTACCGCGAACGCGTTGCTATTTTGGGACGCGAGCCCATCGTCCTGATACTCTTCGTCTGTATTATGTTGGCAGTGGGTGTCGAGACCGGTTTTATTGGAGTCCTCACGACATTTTTGATGGAACTTCGGGGTTTCGATCAGGTCACCTCTAAAATCGGACTGTTGGTGTTTCTCTTCGGCATCGTGACAGGTCGTTTATTGGTGGGGTTCCTGGCTGCTCAGCAGCGCATCCCACAGGTTATCCTGGGCCTGATGGGGCTGGCAGTGGTGGTGTACAGCACCCTGTTCGCCCTCGATTTAGGCAATTTCGTCTATCTCCTCATCTATGTGGCAGGTTTTTCGCTGTCCGCTCTGTTGCCCATGATGCTGAGCGCCGCCGGCTTGCTCTTCCGCGAGATGTCTGGCACGGTGCTGGGCCTGGTCAAGATCGCCATTCCTTTGGGGAGCATCATCCTGCCGTTGGTTATGGGTTTGGTTGCCAACCAAAGTTCATTCCAAAGCTCCCTTTTCGTCTTCCCAATAGCTTTTGCCATTGCTTTCTTGCTCATGGTGTTAGTTCAATCGCGGATGCAGCTGGCCAGAGAGCCGAGATAGCTGAAAAGCATAGAAAGCATTCCAAGGACCGAGCAGGGACTTGCGTGGGTGTCTACTGCACCCGACAGTGCCGGGGAATCCGGGCACTTAACGTGACATGTGAATGGCGCAAACCTGATCTTGAGCTGACTATGTTGACCCTATCAGTTTGCAGGTGGCAGTAGCCATGTTACTGGGTGACAAGGACATAGAGTGCGCTCCACGTCAACATCTGGAGCAGTATACCCCCAGCCCAGATCAGATACGCTGCGACGCGGTCGCGCCGATAAATGGCGAATCCTAAGCCTAAATCCAAGACCAACATCGCCAGCGCTGCCACAGGTAGGTGTAGTATCTCACTCCGCTGCCCCACGCGATCCGGTTGGCCCAGCACATCAAAATGGAGCGCAAGTCGCTCAGGCAGTCCGGGATAGGCGAGCGCCATCGTGCCGAAGAGCGCTAAGGATGTCGCCAGGGTACCTCCCATCAGTCCCCAGACAATGCGATCGCTCCATATCGGAGAGGAGAGCCAAGGCGCACGTTTTTCTTCCTCCCGCCAGTTCTGTGTTGCGCCTAGAAACTGACGTTCCCGCCAGCTATGAATGAAATCCTCAGGTTGCTCTGGGGAAATGATATACACGTGGGTAGCAGTGAGAATAGCGAGGCTATCCTCCAAAGCTAGATTACTGCGCCATACAACCACCCGGCCGTCACGGAATGGCTTACACTGAGTCCATCCGCCGAGCCATGTGCGGTGCCGACAGCGCGCTCGCAATTCCGCGTCGTCTAATCTCTTGACCGGGGTGATCGCCTGGATGTGATCCATAGGGATCGTCCATTGGGAGCCACCCCACCAAATCCTGATCCCATTACGGTCAACTCGATAGCGCAACCCCAATGTCGCTATGCTCCAATACAGAATGACCCCCAGCGCACTCAGACACATTAACTCCCCGATGCTCAGTCCAAATGTCAACACTGAGAACGGTTGATGGGCAATGTAAGTGAGGAGTATGCCCGTGATCGCGAGCAAGACGCCCACGATGACCAGGGCGATCATTCCGTTGCGATAACAAGAGGAACGATATTCCAAAGGCTCTTCACCACCTCAGCGGATTTCTTGAGGACATGCCAGATTAACTGTCCAATAATAACGATAGAAGCCACCCTCTGCATAGCCAAGCCCAATTTCTGTGAAATCAGGCGACAAGAGGTTGGCACGGTGGCCGGAGCTGCTCATCCAAGCTTGAAACACTGCCTCCGCAGTGCGATAGCCGGCAGCGATGTTCTCCGCGCACGTCCGAAAGGCATAACCAGCACCAGAGATCCGTTCGCACGGACCGAGTCCGGTGGCAGGATCGACGTGGTCGAAGAAACCTCTTTCTGCCATATTCTGGCTATGGGCTTGGGCGACTTGCATCAGGACGGAGTTTATCCTTAGAGGCGGTAACCCATGTTTTTGGCGCTCTGTATTGATCAACACAAGTAACGTGTTCAGAGGCTCTGGCAGTGGAGCTTGTGTGATGATGGGTAAATAGACTGTATAAGGCGTCGTAATGGTCAAATAACCATCCCGAAAGGATGATGCTATAGCCGTCCGGTCGCCTGACAGGACACTGCTTATTTTCACTTCATGGAATCCAATTGTTGCGGGATGTCCTTCAACGTGATCTGGCCACACTAGCGCCAGGGACACCGTTAACGTAAATAGCCCGAGCAGTATCCATGCGTTTTTTGATCGGCTATTCGTAGTGCCCATCATGATACCTGTGTGGGAGCGGCTGAGCGCAGATTAGGTGTTCTCGCCGACCACACAGCTACCGCTAAAATCAGCACACCAGCAGCCAGGAACGGAAATTGGGTGCTGAGCTCGAGCATAGCACCCACCAGGAGCTGGGATATGGGGATCACCCCTACGACAGCCAGAACCATCAAGCTCATCATACGACCCATCAGATAGGCCGGTGTACGTTGTTGCAACCATGTGGTCAGAACGACAATGGTATAACCGAGACCTCCTCCCATAGCAAGCGCCGACAAGGCGATGGGAACGGTGGAAGATGCGAAACCAAATGTCAGCATTCCGAAACCCATCAAACCGCACGTGGATGGAAGCAGCACATAAAGGCGCTGGCCGGGCGATCTAGAACCGGCATGTGCACCCGCTAGGACAATCCCTATCACAGAGCCGAGTCCAAAACACGACATCACGATGCCAAAGGCCGCCGGCCCTTCCGGAAGACGAGTATCCGCAAGCACCGGAACGCCCACCAATACCGGCCCCTCACCCAACAAGCTTAATGCCGCGGCGATGGCAAAAATCGTGCGCAGAGTACCATCTTTCCAGACGTAGAGCATGCCTTCTTTGATGGAAGCGAGAACGCTGGTGATCGAACGCAGCTCCGTGTTGAGGACTTCTGTATAGCGCGTGCGTATAGCCCGCAACGTGAAAACCGAGACCATAAAGGTCAAGGCGTTAATGGCGAAGGCCAGAGCGATACCTTCCATCCGTAGCTCATAAGCTTTCTGCGGCAAAGCAGCACCGCGCGCCAGGGACTGCGTGTCCAGGGAGGTACCCCCTACCATTGCGATGAGCAAACCGGCCAATACTGGTCCAGCCGCGATGCTCAGTTGGGAGATGCCCTGGACGATCGCGTTGCCAGATTGCAGGAAACGCTTGTCCAGAATTTGGGGCATAATGGCAAACAGGGCAGGATAGAAGAACGCATCCGCCAACCCGAAAAGGAAAGCAAGGATGTAAAGCATCCAAATTTCGACACTTCTTGTGAGCACCAAGATGGCAAGCAGACTCACTAACCCCAAACGGGCGATGTTGGACGCCAACATCACCGCGCGCGGGGAGAAAGCGTCGGTCAAAACTCCCCCCACAAGCAACAGCAAAGCGCGGGGCACTCCGGCCAGCCCTAACACGCTTCCTAAGGTGAAAGTGCTGCCTGTCAGCTTGAGCACCAGCCAGGGCAACGCGATCAGGTAGAACTGGGTGCCAAGCGTGGAAACGCCCTCGCCAATCCAGAGCAAACGGAAGTTTGGCTCTCGAAGGACCTGAAGTACTGAGGCTCTGGACTTGAGTTCGTCGCCTGGCGTTAGGCTTGCGCCTGACATAGCATCATCACAAGGCTCTGAAAAGATGATTTCTCTCTTTCGGATACAGCTCACTTCAAAGACGAAGCGAGCATCTCCACAATTTTCACATAGTAATACAGGCCGCTCTTCTAGGCAAAGAATAGAAAGTCGCTGAGCGGCACACGTCGGCCACGCGGCGCCGCGGGCGGTTTTGTAGGAGCACAGCATGCTGTGCCCTTACCCCCACGCTGGGATGGTCGGGGCGGCAGCCCGAGAACCCGTCCAGGCTTGCGTGCCAGTCCTGGGCTCTAGCTCAACGGGCAGTATCATACGCTGCCGAAGGTGCGCGACAATATCGTGTCGCACCCAAAAACCCACACCAAGGGGGTAAAGGATGGGGGCGTGACAAGAGGTAATACCCCCTTGGTACGTGAGGGGAACGTTGGTAAGAGGGGCATCGCCTTGGGTCGAACTGACTTGCTAACAGGTGTCCGTTTGAATCCCATTTTGCCACTTACACCTGCCCAATTTGAGCAGTGGCAAAGTTTTAACACCCGTTTGGGTTTCCCTTGACAGATGCGCAGTTTAGGTTATAATGGTCTTACTGGTATGATGACCGCGCATTTGGCAGCGTTTGAGATCCTCGTTTTGCTATTTGAGGGAGGCGGGGACCATTCCACAGGGCGTGGATAACGCAAGGGGGTTTTCGATGACAGAGCTGGACAAACCTTTGTTGCGCAGGATGTACTATCACATGCGTCGCATCCGACGCTTCGAGGAGACGGCGGAGGAGCTCTACAAGCGTGGCACCGTCGTCGGACTGTTGCACCTCTACATTGGCGAGGAGGCGGTTGCCACTGGAGTGTGCTTGGCATTGCGCGATGACGACTACATTACGAGCACCCACCGTGGCCACGGCCACTTGTTGGCTAAAGGGGGTGACCCCAAACGCCTGCTCGCTGAGCTGTGTGGACGCCTGGACGGCTATTGCCATGGTAAGGGGGGCAGCATGCATGCTGCCGACCTGAGCTTGGGCATCCTGGGTGCTAACGGAGTGGTAGGGGGTGGCTTCGGCATCGCCACCGGCGCAGCCCTTTCCGCTAAAATGCGTCGTTCCGACCAGGTCGCTGTCTGCTTCTTCGGTGATGGAGCGGCCAATCAGGGCATCTTTATGGAAGTGTTGAACATGGCAGCGATCTGGAAG
>QEXY01000075.1 GCA_003130875.1 Ardenticatenia bacterium
CAGCTCGACGAATCCGAACTCACGGCTGCTGAAGATGATCAGGTCTTCTGCCAGGCGGCTCAGATGGATCTGTGTCAGGCAACACCAGCTGAGCAGCTCGACCAGATAATCCCGGTCGCTGACCGCGTCCATGCTGTTGGGTGCAATCGCGTCGAAACCAAGCTCTTGTCTTAAGAATTCCTGGTCAATGCCCCATGGATTGCCGCTCAGTGCGCCTGCCCCCAACGGTAGCACGTTCAGGCGCGGCACAAGCGCGTCCAGGCGCTCGCGGTCGCGTTGGAACATCCAGAAATAGCTCAGCAGCCAATGGCTGAAGCGCACCGGCTGAGCGGGTTGCAGATGGGTGTAGCCGGGCATCAGCACGTCCAGGTGGGCTTCTGCCTTGTCCACGATGGCTGCTTGCAGCGCATGCACCTGTTGGCGCAGCGCCTGCACCTGCCCTCTGAGGTACAGGCGGGTGTCGGTCGCCACCTGGTCATTGCGCGAGCGGCCGGTGTGCAACATCCCTGCAGCGGCGCCGATCAGCTCGCCCAACCGTCGCTCGACCGCGGTGTGGATGTCCTCGTCGCCGGGCTGCACAACAAAGTTGCCGGCGGCGAACTCAGCGCGCACCTGCGCCAATCCATCCAGCAGCTGGTCACGCACCGCCTTGCTGATCACGCCAGCGCGCGCCAGCGCGCGAGCATACGCTTCGCTGGCTGAGATGTCTGCCTCCCAAAGCCGGATGTCAAAGGAGATCGAATCGCCGAAGCGGCGCATCAGCGCGTCCGGTGCGCCCTCAAAGCGCCCACCCCATAAAAAGGTGGTCATTCCGTTTTCATTCCCTCGTCATCCCATAGCTTGAGCACTTCTTCAACCCTTTGCTCTTATCAGCAACTCAGCGAACAGCTCGGGTGGCGCCCGTCTGTTCGCTGAGTTGCCATGTGCACCCGCTTAAACGCGATCTGGTGCTCAGGAGCGCCTCAGTCGCGCTTGAACTTGCTATAGTCCGGCTCCTCGTGCAACCCGCGTCGCACCCCTTCCAGATCGAGCAAGGCACGCACCTTGAGCGGCAGACCGAACAGTTTGATGAAGCCCTCGGCATCAGCCTGATTGTACACATCGCTTTCGCCGAAGGTGGCATAATCCTCGCGGTACAGGCTGTAGGGGCTGCGGCGTCCCGCCAGGATGACGTTGCCCTTGTAGAGCTTCAAGCGCACCTGTCCGGTCATCGTCTGCTGGGTGGAACGCACGAAGGCATCCAACGCTTCGCGCAGCGGGGTGAACCACTGGCCGTTGTAGACCAGCTCCGCGTAGCGCAGCGCGACTATCTGCTTGAAGTGCAACGTCTCCTTGTCCAGGCAGAGCTGTTCCAGCGCCTGATGAGCTTCCACCAGGATGGTGCCACCAGGGGTTTCGTATACTCCACGGCTCTTCATTCCGACCAGGCGGTTCTCCACCAGGTCCACCCGTCCAATGCCGTGGCGTGCACCCAGCTCATTCAGCGTTTCCAGCAATGCGATGGGTCCTTTGGCCTCGCCGTTGACGCGCTTGGGGATGCCTTGCTGGAAATCGATGGTGACATATTCCGGCTCGTCGGGCGCTTGTTCGGGCGAGACGGTGCGCTGGAACATCGCTTCCTCAGGTTCCTGCCAGGGGTCCTCCAGCGGCCCGCCTTCGTGACTCAAATGCCAGATGTTGCCATCACGGCTGTAGATGCTCTTGAGCGTGCTGGAGACCGGCACATTGTGCTCCGCGGCGTAGTCGAGCGCGTCCTCGCGCGAGCGGATGTTCCACTCGCGCCAGGGGGCAATCACCTTGAGGCGTGGGTTGAGCGCCTGATAGGTTAGCTCGAAGCGCACCTGGTCATTTCCCTTGCCGGTACACCCATGCGCCACGGCGTCAGCGCCTTCCAACTCGGCGATCTCGACCTGGCGCTTGGCGATCAGCGGTCGGGCAAACGAAGTGCCCAACAGGTACTTGCGCTCGTAGATCGCCCCGGCCATCATAGTCGGGTAGATGTACTCGGTGATGAACTCTTCACGCAGATCCTCGATGTAGATTTTACTGGCTCCTGATTTGAGCGCCTTCTCCTCCAGACCGCTGAGCTCATCTCCCTGGCCGAGGTTCGCGGTGAAGCAGATCACCTGGCAGCCATAGGTGTTCTTCAGCCATGGCACAATAATGGATGTGTCCAATCCCCCTGAATAGGCCAGCACTACTTTCCTGATTTGATCGGTCTTGCGAGATGAGGACATAGACAAGCTCCTTACACACAAACAGAAAGTTACACGCGGCGTCGAATCTCATCGATCTCGCGCAACAACGCCGCGATATTCGCTGTCAGCTTGAACAGATCGCTCGGTCGCAGTGGTTGCTTGTGGCGGTCTCCACCCCGCTCGTCCGGCTGGGTCAACATCCACGCGACCCCAGCGCCCAGGACAGCGCCCATCAACGCTCCAGCGATCAGGATCATCCTTTGTTGTGGCCGCAGCTTCACAGCGCACCTCCTAGGGGAGTGATTACGCCATTATAATGCCGGTGCGACATTTTGAGAAGCCGAACTACTGCCATTGTAATGCCCAGGTCGCGAAATAGTAGGTGACCACAGCGGTGAACATCAAGCTATCCGTACGGTCCAAGATACCCCCATGACCGGGTATCAGCGTGCCGGAATCTTTGACCCTCGCTTCACGCTTCATCATCGAAACCGCCAAGTCACCGAATGGGGCAACGCATGCGATCAACACACCCAGGATAAGCCCTGGCACCACACCGATCGCCCCGGCCCAGTGCGTCGCAAGCGCACCGACACAACCACCTGCCAGAATCCCGCCCAGGAACCCCCCGGCGATGCCCTCCCAGGTTTTATTTGGGCTCAGCAAAGGACTCAGCTTGTGACGTCCCACTGCCCGCCCGAGGAAGTAAGCCCCCGAGTCACTTGCCCAGGTGATCAACAGGGCCGCAGCCGTCCAAGCCAGTCCATCCGGCAGTGCGCGGAGCGAGACGAAGAATGAGAGCAACCATCCCACATAGAGTCCCCCGCTGACGGTGAGTGCCCAATCCACCGTCGAGGAGCCGGGTCGGTAGCGCAGAATTTGCCATGAGATGGAGAGCATCAGAACCCACACCAGCCCATGGCGGGCAATGTTGCGGCCGGCAAAAGCGGCGTCGAGCATGAACAGCACGATAATCGCATACACGAAGAGGAGCGACACCCGATGACCGCTCGCCTGCATCATCAGGGTGAACTCGTAGCCGGCCAAACCCGCTACCAGCAGCACCAGGGCAAAGAAAGCCCAGCCACCCGCCCACACTCCTAACCCGGCTACCAGGCCTATGAGAACAGCAGAACGAACACGGGTACGAAGCACAGACCAGCTCGCTTGCCACTCTTAGGGTTGATTCTTCGGTTTAATGTCCCCAAAACGACGTTCGCGCGTGCTGTAGTCCACCAGCGCTTTGATCAGCTCTTCTTTGTCGAAATCCGGCCAGAGAACGGGGGTCACATAATATTCCGCGTAGGCAGCTTGCCAGATGAGGAAATTGCTGGTGCGCAGTTCTCCGCTCGTGCGGATGATGAGGTCCGGATCGGGGCAACCTGCAGTGTAGAGGTGACGGCTGATCAGCTCCTCGGTGATATCATCGGCGGTATAACCCGCCCGGATGATCGCCTTCACCGCATCCACGATCTCAGCACGGCCACCGTAGTTGAATGCGATGTTAAGAATCAACCGATCGTTGTGGCGGGTCAGCTCAATCGCGCGCAAGACCTGAGTTTTGAGTGCTTCCGAGATGCCTTCCAACCGCCCGATATGGCGCAGCTGAACGCCTTCGCGATGCAGGTCGTTGAGCTCGCGCCCGATCACACCAGCGAAGATGTTGAGCAATCCCTGTACCTCTTCCTCAGGACGCTTCCAGTTCTCGGTTGAAAAGGCGTAAATTGTGAGCATCTTAATGCCGAGCTCCACGCATGCGCGCAGAACACGACGGATGTTCTCGACCCCTGCGCGGTGGCCGGCCAGGCGCGGCAGGCCCCGCCGCTGCGCCCAGCGTCCATTCCCATCCATAATGATGCCCACATGCTGCGGCACCCGGCTCAATGAGACATCCATCGGCACACCGTCTCACAACTCCAGGATCTCACGCTCTTTTGCCTTGCCGATCTCCTCCACCAATGCGATGTACTTGTCCGTGAGCTTTTGCAACTCTTCCTTGCCGGTGAAGAAATCGTCCTCTGAGATTTGTTTTTCTTTCTCCAACCCTTTCAGATCTTCCAGAGCATCACGCCGACAATTGCGCACTGCCACGCGCGCTTCCTCGACCCGTTTGGCCACCACTTTGGTGAGCTCACGACGACGCTCCTCG
This sequence comes from Ardenticatenia bacterium, assembly GCA_003130875.1. Lineage (GTDB taxonomy): Bacteria > Chloroflexota > Anaerolineae > 4572-78 > NAK82 > NAK82. Next base: position 4,348 of record QEXY01000075.1, read on the forward strand.
GTGAGCGGAGGGATGCTCAGCCGGATGATCTTGCCATCGTTGATGGGTGTCAGACCCAAATCGGACTGCAAGATCGCACGCTCGATCTCCTTGAGAACGCTGGCATCCCACGGCCGGATGGTGAGCAGTTGGGGCTCTGGCGCTGAAATGGAAGCTAGCTCGGCCAGGTTGGTGGGAGTCCCGTAATAGTTCACGCGCACGCGTTCCACCAATGCCGGCGAGGCACGACCAGTGCGAATGCCACGCAAGTCCACTTGCAGCGCCTCGATGGCCTTCTTCATCCGTTCTTCCGTTTCCCGAAGCACTTGCTTGAGCACAGTGTCCAACCCCCTTTCTGCCGAGATGCTGAAGAGATCTTTCCCTATGGGCCGATCAAGGTGCCAACGGGTTCGCCGAGCACCGCCCGCTCGATGCTGCCGTCTTCCCAAAGGTTCAGCACGATGATGGGCAGGTGATTCTCTTTGCAAAGCGAGATCGCCGTGGCGTCCAACACTTTGACCCCCAGGTTGAGGGCATCGAGATAGCTCAGGTTCTCGAAGCGTTGTGCCTGAGGATTGAGCATCGGATCTTCGGTGTACACACCATCTACTTTGGTGGCTTTGATCAGCAATTCGGCGTCGATCTCGAGCGCGCGCAGGGCAGCCGCGGTGTCGGTAGTGAAATAAGGGTTGCCAGTACCTGCCCCCAGGATGATCACACGCCCTTTCTCCAGGTGACGGACGGCGCGCCCGCGGATGTACGGTTCAGCGACGGCGCGCATTTCAATCGCTGTCTGCACGCGCGTCTCCAGGCCAAGCCGTCCCAGTGCATCCGCCAAGGCGAGTGCGTTCATGACGGTGGCAAGCATACCCATGTGATCGGCCGTGGTGCGGTCCATCCCGTGTTCCAGCCCATCGCGACCGCGCCACAGGTTGCCAGCACCCAACACGACGGCGACCTCCACGCCATAAGCACGCACCGCCGCGATTTTGCCAGCCACGATATCCGCCCGATGGGGATCAATCCCAAAACCTTGGGAGCCGGCCAGCGCCTCACCCCCGACTTTGAGCAATACACGGTGATATTTCGCTTGAGGCATCGCTTCCTCTATATATAATCGCCATTCAGAACGAGGCCAGAACTCGTTATGGTTCCGGCCTCGCCCCGCTCACTCGCCCGCGCCCAGTTCGTAGCGCACGAAGCGCTCCACTGTCAGCGGTGTACCTAACTGCTTGCTTTTCTGTTCAAGGAGATCCGCGACGCGCAGCGCATCATCCTTGATGAACGGCTGGCGTAACAGACACACCGTCTCGTACCACTTGTCCAGTTTGCCGGCAATGATGCGCTCCTTGATCGGCTCGGGCTTTTTCTCATCGGCGATTTGCGCCCGATAGATCGCGCGTTCTGCTTCCAGCACCTCGGACGGGATATCTGTCGGGGCGACATACTTGGGTGCCGCCGCAGCCACTTGCAGGGCCAGGTCGTGCACCAGCTCACGGAACGCGGCACTCTCCGCCACGCTGGGATCACCAGCGGAGGCTTGGAGAATCACCCCAATGCGGTCACCGGGATGGAGATAGCCCTCGATCCAACCAATCCCATCGCGCTGCAGGCGTGCAAAGCGGCGGATGATGATGTTCTCGCCCAGCTTGGCCACAAGCGCGGTGAGCTGTTGGCTTACCGTGACATTCTGGTCGAGCACAAAGGGACGTTCCAGCAGAGTCGCCACGTCTGAGACAGCAGGTTCGCCACACAATTGCTGTAACAACGCCTTGGTAAAAGCGCGGAAATCCTCGGTACGCGCTACAAAGTCTGTCTCGCAATTGACTTCCAGGATGACCCCCCATCGGCCCTGTGCATCCACTTGCAGGCTCACCAACCCATCGTTGGCTTCACGGCTGGCTTTCTTGGCAGCAGTAGCCAATCCTCTCTCACGTAGAAAGATGATAGCTTTTTCGAAATCGCCGTTAGAAGCTTCCAGCGCTTTCTTACACTCCAGCACACCGGCGCCCGTCTCTTCGCGCAATTGTCTAATCATATCAGTGGTGATAGCCACGATCACTTGCCTCCTTCAAAAACATCTCAATAAACGGGGAAAACGTTCTATTCCGGAAGAGGCACATTTATTAATCTTCGTCCTCTTCCTCCTCTTCTACCTCTTCGTCTTCTTCCTCGTCTTCAGGTTCGAAGACACGCGCTTCAGCTGGGGATGCGCTCACCCTTTCGGCTGCACGTCGCCGCATATATGTCGCTCTGGCGCGCAGGGCATCCTCGTCCTCTTCCAATTCTTCCAGTTCCTCCAGCTCCTCCCATTCCTCTTCTTCCTCAACGCGCGCTGCAGCTCGGAGCTTGGCCAAAGTGGATGGTCCAAGGTAACGTTCCTGGCCCTCTTCTGCGACTGCGAGACCCTCTTCCTCCAGCTCGGCCGCCATCGTCTCGCGCAAGCGCAGTCCCTCGATGGCAGCATCGGCAATCTTGCTCGCGATCAGACGGATGGCACGTATGGCATCGTCATTGGAAGGAATGACATAATCGATCGGGGTGGGGTCGCAATTAGTATCCACTATGGCGATCACCGGGATGCCCAACGTGTTCGCTTCGCGTACGGCATTGGCCTCGCGACGCACGTCCACAACGAAGAGGAGATCGGGCAGACGCAGCATTTCCTTAAGGCCACCGAAGCGACGATTGAGACGCGCGATCTCATACTCAAGCTTCGCCACCTCTTTCTTGGGCAGGTGAGCAAACTCACCGCGCATCTGTTTCTTTTCCAAGTCGAGCAAGTAGTCAATGCGCTGACGGATGGTGCGCCAATTGGTAAGCGTCCCACCCAACCAGCGCTGATTGACATAGGGCATCTCACAACGGCGTGCTTCCTCGGCAAGTGCGTCCTGGGCCTGCTTTTTGGTGCCTACAAACAGAATCGTGCCCCCTCTGGCCACTGTATCGCGCACCAGGTCGTATGCCTGCTGCAGGCGGACAAGCGTCTGCTGCAGATCGAGAATGTGAATCCCATTGCGCTCAGTGAAAATGTAGGGTTTCATGCGCGGGTGCCAAC
>QEXY01000076.1 GCA_003130875.1 Ardenticatenia bacterium
GCTCGGATCTCGGTGGGGTGATGCGCATAGTCGTCGAGCACGACGATGCCGTTGATTTCGCCCTTGCATTCGAAACGACGCTCCACCCCGGCAAAATCCGACAGGATGGCTGCCGCGTGTTGCGGGCTCACGTCTAAATGCGCGGCCGCCGCGATCGATCCGAGTGCATTTCGCACGTTATGAATGCCTGGCACCTGCAACGAGATCCGCCGTACCAAGTGCCCATCCCACACGACGTCGAAGTCATATCCACCCCGCACGTTTTCACATAGATTTTGGGCTTGCCAACGTGCCCGGGTTGCTAACCCGTAAGTTTCTAAACGGGCACGCAGCTGGTTGCTGCGCTGGGCATGGGTGATCACCGCACAGACACCGGCATCATCCACACAAGCGACCAACCACCCCTCTGGGGAGATGTGCCCCACAAATTGGACGAAGCCGTCGCGCATCGATTCCGGTGTTGGATAGCAATCAGGGTGATCCCATTCGATCGTTGTGATCACAGCGATCTCTGGATACAGACCCCAGAACATATAGTCATATTCATCCGCCTCGATGATGAACACGTCGCCAGAACCTGCACCGGCGTTCGTGCCCAGCTGGCGCAGCGTGCCCCCGACGATGAAGGTCGGTTGCAGGTTTGCTTGATGCGCGATGAAGGTGATCATCGCGGTGGTGGTGGTCTTGCCGTGGGTGCCTGCTATCGCCACACAGCGCAGATTTCGCTCTGTGCTGATACGCCTCAGCCACTCTGCGCGTTTGTAAACCGGCACTCCACGGCGCTGTGCCTCCAGCACTTCAGGGTTGTCAGGCGCTATGGCAGAGGAGACGATCACAGCTTCCAGGTCGGCATCTCCCTCTGGGCCGAGGTGGTCAGCGGCATGGCCGATGTGAATGGTCGCCCCCAACCTTTGCAGCTGTCGGGTCATCTCCGAAGCGCACAGATCGCTCCCGGACACACGATATCCCTGCGCCAGCAGCACTCGTGCGATCGCCGAAAGGCCGGCCCCTCCGATGCCAACCAGATGGACACGCCTCGTAAATGACCCTGACCGAGCCACAAGTTTCATATCTTCTCTTTTTTCCCTTGTTTTCCTGTCCTGGCTTTGTGATATAGCGGAGGTTCTCGACGACCAAACCTGATAGAAGTTACAACCGCCAAAAGAAACACGAGAAATCCACCTGCCAGGAGCAACAAGACCACCCCGTCCTGTTCGAGCGTCCTCGTGGTTGGCAGATTCGTCACGGTGAGCGTGACCTCGCTGGGCGGAACGCCGGCGGCGGTCACTTCCTCAGCGCCGGGCAAGCGCCCTCGCATCAACCAGTCCAGCAAATTAAGCACGATGTACCCATTGTAAGCGCCCAACAAAGCGCCGATCAGGCGCGCACCAGCGCTCATCGTCTGGGTAAGGCCTATTTTGCTGAAAAAGTAGGAAGCGACCACAGCTGCAACAAGAATGATGATGTAAATAGATTGCCGCTTGGCATCGATCACGGGCGGTTCCTCAGCCGGCAGGGCAGACGCGACCAGGTCAGAGGTTTCGCGCACACGTTGAAGTGCCTGCCATATGGTCATCACCAACTTGTCGATGAAATCGAACACGCCCGCCGCTGCTTCTGGCCGCTTGACTACTAGAATCAGCATGGTGAGAAGGCCAGTGGTCACCGCTTCTTTCCACCAGCCGCGCATGAACCCCACTAGGGCGAAAATGCCGATTACAATATAGGTCACCAGCGTATAATCGATCTGCAACGATTGACTCACGAAGCCAGCTCCCTCAACTCACGCGCAATGCGTGCGGCGGCGTCCGGCTGTGCCAGACTGCGTGCCGCACGCGCCATGGCTTCTCTGCGGGGAGCATCTCGCAGCAGTGCAACCGCCGTTGGCACCAGTTGGCAGCCCACCATATGATCCGGCACGATCACCGCGGCGCCGGCGCCGGCGAGAAAATTGGCGTTGGCCCATTGGTGGGCACCGGCATACGGATAAGGGACTAATATGCTGGCAACCCCTGCCGCGGGTAGCTCGCCCAACGTGGAAGCGCCGGCACGTGCCACCACCAAGTCGGCCGCCAACAGCGCATCAGCCACCTCGTCTTCAAGGTAATCATATACGTGATAACGGGCACGGAGCGCATCGGGCAGCGCGGCGCGGCGTTCCCGCACCCATTCTATATCTCGGCGTCCTGTGAGGTGGATCACCTGTGCCTCCGCCAACAGTGGCTCGATCCCGTCGCAGATTGCCCGGTTGATGCTATGTGCGCCCTGGCTGCCGCCCATGACAAGCAATACCCGCTCCTCTAACCGTTCTTCTCCACCGAGAGATTGTGCTACCAGCCCCAAACGTTCTCGAGCCGCTGTGGGGTCGTGGCGTGTGCACAGCACCTGTCGCACTGGATAACCGGTCACCACAGCCTGACCCGGCTTGAAGTATCGCACCGAGGCGGCTGTAGTAACCGCCACCCGCTGTGCCAGGCGCGCCAGCAATCGAATGGTCAAACCTGGCTCTACATCGGGCAGGTAGATCATAATCGGTACCCGAGCGAGCCACGCCGCCAGCACCACCGGAGCGCACACATACCCTCCGGTTGCAAAGAGAACATTCGGTCGAAATATGGATATCAGACGACGCGCCTGGGCGAAACCGCGGGCCAAAGTGATCATCCCTTGGGCTGCCCCGAACACTCCACGGCCACGCACTCCCGACGCAGCAATGCCCATAAACGGGATGCCATTCCGGTCGACGAGCGCCTTCTCCATCCCGTTGTGACTGCCGACCCAACAGATTGCCAAAGGCGCATCAACGGGAGACATAGCACGCGACTCATCTTGACCGATCAAATAGGCCACTACGGCGAGCGCGGGATAAACGTGTCCCCCTGTCCCGCCCCCCGAGATCATGAGCCTCACTACCGAGAGCCCCTCCTGCAAGTCGGTCCGTTTCTTCGAGCGAGCCCATCCCTCGCGAGATGGACAGAAGGAAGCCGATGCTCGCTAATGATACCACCATGGACGAACCACCATAACTGATAAAAGGCAGTGTAATGCCTGCGACCGGCGCGGTGGCTGTGACGACTGCCATATTGTAGATCGCTTGAAAGACCAGTCCGAATGTGAACCCAGTGGCCAGGAGTGTCCCGAACATGTCCGGGGCATTCATCGCGATGCGAAACCCCCGGTAAGCGACAAAAGCGAACAAGCCCAGCACCCCCAAGCATCCAATCAGCCCCATTTCCTCGCCCAAGATAGCGAAGATGTTGTCACTGTGAGGCACTGCAATGTAGCCGAACTTCCCTCGGCTCTCACCAATTCCGACACCGGTCAGACCACCCGAGGCAAGAGCGATCACACTCTGGACTGTCGGTGAGCCTTTTTCCGCTTGCTCACTGAATGGCTGGAGAAAGAGCAGGACACGCTCCAGCCGATATGGAGATTCCATGACCAGCAGTCCTATAGAAACGCTGCCAAGAACCCCACACGCCAATAGTTGCCAAATACTCCCACCTGCAACGAAGAACATGACAATGCCGTTCACGGCGATGATGGCTGCAGAAGTGAGATGGTGCTGCAAAACGATCAGACCGACCACCAGCCCGAGCAAAACGGCAAAAGGGATCAACCCCGCCTTGACCTGGCGGATGCGCTCCCCTTTGGAAGCTAGCCAATCCGCGGCATATAAAATCATCGTGAGCTTGGCCAGCTCACTCGGCTGTACGGATCCCCCTTCAGCGCCGAGCAACCGACCGATCAACCAACGTTGTGCCCCGAATTCCTGTCTGCCCAGGATCAGCACCGCTCCTAAGAGTGCCAGGGTAGCAGCTAATATCAAAACCGAAAACCTGCGCCAGCGATGGTAATCGATACGCGCGATGAGCACCAACACCACCACTCCCACCGCTGTCCAGATGAGCTGCTTCAGGAAGAGCAGGGAAGGGTCTGCATCTAGGCGATATTTGAGGCCATGAAATGCGGTGGCACTGTAAACCATCATGAGCCCCAGGATGACCAGTGCCACGACGGCCACGACGAGCAGCCAGTCGTACGCTGAGACGTTTCCTGTACGCGCGCGTGTGGTGCTCACCTTCTCTGGCTCCCTGCTGAGTCAAGAGATCCCTGGCGTTCTGCGCGTCTTTGCAACCTTTCTACCAGTTCTCGAAAGCGGTCGCCACGCTCGGCAAAGTCCTTGAAGGCGTCGAAACTGGTACAGCCCGGAGACAGAAGTACCACATTGCCTGCTTGGGCCACTGAGGCGGCCAGCTCGACTGCCTCATCCAATGTTGCTGTGCGATGGACGGTGGGCCAGGGGGCACGCCTGTCAGGAGAGACGGTTGCCTGGACCTTTGCAAGCTCTGTGTGAATCAGCGTGGCCGCTTCGCCGAACAAGATGATGTGGCATGTTCGTGCCAACATCAGGCGCACCGCCTCATCCCACGGTAGATGTTTGTCTCTCCCGCCGGCAAGCAACACGATAGGCTCTCGAAATGAACGCAAAGCAGCACTTAACCGCTCGGGCGTCGTAGCAATGCTGTCGTTGTAATAGTGAACACCCGCGACATCTGCCACCCATTCCAAACGATGTGCAACGCCGGAGAACGTGGTGCATACCTGGTGCATTGCCTCAAGCGAGACACCGAGCGTGTCCGCGATAGCACATGCCGCTAGAATATTGTCCACATTGTGCTCGCCTCGCAGGCGAATCTCCTCGAGACGACATACCGGACGCACTTTGGGGATGTCGTGTTGGATCGTGCTTCCACGCGACACGACGACCGAAAGTCCTTGTTTGCCCTTTGCCAGATATGCCCCCGCTGGAACTGGGGTACGGCGGCTAAACCAACGCACGTCGCCCGACAAGCTCCCACCGATGGCCCTGGTAATCGGGTTGTCATGGTTGAGCACCGCGATGTCTTCCGGCTTTCGATAAGCCACGATCGCCCGCTTCGCGTGCGTGTACGCTTCCATAGAGGGGTGGCGGTCCAGATGATTGGGAGTGACGTTCAAGATTGCTCCAATGTGCGGGCTCCAGCCGCACAATAAAGGCATCCAGATCGGGTGCACGTCGCGCACATGAGCATTCGCGGAAGGATGGTAGTACTCCAGTTGGAAGCTGGAGAGCTCGACCACCACCCAGTCATTCACCCGGATCTGTTCCACCTTCTCGATGAGCGGTTGTCCGATGTTACCTCCCACCCATACATTGCGCCCATCCGTGCGGAGCATTTCGCCAACGAGCGCGGTGGTGGTTGTCTTGCCACTTGATCCGGTGATCCCGACAATTGGAGCAGCACAGAGTGCACAGAACAGACGACTTTCGGTGCTCAGCGGCAGACCGCGTCGGCGCGCTTCGTTCAGCAAAGGAGCATCAAAGGGCACACCCGGACTGACAAAGACGACCTCCGCGCCATCCAGAACAGAAAATGGATGCTCGCCCAACACGAGCTGGACACCCGCTTCTGTGAGCTTGGCGAGTCGTTCACCGAATGCCTCTGCCGGCCTCAGGTCCGTCGCCACGACCTGGCATTTGTGGGATGCCAAAAAACGCGTCAGAGCCTCGCCCTCACGTGCCAAGCCGACGACCACCACCCGATGGCCGTCCATATCGACGACCTGCATGGTATTGCCATCAGAGCAGTGCATACTGACTGCCTCACCGAATGCAAGGCTGGACAGCCCCGACCGCCTGTCCGTCTTGGGAGCTTGAGACGGTTATTTCAGGCGATGATCTCCCCGACCGCCGACCAGTTCACCATGCCCTCTTCGGGCAAGAGCTGGGGAGACTTGTCGACCACCAAGGTATCGTTCAGAATAGCTTGCACCACTTCATCCAGTGATACAAGGAGCTTGCCGCTTGCGTCATAGTAGTGGCGCGTGCCCATTTGCAGATCGCGGTCGATCGCCTGGACCAGTCGCAGGGCAGCGGCATAGCGCGCATCTGCATCGTCCACTGGTTGCATGGCTGAGCTGCGATCTCGTCCATTGCGGCTCCGGAGCGTCGGCTGTTTGACATCCGAGATTGAAGCGGACATTTTCATTTTCTGTTTGCCTCCTGCTCAGATTGAAGATTGACTGGTGTCGTGAATGGTTTCGGTTATCCCTCGGTTCACTTTGGACTGACAAAGGTTTAAATCAACGCTAATGCAACGCCCAACATGGCCATCAAAATGCCCACTAACCAGAAGCGTTGCGTGACCTGGGTTTCCGACCAACCCAATAGCTCGAAGTGGTGATGCAACGGCGCCATTCTGAACAAACGCTTGCCTTTGGTGAGCTTGAAATATGCCACCTGCAGGATGTCTGACAGTGCCTCTGCAAGGAATACAGCGCCTACCACAGGCAACAACAGCCACTGACCGGTCATCAATGCGACCACGCCCAGAGTTGCCCCCAACGCCAGCGAGCCAGTATCGCCCATGAAGAGCTGGGCGGGATAGGCATTGTACCAGAGGAATGCCAAGACACCGCCCACTACGGTGAAATCAAAAGCCACTAGCCATGTCTGGCCTTGTAAGTAGGCGATCACGCCATATGCCGCAAAGGCAAGTGTGCATAAGCTTCCCGCCAACCCATCTAAGCCATCGGCCAGGTTGACGGCATTGGACGTGGCGACGATGATAAAGGTGGCAATAGGAATGTACCATACCCCGATGTCGATCTTTTCGGGAATGCCCGGCACGGCAACGCTGCGCAGGCCCAGTCCGTAATGGAGCACCAACGCGGTGATCCCTGCCAGGAGTGTTTGCCAGATGAACTTGTGGCGGGCCAGCATACCGGTGGGCACACGCCGTACGCCGGTGAGATCATCCAGTGCGCCGAGCAATCCGTAGGCAGCCATCACACCCATAGGCACCAATATCGAACGCCCAATCAAAGTGAGCCCCCACAAATTGGCCAAGTTCAACACCCCGGTGATCACCAGCACCGGCACCAGGATCATCAATCCCCCCATGGTAGGCGTGCCCACTTTCATCTGGTGCCTAGCAGGTCCATCCACCCGAACCTGCTTGCCGATGCGCCAGCGACGCAGCAGATTGATGAGCGGTGCGCCCCAGATCACTGCCACTAAGAAGGATATGGCCGCGAGCGTCAGCGGATACTGCATCAGTCACCGCCTTTGGCTTCCTGCAAAGCTACCACGATTTCCTCCATTGCCATGGAGCGTGAGCCCTTCACCAGGATGATGTCGCCTGGTTGGACAATCTGGCGCAGGTAGGCAATGGCCTCCTGATTCGTCTGGACCTGGATAATCGAGTGGGGCGGCATCCCACACGCGCGTGCTTCCTCCGCAATGAGGCGCGCAAGGGTGCCCACTGTGATCAAGATTGACGCAGTCGTGACCACTCGACAACCCACCTTGCGATGTCCTGGCTCGGTAAAATCTCCTAACTCGGCCATATCACCCAAAACGGCGATCTTACGCCCGCTGGTCACCAGGTCATCCAACAGATTGAGCGCCGCGATGGTAGACACCGGACTTGCGTTGTAGGTGTCGTCCAACAGGATTGAACCATTGATCCCGGGCACACTGACCAGACGCAGTTGCACCCCACTGTTCTGCAGACCGGGAAGGATTTCCTCCCAATGCATTCCCTCGATCAGCCCCACCGCCGTGGCACACAACGCGGTGTGGACACTGTGGCGTCCTAGTAAAGGTACTTTGACATGGACGACTTCGCCTCCATAGTGCAGCGCAAAGCGAATCCCTTCCCATCCCTCACTCAACACATCGCTCGCCCACAAATCGGCCTCTTGGGTAAGGCCATAGTAAAATATGCGTACCCCCTCCCTGGCCTTCTCAGACATAGCCCGCACAAATGGGTCGTCGTAGTTGAGCACTGCAACGCCGCCCGGGGGCAACGCCTGGATCAGTTCCGATTTCGCCTCCGCGATGCGCTCAATGCTGCCTAAGCGTTCCAGATGGGTTGGACCGACATTGGTGACCACCCCCACGTGAGGACGCGCAATCGTGCACAGCTGGGTGATCTCTCCTAAGTTGTACATCCCCATCTCCAGCACCACCCGCTCATGGGTGGAGCGGAGCTGCAACAATGTCAAAGGCAATCCGATTTCATTATTGAGGTTGCCGGGGTTCTTCAAGGTGGAGAACCGCCTGCGCAGAACAGCCCAAGTGAGCTCCTTGGTCATCGTCTTGCCGACGCTGCCGGTGATGCCGACGACGCGCACCGAAAACTCGCCCCGCCAATAGGTGGCTAGTCGCTGCAGAGCGCCCAGGGTGTTCGCCACCTTAATACACACGGGCAGATGGACCGCATCGAGATCCTGTGGAAGTGGAGCTTCACCGATGGTGTCGATCACGGCCCAGTCTCCTGGGACGGGATGATGGATCAGCGCCGCGATTGCCCCACGTTGGAACGCGTCGGCCACATACGCATGTCCATCGGTATGCTTGCCGGGCAGCGCTACAAACATAGCCCCTGGCGATGCCTGCCTTGAGTCGATGATCACCTGGCTGATCGGGGTGCTTGTCACCCGGCTGACCTTGGGGGTGTGACCAGTTAACCCATACAACACTTCGGACAACGTCAGGGCTGGGCGCTCATTCATCCAGGGAACCTCTTGTCCATCCACCTCTCCACATCATGGTTGTATCGCCGTAGGTGTCGGCAAATCGGTCACATGCTGGCGCACCGCATCAGGTGGAACATCCAACAACACCATCAGCTCCTTGGCAATGCGCGCAAACACCGGAGCTGCCACTTGGGAACCCCAGGGCGATGTTTGGGGACGCCGCAGTACCACCAGAATCAACACCGCTGGGTCATCAACGGGCAAATACCCTATAAACGATGCAATGGTCGCCGTGGGATGATATCCTCCGGCAACGTAAACTTGAGCGGTGCCCGACTTGCCCGCTACCCGATAACCTGGCACTCGAGCTAAGACAGTCTCTTGTTCGACTGCCCTCTCCAACATTCTTGTGATGGTATGGGCCGTCTGGGCTGTGACCGTGCGTCGTATGGGTTTGGGTGCCGTGATCACGCTGTTGCCGTCGTTGTCTGTGATGGCTTGGACGACATAGGGCCTCATCAGCAGGCCGCCATTCGCCACCGAGGCAATTGCCACAGCGACTTGAAGGGGGGTTGCAGCGAGCGCCTGGCCAAAGCTGTTCGTCCCGAGATCGCTCTCTGACCACTCGGGGTCATCAGGTGTCTTAAAGCCGCCGGGGACTTCTCCAGCCAGGTCGACGCCCGTCAAGCTGCCGAATCCAAAGCGGCGCAGGTAATGATAGAACCGCTCTGGCCCCAATCGCACGGCAATTTGGGCGGCTTCCACGTTGAGAGATTTGCCCAGAACGGTTGTGAGATCCACGGAGCCATAAGCCTGCCTATCAGGATTGTAGATGGGATTGCCGCCCACTTCGATGGCACCGGGATCATAAAAGGTCTCATTTTGGTCTATTACGCCCGAGTCCAGTGCCGCCGCAACGGTCACCACCTTGATCACAGAGCCTGGCTCGTAGATCGTGCTGATGGCCGGGTCGATGAACATCTCATATGTCTCGTCGGCGTACCGGTTGGGATCATAAGTGGGCAAGCTGGCCATAGCGATGATTGCCCCGTTACGGGGTTGTAGTACCACCGCCGTGCCGCTTTCGGCGCCGGACTCTCGCAGCGCCTGTGCCAGCTCACGTTCCACAAGATACTGAGCCGTGTGTCGCATGCTGAGGTGCAGATTCTTGCCGTCTTCCGGGGGTGTATACTGAGCCATTGCGATAGGGATCGGCTCGCCCCAAGGATCTGGTTCGGCAACGCCGATGCCTGGCTTGCCACGCAGAACACTCTCATAGAAGCCCTCGACACCATAGCTGCCGCGATAACCGGCCAAATCACTGGTCACAAAACCCAGCAAATGCGCTGCGAGGCTTCCGTGTGGGTATACACGTCGGGTGCGTTCCTCCAGTGTGACGATCAGGTAGTTCAGCTGAGCAATCTCGCGTGCGGTCTCTTGTGGGACATGATCTGCCAGGCGAACATACACGCGACTAGCATCCGCTATCTTCTCCATAATGGCGGTCGGCTCCTGACCCAGCAACGGAGCCATTTTTTCAGCGAATTTGCGGCGATATGCCTCATCCGGCATGGCGTTTGGCGAGGCGCCCACACTGTAGGTGGTGAGATTACACGCTAACAACATGCCATCGTAATCGTAGATCAGCCCTCTTTGGGGCTTGAGAGATTTCTGGACCCATTTACTCCCACCATGTTGGGCGTATGCCAGCGGCGTGGCGCGGTCGAACACCTGCCATCGCAGGAGCTGAGCGGTCAATGTCAGTAAAGCGACGCCCAACATGGCCATCACCACTATAAGACGCAGGCGAGTTGCGCGTTCGACTGACATACGGCCCTAAAATCTCCCAACTTTATAGAACACTCTATGGATTGATCTCAAGTCGATTAGCTTGCCACGCGGAAGCTTCTTCGAAAGAGTAGCCAGGCACCGATAAATAGAACGCACTGGTGGCGGGCGCAAAGCCCAACGCCCGGGCGCGCTCCTCGACGCGTGAAAGGGACTCCCATTTGGCAATTTCCACCCGAAGCGTCGCGTTCTCTGCTTCGATCTCCCGCAGTTTCTGCCGAGACTGTTCTATCTGCAGGTTGGCGGCAGAAATCATATAGGCCTGCGTCAGATAAAGCCATCCCACCAAACTGATGAGCAGAACGATGAGCAAGATGCCAAGCGCATTACGCTGTTCCATATGTCCGACAAAACGGTGCACCAAGCGACCGGGGCGAAGCAGGGTTTGAACAGGTGGCACAGTTTGGACGTTCTTCATAGGTTCACCTGTGTTCCTTGCGTTCAGCGACACGTAATTTTGCGCTGCGGGCACGTGGGTTCATCTTAATCTCCTCAGAACTTGCCACGATGGGCTTTCGGGTCACGATGCGCAGAGTGGCGCGATGACCACACGTGCAGGGCGCGGGATAGGGTGTTGAAGGACATATGCAATCCTTAGCTTCTCGTGCAAAAAACTCCTTCACAATGCGATCCTCTAAGGAATGGAAACTGATGACTGCCAATCTGCCACGTGGCGTCAACAGACTGACCGCTGAGGGCAAGGCACGTGCTAGAGCGTCCAGCTCATTGTTCACCGCAATGCGCAACGCTTGAAACGTGCGCGTGGCGGGATGTAACCGCGCACCGCGCCTCCCACCCACTGCGCGAGTGACGACCTCAGCCAGCTGCGTGGTTGTCGTGATCGGCCACGCTTGCTTGATGGCACGGGCAATGACACGACTGCGACGTTCCTCCCCAAAGCGATAGAGGAGCGCAGCCAGTTCCTCTTCTGAAAGATCGTTCATCAGATCGTAGGCCGTCTTGGTTAAGCGCGGGTCATAGCGCATGTCCAAAGGACCTTCCGTTTGGAAAGAAAATCCCCGCTCCGGCACTTCCAACTGCAGCGACGAAACGCCCAAGTCGAGCAAGATGCCGTGGACCGGGAAGAACCCATATCGATGGGCCACGTCAGCCAGGTCGACAAAGTTCGCATGGACGAGATGGACGCGGTCTTCATAAGTGCTTAAATTGTGACGTGCCACTTCCAGCGCAGCCGGGTCGGCATCCAAACCGAGAAGTCGACCATCTGGTGCTGTTGCCTCCAGAATAGCGCGGGCATGTCCACCGCTGCCAACTGTGCCGTCGATGAAATATTGCCCTGGTTGTGGATGAAGTGTCACTAGGACCTCGCGCACCAGGACGGGAATATGCATGGCATCACGTTGTCTCCGTGTCTCAGATGCTATACTGGCGTATCTTTTCTTCGAGCATCGCGAGCGTTATATTGTCCATCCTGCTCGTCCAGAGCTTGGGATTCCATATCTCCAGATGGTCTTGCACACCCGCGATTAACACTTCGCCCTCCAGTGTTAAATGAGCATGCTCACGTAGCATCTGGGGCACCAATATCCTTCCTTGTCGGTCGGGAACGTCGCTGATAGCGTAGGCAAAGAAATAGCGTAACAGATCGCGTTCGGCCCATGGAACCTTTTCTCGCATCCGTTGTGAAAGTGCTTCGAAAGCAGCAATCGGGTAGAGATCGAGATACTCGCCGATACCTTTGGTGATCACGACACCGGAGGCAAGTGGCTCACGAAAGCGGGCGGGGAGGGTGAGGCGCCCTTTTGCATCGAGATTGTGCACGTAGTTGCCCACCATCAGCATCGGAGAACTTCCCTCCCACCGACACCCACTTCGGGGCGCCAAAGCGGATATTCTCGGCGCTACTTTGAACCACTTTGAGCCACTTTAACCCAAATTATACCACTACCTTCCTCTCGATGTCAATGCTTTTGCGGATTTTCCTGTTCCGCTGGATTCTCATTTCCCTGATCAACCGTCCATCGCGAGAAAGCGACTCACACAATATGTTGTGTTGTGATTATGTCATGATACAATGTGTCCTGTGTACCTACGGAACCTGAACCTTCCACTTTGCGAACCGATCAGAAACCTTAAAATTTTTCTGAAGATCCAAAACAAGACATAAATTATGCCCATCCATAGGCGAACGCCCCCACTCCTTCGCTATGGGATGGTCAGAGACAGCACGCCAGCAGCGATGCTGCACGCGCACACTGTCACCGCTCAAGGTGCATTGCCAGGTGTCAATCGCGAAAAGTTGAGCGGGAAAGCGGTGTTGGTGTGCTGCTTATTCACTACTTGTTAAAGGGAGATTACGGACGATGTGACGAAGCGACGTGCCGCACTCTGATCGGCCACTTTACCGCGATATGACGCTGGGGAAGCCATCTTAGGGGGAACAAAGTCAGCAAAGTATATCATTAACATACCAGGAAAGTGGCCAGCGGCACGTGCCTATTCAACAGTCAATGTACCAGCCCGTTCCCTGGTAGCTGAGGGAACATTTGGACAAATGCCACAACTATATTATACTAAAGCTTTTAGATTACGTCAAGAGCTCGTTTCTGCTTTTTAACAATTTCTGAGGAGGGTGACGGAAAAGCGCTGCGAAGCGTTAGGGCAAATTGGACAAAATCGCGCTTTGGGGTATAATGTGAAGATCAGGAATACCTAATCGCCAGGGAGCAAGGAGAGAGAGTTGGCCAATACAAAGTCTGCTCTGAAACGGGCTCGCCAAAATGAGAAGCGCCGCTTGCGCAACCGCGTGTATCGCTCGGCGGCACGCACCTATGTGAAGAAGGTGCGGCGTCTCGTCGAAGAGGGTAAGGTGGAGGATGCGCGCACCGCGATCGTGTCCGCGATCAAGGCATTGGACAAGGCAGCGCAGAAAGGCGCCATCCACAAGAACAACGCCGCACGACGCAAATCGCGCCTCTTCAAGCTGCTGAATCAGGCGCTGGCCAGCGCATCTGCGTGACCCATCCCGTTTGAAGACCTTTTGCTACGCACAGCACAAGGAGCAAAGCGCTAAGAAGAAGCCGGTGGCTCCTTGTGCTATTTTTCGTTCATCCCTCAAGGGTGGCGTAGCCGTGTGGACTGTCCCAGTTCTCTTCGGTGTTGCCCAGGTTGGCAAATTCTTCGGTGCGGCTGTCCTCGCGGTAGTGGGTACCACGTGATTGGTGGTTGTGCCAGGCGGCACGGGTCACTACCCAGGCCGCCTGTGCCATGTTGCGCAGCCCGATCAACTCATCGGTGATGCGCGTCGTCCGGTAGAATCCGTCGATCGTCTCCCACAGATGGCTCAGTTCGCGCAGTGCACGCGCCAGCCGATGAGTGTTGCGCGCCAACCCCACATAGAGCCACATCACATACTGAATCGAGCGCTGATCGCGATAGATCAGCACCGGATCGGCGGGAACACCATCGTCGACACTTTGCCACGAGGGAATCTCACCCGCTGCCACCAGGCGCAGGTCGCGCCGACCGGCGATGTCGCTGCCGGCCCGATAGCCCCACACCAATCCTTCCAGCAGGGAGGTGCTGGCCAGCCGATTGGCACCGTGGACGCCGGTGCAGCTGACTTCTCCGACCGCGTAGAGCCCCTCAATGGTGCTGCGCCCCCATTCGTCCACTAAAATGCCCCCGCAAAAGTAGTGTGCCGCCGGCACGACCGGGATGGGCTCTCGCGTGATGTCCAGCCCGGCTTGCAGGCAGGTTGCGTAAATGGTGGGAAAACGTTCCTGGATGCGCGAGGCATCCATGTGGCTGGCGAGGTCGAGCAGGATATGGGGATATCCGTGGGTGATCATCTCTTCGTGGATGGCGCGTGCGACGATGTCACGCGGCGCCAAATCACCCCACCGCGGCGCATAGTGATCCATAAAGTGGCGGCCATCCGGCGTATAGAGACGGCCACCCTCGCCCCGAACCGCTTCGGAGATCAAGAAGTTGTCCGCCCCAGGGATGGCCAGCGTGGTCGGGTGAAACTGGATATACTCGGCGTTGATCACCCGCGCACCCGCACGGTAGGCCATGGCCAGGCCATCGCCACGCGCGCCCTCCGGATTCGTGGTGTAGCGGTAGATGCGCCCCAAGCCACCGGTCGCCAGGATGGTGGCGCGCGCCAGAATGCGATGCACATTCCCGCTCGTGCGATCCAGCACATAGGCGCCGTGGCAGGTAATGGGTCGGTACACCGCTAGTGGGTCATGGGAATGGTGGGAAGAGGTGATCAAATCCACCGCGGTGGTGTTGGTGCGCAGCGTGACATTGGGAAGCGCACGCAGACGGGCGATCAATGCCTCCTCAATCGCCCGGCCTGTAGCATCGCCGACGTGTAGGATGCGAGGGAGGGAGTGTCCGCCCTCCGAGGTGTAAGCGAGGGCACCGTCCGGGGTGCGGTCGAAGGGCACACTCAACTCGTCGATCAAGATGCGTTGCACCAACGCTGGCCCTTCTTGAGCCAACAGATGCACCGCTTGAGGCAAACTCAATCCGGCGCCGGCAGCCAGGATGTCGTCCGCCAGTCGTTGGGCCGAGTCGCCAATTCCGCAACTGACAATGCCACCCTGCGCATAGCGGGTGTTCGATTCCGCGGGGTCGGCAGAGCGGGTGACCACGACGATCTGGCGTTGCCGGTCCTGCGCCAGACGCCACGCCGCCGTGGCGCCCGCTATGCCACAACCGATCACCAACACATCTGTCTCGATGGGCATTCTTCTCTCACTACTTAGGGCTGTCTGAGGATGCAAGCCCAGGGTGATGGATCACTCCGGTTACAAAGCGAGCATGCGTTCCAATGCGATCCGTGCCCAGTGCGCGATTTCCTGGTCCACCGTGATGCGATGAGGGCGTTCGCCCCGCGCCAGCGCTTCGAGCAGCTGGAGCAGCTTCTCCGCCGTAGTCTGCCCCATAGTGCGACAGAAGGGTGGTGCCTCGGACAGCAGCATGATCTGCTGTTCCGGATGCTGACGTTGCAGACGTTGTACCAGTCGGGCTTCCGTGCCAATGGCCCAGCGAGTGCCCGGCGCGGCGGCTTGCACCTGCTCGATGATATGGCGCGTCGAACCAGTGTCATCGGCCAGCGCTACCACCTCCTGCTTGCACTCAGGATGCACCAGGATGCGCACATCTGGAAATTGCCGGCGCACTGCCAGCACATCCTGCGGGCGAAAGCGCTGATGCACGTTGCAAGCCCCTGGCCAGAGCACCACCTTAGCCTTGCGGATGGCTTCAGCTGAGGGCGGATGTCCTCTGCTCCACAGCAGTATTTCCTCTGGTGCAATCCCCATACGGCGCGCCGTATTGCGGCCCAGGTGCTGATCAGGGAAGAAGAAGACGCGCTCACGCTGCTCCAGTGCCGCGTGCAGCACCCGCGCTGCGTTGCTCGAGGTGCACACCAACCCACCGTGGCAACCACAGAATGCCTTCAGCGCCGCCGAAGAGTTGATATAAGTAACCGGCGTAAACACCCGTTCGGCGTCACCAAACACCTCGGCCAGGCGTTCCCAGGCGCTCTGCACCGCATCGAGGGTGGCAGTATTGGCAAGATAGCAGCCGGCAGCGGGATCGGGCATCACCACATCCTGACCAGGACGTGCCAGAATGGCAGATGTTTCGGCCATGAAGTGGACGCCACAGAAGACGATGACTGCCGCGTCGCTGCGCGCAGCCTGACGTGCCAGCTCGAGCGAATCGCCGATGACGTCCGCATGGGCGATGATTTCATCGCGTTGATAATGATGCGCCAGGATGAGCACCTGTCTCCCCAGACGCGCCTTGATCTCTGCGATGCGTGTGCTCCGCTCAGATGGGGTGGGCGGACGGTGCGCGGTAGCCAGTTCCATGCTGATGTCCAGCGCGGCGGCCGAGTGGGTGAGGGCGCCGACGGAAATATAGTCCACCCCAGTCTCGGCGATCTCGACGGCGCGCCCCAGCGTGATTCCCCCGGAAGCTTCCAGCGGCACGCGACCCGCTGCGATCGAGACTGCTTGGCGCATCTGCTCCACGCTCATATTGTCCAGCAGGATGCGGTCCACGGGCGGAGTGATCGCCAGAGCTTCCTGGAGTTCTTCGAGATTGCGCACTTCCACCTCGATGGGCAGGTGAGGATGTGCCGCGCGGGCGCGCTCGATCGCCAGCCGGATACCGCCTGCCGCCGCCACATGGTTGTCCTTGATCAGGATCATGTCGTAGAGACCCATGCGATGGTTGGCGCCGCCACCCATCCGTACGGCATACTTGTCCAGGGCGCGCCAGCCGGGGATGGTCTTGCGCGTGTCCAGAATGGTGGTCGCTGTGCACGCGACCGCATCCACAAAACAGCGGGTGAGGGTGGCCACACCCGACATGCGCTGCAGGAAGTTGAGCGCAGTGCGCTCCGCAGCCAGCACCGCATGGGCCGGCCCGGTCACCTCAGCGATCAGGGTGCCAGGGGACACCTCCTCGCCCTCCCCCACCCGCGCGATAAAGCGCACCGTGGACGCCACATAGCGGAAGACCATCTCGGCAACCGGAAGTCCAGCGATGATCCCGGATGCCTTGGCAACGATGTACCCGTGCACCTGGCTTTCGGGGCTCAGGGTCGTCTCCGTGGTGACATCGCCTGTGCCGATATCTTCGGCGAGGGCCAATTCGATCAACGGCGCCGCCGCACGCAGCAACGCTTCCCGTTCCGACGCACTTCTGGCTTCCATAAGCTGTCCTCTATACAGTGCTCATCCTGTACAACACGCACCGCTCTCCATCATCCGACAGAATAGCCGACATCACAGCGAAGTGGACAGCACTCCAAGGGTAACAAAGGAGTATACTGGTTCGGGATGAGAATTCCGAACCGCGGTTCAATCGCTGCAGAAGCTGAATGTTGGTATAATCAGCACACCGGTGGACCGTCTTGCGATGAGGCAGCGCGCCGGGTGACGGAATGGGACGTTTAGGAGAGATGAGGTCGGATGTCCTGTGGATCGCTATGCGTTCGAGCAATTGGTAGCTGAAGCGGTAGAGGCGCTGCCGGAGTCCATCCGCACGCAGCTGGAGAACGTCGAGTTTGTGGTGGAAGAATGGCCCGACCCGGTGGTGTTGCGGCGAATGGGCTTGCGCAACCCTGCCAGCTTGTTGGGATTCTACCACGGGATTCCGCGTACTCAGCGCACCTCGCATTACGGCATGGTGTTGCCAGACAAAATCTCGATCTATCGCCAGCCTATCCTGAGGCGCTGTCGCAACTGGCGCGAAGTGCGTGAACTGGTCTTCTCCGTGGTGCGCCACGAGATTGCGCATCATTTCGGCATCACGGATGAACGTCTAATGGAACTTGGCGCGTATTGACTTCCTCGAACTCGGTTTACCTTAGGTGGAAAAGGACGCCGTGCGACGATTATTGGACCGCCTCGGTGATGGTTTCCGGGTGATCCTGCCTCTGCTGCTGATCCCGCTGGTGACGGGCTGTGCGCCCGGTGTGTGCAGCGGCACGCGCCCCATTGTCAAAATAGGGTTGGCTGCTCCCTTTGAAGGGGTGGCACGACCGCTCGGCTATGAAGCTCTGCAGGGGGTCAAACTGGCGGTCGCGCAATGGAACGCGCACGGTGGGCCAGGCGGCTATATGGTCGAGCTGGCGGCGCTGAACGACTCGCACGACGCCCACGAGGCGCGTTTGCAAGCAGAAGAGTTTCTGGCGGATCCGGCCGTCTTGGGTGTCATCGCTGGATGGCATACTGCGACCGCTGAGGCCATGGTGCCCATCCTGAGCCAAGGCGGGCTGGCGACGGTGCTGCCATGGAGTCTCCCCGCCTTGCTGACCGATCCCGACCGCGGCATTGCGATGCTGGCGGCGCACGAGGGCCAGGTCGCCCAAGCTTTGGTGGAACAGTTGCCTACGACCATTCCGCGCTGCCACATCGCGGTCGTCGGTGATGAGCTAGCTGTCGCCCCGTACCGGGAAAGTCTCCCGGCATGTGCCCGAAGCGTTGCGCCACCTGCCGCCCTGCACCGTCAGGCACTCCAGACGTGGGCCGCTGCGTTGCTGGATCAGCGCGCCCCCCCTCTCGAAGCGCTGATCTTGGTCGTCGATCCCATCTCGGCGGGTGAGATCGCCGCGACCCTGCAGCAGGCAGGCTGGTCCGGGCGATTGTTCGGCGCTGCCGATGTGGGGAGCACTCAGCTGACGGATGTGGCGGGCCAATGGGCAGATGGGATGGTGGTTGCCAGTCCGGCGCCGTCAGGAGCGGATGGACCTTTGCACGTGAATGGGGATGGGACGGCGCTCGCTGCCCTGAGTCCACGGGGCGCGTTGGCGTATGACGCCGCCCAGGTGCTCTTGACCGCGATCGCGGACAACATCGCGCAGATGGGCTATCCATCACGCGCAGGGGTTGTGGCCGCGCTGGCGAAGGTACAGGCCGAGGGTCTGACCGGCCCGATCGCCTTCGATTTGGACGGTCGGCGGCTGCACGCCGCGGTGTGGTTCTATCGCATTGAGGATCACCGCTATCCTGGTGTCCTGGTCGGGCAGGTGGAGAGGTGAAGTGAGGCGTTTCGGCACCCTCAGGCAGGTGTGCGTCGCAGATCGGACCGCGCCACCACCCGCCGATGTGCATCCCGCAGAGGCCACCTCCGACCGACGCAGCAGGCGGAGCGCCTCATCGCGGAGGCTGCGCAAGATTCCATTGTCTGGCACGAAGGCTATACAATTGCGCTACGATGTGGTAGAATGTACGCCCATCCTGTCGTTTGGGAGCGAAGCGAAATGCCTATCGTAGCCTTCCCCGGCACCCATGGCGCTTATGCGGAGAGCGCCATCTTCCAGTACTTCGGTGAGCAGACGCCCACCTTGCCGTGCCGTTCGCTGGAGGGTGTCTTCGACGCCGTGGAAAGCGGCCAGGCGGAGCTGGGCATGTTGCCCGTCGAGAACGCTTTGGTCGGTTCCTGGCCGCGCGTCTACGAGCTGCTCCTGGAGCGCGACCTGCGCATTCGCGCCGAGGTGATCATGCCCATCCGCTACACGTTGATGGCTGCGCCGGGCGTCACGTTGGCTGATCTGAAACGGGTACGTTCCACTCCACAGGCGCTCGCCCAGTGCGAGAAGTTCCTCAGCCGCTACGCCTTGCAGCCCGTCCCTGCCTTCGACACGGCAAGCAGCGCACAGGAGCTGGCCCAGAACCCCCAATCCGATCTGGGGGTGATCGGCAACGAGCTGGCAGCGCGTGTCTATGGACTGGACATCTTAGAACCTGAGATCGAGGGCGCGCCCTTCAACTTCACGCGCTTCTTCGTGCTGGGGGATGAGGATCCGCCGCGCGCCCAGCGTAGCAAGACCTCGCTCATCTTCGGCGTGCGCCACGCGCCGCATCAGCCCGGCTCGCTATACCGCTGCCTGGGCGAGTTCGCCGAGCGCAACATCAACCTGACCAAGATCGAATCGCGGCCACGACGCAACCGTCCATGGGATTACCTGTTCTACCTGGACTTCGAGGGCCATTGGCAAGAGCCGGCGGCCGAGGCGGCGCTGTTGGGCCTTCTACGACGTGCCAGCTTCGTCAAACTGCTCGGCTGTTATCCCATGGCGACCACACCCCATCCCGCCCGCGAGGAGGAGGACGCGGGCGAGGAGGACATGCACCACCTGCTCGACCTATGATCATCTTGATGCATCCCGAAGCCACCCCTTTTCAGGTGGATAACGTCCTGGCATTCGTCCAGTCCAAGGGTTGGCAAACCTGTGTCACACGCGGCTCCGGCCAGGTGGTCATCGGTTTGCAGGGCAACGGGCAGCCACTCGATCCCTTCTACATCGGCCAGATGCCCGGCGTCGCCGACACGATGGAAGTCACCCAGCGCTACAAGCTGGCCAGCCGTGCCTTTCGACCCATATCCACCACCTTCGCAGTGCGCGGCGTGACAGTAGGGGGCAGCCGACTGACCATCATCGCCGGGCCATGCAGCGTGGAGAGCCGTGCCCAGCTGTTGGAGACCGCCCATGCGGTGAAGGAAGCGGGGGCGCATATGCTGCGCGGTGGCGCTTTCAAACCGCGTACCTCGCCTTACAGCTTCCAGGGATTGGGCGAGAAGGGTTTGGCCCTCTTGGCCGAGGCGCGTGAGGCGACCGGGCTGCCCATCGTCACCGAGGTGATGTCGCCGCGCAAGGTGGCACTCGTCGCCATCTATGCCGACGTGCTGCAGATCGGGGCACGCAACATGCAAAACTTCGACCTACTGAACGCGGTGGGGGAGACACAGCGGCCGGTGTTGCTCAAGCGCGGTCCCTCTGCCACGGTGGAAGACCTGTTGATGGCAGCGGAGTACATCCTGGCGCATGGCAACGACCGCATCATGCTATGCGAGCGCGGCATCCGCACGTTCGACAATCGCTTCACGCGCAATTCGTTCGACGTGAACGCTATCCCAGTGCTCAAGCAGCTCACCCACCTGCCGGTGATCGCCGACCCCAGCCATGCCACAGGCGTGCGCCGCTATGTCCTACCGGTGGCGCTGGCGGCGGTCGCCGCAGGCGCGGACGGCCTGCTGGTGGAGGTGCATCCGCATCCTGAGCAGGCACTCTCTGATGGCGACCAGTCGCTCACCCCGGAAGAGTTCGCCCGCTTGGTAGCGGCTGTGCGCCAGATGGCTGTAGCGGTCGAGCGGAACGTGGTGTAGCGGTGGATGTTCACCAGAGCACGCAAAGAACACGTACGGGCGCAGCGCGCTGCGCCCGTACGTGCCTGGCGATCTCTGCGGTGGAATCAGATTCGCAATCCGAAATCCCAGACACCGCCCTCGCACGCTCACGGATCGGAGCGATACAGGCAGTGCTCAGCAATGTAGCGCATCACCGCCTCCGGCGCCTGGTAGCGGATGGAACGCCCGGCGCGCACACGCCGCTGCAGGTCACTCGAGGCGATGTCCAGGGCAGGCATCTCCACCCAATCCACCCGTTCGGTTATGCCGGGCAGGTCGTGTTCCAACGCCGCCATGTCCACCAAATGATGCGGGCGCGTCACCACCGCCAGGCGACAGAGCCGGATTAGCTGCCGCGGTTCATGCCATGTTGGCAGTTGGGTCAGCGAGTCTGCCCCGATGACGAGGTAGGTCTCTTCAGCATCGATGGCATACTCCGCACGGAGCAGGCGCACCGTGTCCAGCGTGTAATGTGGGCCGGGCCGTTCCACATCCACCAGGGAGAGGAGGAAGTAGAGGTTATTCACAATTGCCAGCCACACCATCGCCACGCGGTGTTCTATCGGCGAGATGGGCTGTCCCTGTTTATGCGGTGGCTGCGCTGCGGGTGCAAAGACCACACGGTCGAGGCGTAGCTGCTCACGCGCTGTCTCGGCAGCGAGCAGATGGCCGAAGTGGATGGGGTCAAACGTGCCGCCCAGGATACCCAGCCGCATGGTCACTCCAGCAAACCGGGGAGCAGCTCCACAATCATTCGTCCGGCAGCCAGGTCGATCTCTTTGATCACCTGGTGGATGGCGGGCAACAGAATCTCACCGCGTGCCGTCTGCACCACATATACGTCGTTGGCGGCGGTGAAGAGGACGTCGCTGATGCGGCCGAGCTCCTCCCCCTCTGTGGTGATGACGTCCAATCCCATCAACTCATGCGCATAATAACTGCCTTCGGGCAAAGGTCGGGCCTCCTCGATCGGAATCTGGACAAACATATCGCGCAACTCCTCAACTGAGGTACGGTCGGGATGGCCCTCGAAGGAGAGCAGCACCCCAGCGCGATGCCGGCGGCGTGTGCGCACTCGATAGGGCACGGCGTGCCAGTTGTCATAGCCCAGATAGGCGACTTCGAGCACATCGAAGCGTTCCGGGAAGTCGGTGATCACCTCGACGAGCACCTCGCCGCGCACACCATGCGGACGCAGGATGCGTCCGATGGCGATGAAACGGGGCTCAGTCGTCCCAGGCACTTCGACCGAGCCCTCTTCTGTCCATTGATGCGCATCGGAGATCATACGCCCCTAGACGATTTCCAGCGTGGCACGTCGCCCATCCTTGACTGCAGCGACGCGCAACAAGATGCGCATCGCGTTGACCACACGCCCCTGTTTGCCGATGATGCGTCCCATGTCGTCCGCTGCCACGCTCAACCGGTAGGTGACCGCGTCGCCGCGCTCGATTTCGCGCACCACCACCGCATCCGGATGGTTGACCAGCGACTTGGCCATGTACTCGACCAGCTCTTTCATCGTGGACATAGGCGCCACCTCCCTTCAGCGTTGGGAATGGGAAAAAAACCAGCATTCACTCAGGCGATGCGGAGTGGTGTGCGACCCGACGGTGGGCCTGTGCGGACGGCGCTAAGCAGCTGCTCCGGTCGCCTCGACAGCCGACGCGGCGGACGCAACGCCTGCCTCGCGCAGGATTGTCTGCAGGTCCTCACCGCGCTTGAGGCGCTCCAGACGCTCCAGCGTGCCCCGCTTTTGCAACATCGCAGCCACCGCATCGGTGGGTTGAGCACCCTTCGAGAGCCAGTAGAGGACGCGTTCCTCGTTGATCTCCACTGTCGGGGGCTCGGTGCGTGGGTTGTAGAACCCGATTCGTTCCACAAAGCGACCATCCCGCGGTGCGCGCGCATCTGCCACTACAATGCGATAGCTCGGTTGTTTCTTCGCTCCAACACGTGATAATCGAATTTTGAGCATGCCTTCCTATCAGCCTCCACAAAGTAATGATGAACCTGAGATTGGAACGTGGACAAGTTCTCGTTTTTTCAGTCCCAGAGCAAACCTCTGATAGTCAGCGCAACCTCAGCCCGCCGAGGAAACGACCCAGGCCGCGTTGCCGGCGCGGGTCGCCCAACTGGCGCATCATGCGTTGCATTTGGCGGAACTGCACCAGCAGCTGGTTGACTTCCTCCACTGTGGTGCCGCTTCCGCGTGCGATGCGCCGCTTGCGACTGGCATTCAGCAGCTTGGGATTACGGCGCTCCTCGCGCGTCATCGAGTTGATAATCGCCTCGGTGCGCTTCAGCTGGGTGTCGGTCATCTCCGGTGTGATCTCGCGCGCCAACTGTGACATCCCTGGCAGCATTTCGAGCAGCTGGTGTAGAGGTCCTAACTTCTTGAGCTCGCGCAGCTGCCCCAGAAAGTCCTCGAAGTCGAATTCGCCGCTGAGGAGGCGTTCGCCGGCCTTGAGCGCCTTCTGCTGATCCAGCTCCGCTTGGGCGCGCTCGATCAAGGTGAGCACATCACCCATACCCAGGATGCGCGATGCCAGACGGTCGGGATAGAAGGGCTCCAGGTCGGAGAGCTTTTCGCCCACTCCTAGGAATTTAATCGGCACACCGGTGACGGAGCGGATGGAGATGGCCGCTCCACCGCGCGCATCGCCGTCCACCTTGGTCAGAATCAGGCCGGTCAGCCCGACGTGCTGATGGAAGCTTTCGGCGACGCGCACTGCATCCTGGCCGGTCATGGCGTCGGCCACCAGAAGTACCTCGCGCGGGTTGGTCTTGGACTTGACCTCGATTAGCTCGCGCATCAGCTGCTCGTCGATGTGCAAGCGGCCGGCGGTGTCCAGGATAACGATGTCATGGGCCTGTTGGCGTGCCAGTTTGATGGCATTGGCACAGATCTGCGGCGGGGGCACGCGCGTGTCCTCGGCATGCACTGGGATGTCGAGTTGCCGTCCCAGCACCTGCAGTTGTTCGATCGCGGCCGGGCGGCGTGTATCCGCGGCGACCAGCAGCGGGCGATGGTTCGACTTCTTGAGCGAAAGTGCCAGCTTGGCGGCGGTGGTCGTCTTGCCCGAACCTTGCAGACCCACCAACATAAGCACGTGCGGCGTGGAGCCGTCCAGATTGAGCCGTGCCGGCGCGCCCAGGGTGGCAATCAGCTCTTCGTGTACGATCTTGACCACCTGCTGTGCCGGGGTGAGGCTGCGCATCACCTCAGCGCCGACGGCGCGCTCGCGCACCCGTCCCAGGAAGTCCTTGACCACCTTGAAGTTGACGTCCGCTTCGAGCAGCGCCAGGCGCACTTCACGCAAGGCGGCGTCCACGTCCGCCTCGCTCAGCTTGCCGCGGTTGGCGATTTGTCGGAAGACCTTCTGCAGTTTATCCTGAAGGGTCTCGAACATGGGATCACCCTAACCTTTTCATTGTAAAACCGCGGGGCGTTTTTCGTCAAATGCGCGTGGTGAGAGAGAGTAGAAAAAAAGTCGTCAGCTGCCCTTTGAC
>QEXY01000077.1 GCA_003130875.1 Ardenticatenia bacterium
GGCTATGATCCGTGCCGCCGCAGAAGATCGCCTTGCCGAAGGCGCCATCCTCGACGTGGGATGTGGCGTCGGCGCGTATCTATCTGCCTTACGTGTCCACAGTCCCCACGTGTTCGGCGTCGAGATCGAGGGGGAGTATGCACGCGAAGCGGCAACCCGGGGCCACGTAGTCCAGGCATTGGGCGAGCGGCTGCCGTTCGCCGAGAACTGCTTTGACCTGGTGCTCTCGCACGAGGTGATCGAGCACGTCTCCGACGACCGCGCATGCGTGGCTGAGATGGTGCGCGTCCTCAAGCCCGGTGGTCGTCTGGTGTTGTTCTGCCCCAACCGGTGGTATCCCTTCGAGACGCATGGCCACTACTGGCGTGGGGTGTACCACTTCGGCAACACACCGCTGATCAACTACCTTCCCGACCCCCTGCGCAATCGGCTGGTACCGCACGCGCGTGCCTACACCGTTGCGGGGTTGCGCCGCCTTTTGCAGGGGCTGCCGGTGCACGTCGTGGCGCATACGCGAATCTACCCTGGTTATGACAACCTAGTGCGGCGTTGGCCCGCCCTGGGGCGCGTCGTGCGCTGGCTGAGCTATCGGTTGGAGCGCACCCCGCTGCGCCTGTTGGGCCTTTCCCATTTTCTGGTGGTGGAGAAGACTGCGCGATAAGGAGAATTTGCCGCAGCGGACACCGAGAACTTTAGGGCACGAAACGCACACCCTTCGCGTCTATTGCACCCTCACGTTCGCGACTCAGACGCGTCGGGGCTCAGAGGCACATTCGGATAAGAGGTACGCAGTGCGCGTGCACGGGTGAGCATTGCCCGCAGGGGCTCTTCCTGACCGCGCGCGATCCGGTCGGCTAGCTGACCCAGCTGAGCGGATGCCCGCTTCAGCATCTCCCCCACTGCCGCGCGGTTGGTCATGAGAATGTCCAGCATCATCTCCACATCGGAACCTGCCAGCCGCGACGTATCGCGGAAGCCGGATGCGGCGAGTTGCCACACCGCCGCGTCGCGCTCACCTAGCTCAGCGACCGTCAAGACCAGCGCCACCGCCAGCGCATAGGGCAGATGGCTGATCGCCGCTACGAGCTGGTCGTGGCGCATCGCATCCAGCACCAGCGGCCGTGCGCCCACCGCCTGGACCAACGCGCGCGCCAATTCTAGGGACGCGTCCGACGTGCGCACCAGCGGCACGAGCACCCAGGGGGCATCCCGATATAAATACGGATCCGCGGCAGCCAGTCCGCTCATCTCTTTGCCGCACATCGGATGGGAACCCAGTGGCTGCACATGGACAGGCAACACTTCCATCGCGCGCACGATGGCCTGCTTGGTGCTGCCCATGTCAAGCAGCAGGCAGGGTGGCAGGGTCATGGCGCTCAGCTGCTGGATGTGGCGGATGATACTGCGCACTGGCGTGGCCAGGATGACGATATTCGCGCCATCCAATGCCTCGCCCAGCTGCGTGGTGGCATGGTGCACCGCCCGCAGGGCCAGCGCCTGCTGCACCGCTTCGGGCCGCCGCACCACGCCGATGACCTCACGGCACAGACCTCCCTGATAAAGGGCCATCGCCAGGGAACCGCCCATCAAGCCCAGCCCGACGATGACGATGCGCGCCTCGCGCAACCTAAAGTGAGGGTCGAAAGCGCACCTCCTCCAGAGAGCACAACTGGTCTGCAATCGGGTTCATCACCCATTATGGAACAGGCCGCCCAATCTGACAAGAATTGGGGAGATGAGTTGTACCCATGAGCGTGATGTGTTAACAGATACCCTAGAAACATTCATGCGCTTTCTCGCACGCCGCTTGAAGGGGCTTATGCCCTCTTATAGCTGGAGGCTAAAAACGTGAATGCACCAAGGAGCAGACAATGACCGTTACTATCGTTCATCCTTATGTGGTCAGTGACCATACACAGTTGGGTGGCGAGCCGATCATCCGCGACGCCAAGACACCCGTGCGGGCTATTGTCGAGCTATGGCGGACAGGCATCCCTCCTGAGGAAATACCCTCGCGTCTGCCTCACATCACACTGGCTCAAGTCTTCCACGCACTGAGCTACTATGCCGAGCATCAGGAAGAAATCAACGGTTATATCGAAGTCAATCGTGTTCCGGAACAACTAGTCCACCCATCAGCGCGCCCTCGGGAAGCCATCTCATGAACCTGTTCCCAAAAAGTGTATCTGGGCGAGGATGTCTCGGTGCTCATCGCTAATTTGCTCCGAGCGCGCGGTCTTGATGCGCCTAAAACGTCTGTCCAGCTACGCATCCACCCCCAGCTTGCGCGAGAGGACAGCTACCACATCCTGGAAGCCCTGTTCCAGATAAGGGAATACCAGCCACGCGGAGCCAATGGCGAAGAAACTACCCGTGATCAGCCGCAGCTCAAAATTGCTGTGCCGCCATCCCAGCATTTGGGTCAGGCCATCGACGGCCATGGGAATGATGAAAATCGGATACACCTGCCACCGCAAGGGCTTGATGGAGATGCGGTGGCGCAGTAGGGCGAATACCAACGTCGCGCAGAACAGGGTGGTATACGTCCCCAGGCACCGGTCGCAATAGCAAATCTGCTGTCCTAAGAGAAACGAAGAGCGTGAGGGGAACTGATGGCAGAAGAGGCGGTACACAGTGTAGATCAGGTTGGCTGGGGTTGTCAGACCGGCAGCCATCAGGAGCGGCGCCGCCAGAGGCAAACCGGCATATAATCCCAACGCAGCACCGACAAAGCGCAGCCAATGCCGCGCCAGCCCGTAGATGGCCCGGTCCATCGTTAGGACGAGCTGGCGCGAGCGTTCGTCGAGCGAACGCATTGCGGATCGATCACACTGCGGGGCTTCCGGAGCGCGCTGCAGTGCCTCCTGCACCTCCTCGTGGGTAAAGGGCCAATACAGGCGCACATGCCCGCCAAAGTCCGCCACGGGCACATGCGCGGCGAACAACCGCCCCAGCACAGGGTCTTCATCCACGTTGACCTCATCCACCGCGAGGGAGCATCTCCGCAAGAGCTCGGCAGCGCTGTCACACAAAGGGCAATTTGGACGAACATAAAGTCGCACCACTCTGCTCATCAGCAAAATCCCGAGCTTCTCGTTTCAGCAGACGCCCTTCTAGCGCACAGATGCCACAGGAGCACCGCCGACAGCTGTGCCGCTCAGATAGCTCAGATAGACCGGCACCAGCGGCAGTATGCAGGGCGATAGGAAGGAGAGCAATCCGGCCAGGCCGGCCATCGGCAACGTGACTGTGGACATATCTCTGGCAAGGATCGCCTCAAACTCGGCAATCCACTCGGGCGTGCCACTGAGGAGAGCATTCAACATGGCGAAAGACCCCTGCACGAGCATCACGCCGAAGGTGATCAGCAGGGCGCCGCTCACTATTTCGACCGCATGCGCGTGGCGGTTGAGCTGCTTCAGCCAGCGGACTGCTGCGCCGAGCACCGCCGCGCTGACCAAGAATGGCATCGCCAGGCCCGCCGAGTAGGCGAGCAAGAGGGGCATTGCCTCGCCCGGCTGGATGGCAGCCAATGTCAGCACCAGGCCTAGCAGCGGGCCAATGCACGGCGTCCATCCCGCTGCAAAGGTGACGCCCACGATGAACGAACGCAGGTAACCGGGCGAAGAGCCCCCGCTGCTCCGCAGCCGTCGCTCCGACAGGATCCATGCGTCGAGGGCCCGATTAAAAGCTACCAGCGCTGCACCCAGAGGGCGCAACCAATCGCGAGAGGCGCTCAGACGCGCGGCTACGCGCAGCGCACCCGTCATGTGCAATCCAAAGAGGATAAGAAGGCACCCACCC
Organism: Ardenticatenia bacterium; assembly: GCA_003130875.1. Taxonomy (GTDB): domain Bacteria; phylum Chloroflexota; class Anaerolineae; order 4572-78; family NAK82; genus NAK82. The sequence continues at coordinate 3,805 of QEXY01000077.1, forward strand.
ACCGCGCCAATCCATCCCCGCTGTGCGTACAAGAAGCTGCCCAGAAGTGTGGTGGGAATGCCAAATAAGAGGACAAAGGTGAAGCTAAAACCGCTCACAAACGCGAGGGCGTGACGGATGACACGGAACTGCACCGTTCAACCTCAAGCAGGTTGCGCCACCGCCGTAGCAGCCTCAGGGGCGGACTCTTTTGACTCCTCTTCGGGAAGCTCTTGCCACAGATCTTCGGGCCGCCGGATATGGTCGACAAACAAAACCCCGTTGAGGTGGTCCATTTCATGCTGGAAGACGCGCGCCAGCATGCCATGTGCCTTGATGCGGATGGGTTTGCCATACACGTTCATAGCCTTGACCACAACCCACTCCGGGCGTGCCACGCGCCCATACCACGAGGGCATCGAAAGACAGCCCTCCACCCCCTCCACGCTTTCCGGGCTGGCCTGCACGATCTGCGGATTGACCAGCACAAAGTCCTTGCCGCTTTGGGGATCCTTTTCGTCCTTGGGCAGGTGTGCCACGAACAACCGCTGCAACACCCCAATCTGCGGCGCCGCCAGGCCGAGGCCGTTCGCCGCATGCATCGTCTCCAGCATATCATCGGCCAGGGCTTTCAGGGCCGGCCCAAACTGCTTCACCGGTTTGGCTTTCTGTCTCAAGCGCGGATCACCCGCATACAGGATCTGGCGGATGGCCATTCCCTTCGTCACCTCCTAGCGCGTGCCCAGTAGCATATCCCAATCCGAGGATCTTGTCAAATAAAAAGACAATAGCTATCCAATTCCTGGCGAAACCAGGTCTAGGCGCTGGTGCGGAAGACGCGGATGGCCGCTTCGCCCTCGACCGGGCATTGATATTCACAAATGCCGCACCCGATGCATCGTTCACCTATCACATAAGGACGCTGTACCGCCACTAGGCGGCCGAGGTCATCCGCGACGGTCACCTCCTCCAGGCGAATCGCCTTGGGTGCGACCGGGCACATCTCTTCGCAGACGATGCACGGCACCCCATGCGCCCATGGCAGACAGCGGTCACGATCGATTATGGCACGCCCCAACACCGTCTGACGCTTGCGCTCCAGATCCAGCGGGGGGATCGCGCCGGAAGGGCAGACTTGGCCGCAGGCATGGCAGCCATAGTTGCAATAGCCCAATCGAGACACCAGGTGCGGCGTCCAGAGCGCCTCAAGCCCTCCTTCCAGTAGCGCCGGCTGCAACCCGGAGGTGGGGCAGACTTTCATACACTGGCTGCAGCGCAGGCAACGCGCCAGGAAAGTCGCTTCATCTTGCGCGCCGGGCGGCCGGATGAGCGTCGGGTCGGGAGAGCGGGCCAATGGGTTGGTGCGCAACACCACCACGCCGGCAATGCCAGCACCCAAAGCGGCCAACACCTGACGCCGCGAGGGGTCATACGCCTCCGCCGGGGCGGGCCAGGCAAGCTCCTTGCCGGTAGCAGATGCCGACCTATCGACGACCGGACGCCACCCGATGCCACGCTCGGGACAGGCAGCGAAACAGTCCAGGCAGGCCACACATTCGCTTGGGATAATGCGGAAGTTGTCCTGCACCTGGATGGCATCCACCGGACAGACGTTGCTACAGCGCCCGCATTTTACGCAGCTCGCTCCAATGACTGGGCGTAACACTGCAATGCGGGAAAATAGCGCCAGCAGGGCACCCAGCGGGCACAGATAGCGACACCAAAAGCGACCCGCCAGCCGGTTCAAGAGCAGCAGGAACACAAAAACGACGGCAATCAGCCAGTTGCCGGCGAACAGCGGCTGTCGCACCGGCAAGGCCGATCCGCGCAGCCACTGTTCCAGGGCATCCACAACCCCGCGCAGCGGGGCGATGGGGTACAAGCTGCCGAGAGCCGCCGTCACCGCATAATTCAGCGCCGGCAGGATCACAGTGGTCATGGTGCGGGTGAGGAGCGCCAGGGGATCGAGCACGAGCAGCGTGAGACTGCCGAAAGCAGCTGCGGCGAGGATACCTGTGAGGAGCAGGTACTTCGCACTGCGCCATTGGGATGCGACGTTCTGCGCCCGACGCCGTGCCGGACCAGGTCCCAACCATTCCAGCAACGTCCCCAACGGACAAATCCAGCCGCACCACACCCGCCCCAGGAGCAGGGTGATGCCCACCGTTGCCAACGCAAGGGTGAGGCGGGGCAACCATTCACGGCTCGCCAGCATGGCGCCCAGAGCGCTTAAGGGATCGAAGCGAAAGAACAGGTCGGCCAGCGGAAACGCCACACGCCGCTGCAAAGCGGCGAAGAGCAGATAGAGGAACAGCAGAAAGAAAATCTTCTGGCTGATCTGACGAAACCCTCGCCCGATCTGCCATACATTCAGCTTACGCATATGCCTCCTCGATCTTGATTGTGCTGAGGTCCAAAGTGCCCAAGCCCATTTCAGAAGAGCGTTTGATGTAAGCGATGTCTTCACCACGCAGTCCGAAGAGCGTCGCGGCATAAGCGTCCGCCGCCACCATATCATGGCTGGCGATCACCATATTCGTCTGGCGCACATCGTTCAAGCTGCCGCCCGTCGGCCCATTTGCTACCAGGATGCGCATCGCATCGACGACGGTCAATGAGGGTTGGATCAAGCTCGCCAGGTCCGCTAGACGCTGACCGAGGTTGCGATGCATCCGATTGGGGTAACGCACGACGCCCAGGAGATTCTTGCCCGCCAGGCTCAGCCGTGCCAGGGAATGGTGTTTGGCGATGGGCACATTGATGACCACGTCCGCTTCGAGAATGTCCCGGTAGACCTCCCATTGGGTGATATCTTTGCCTCGCGGGATGTTCGTCATGGCGAATTTGAGCGGGCTCATCACTTCCATCTCGCCCTTTGCCGCGCGGGTGGCGTCGGCGATGCCGCTGATCGCATAGGCGGTCTCTGGGGTGCCGCCGAACGGCATGTCCATCACGCGCACCCGCCGGGCGCCCGCTTCCCAACACATCGCCACCAGTGTTCCGACGACCAGCGGATTGGTGGTGGTGGCGTACTCGGGTGGGTGGTAATCGGTACAAATGTTAGGTTTGATTATCACATCATCGCCCGCTTTCACGAAACGCCCCATACCCCCGAGCGCGGCAATCGCCGCCCGCGTCGCTGCGGCTGCGTCCTCACTGTGGGCAACCGCCAGGTATGCCTGCCCCGCCGCCGGCGCGGGAACAGGACGACGTGTGGCACTGATCGGCGCTGGCGCGTTGCCGGAACAGGCGGCGCTCCACAACGCCAGCCCGGACGAAACCAGCATCCATTGCAGCAGCCTGCGGCGTGTGATCTTCTGTGCCATCTTTTCGACCTCCTACTTCAAAACCCTATTCACCAGTTCCTTCGCCTCTTCTGCTCCAACGTCGCCAAACACGGCAGCCAGTTCTGTATCCTTCACCTGCGCCATCACCCAGTTGGGTATTGTGCTGCCCTGGAGTGCCTGGAGCGCCCGTTCGGCCGCTGCGGCATCCGGATAACGTATCCACAACAGGCGTGCCGTTCCGTCCCCTAAGGTGTAGTCCGCCAGGACCCCTTCAGTCTCCTGGCTGAGGCCCAACAGGTTGGTGCCTCCCAACCACAGCCAGGGTTGGATGGAGATCTCCTGGCGGAAGAAGCGCGCGCTGCGGGAGTGCAGACCATCGGCCGGCAAACGGCTCACCAGTTCGGGCAGATCGCTCCCGGCGGGCAGTGCAGCTGCCACAGCGCGGCCGAATCCGAGCAGGACTTCATCGGCGACCGGTTGGGTCGTCTGCAGACGGGCATAGTAGCGTTCCTGCCAGAACGCCAACCGTCGGCCGGGGTCGGTATCCCCACCAGCGCCTAGCGCGACTGACTCGCCGGAGAGTGAGGTGCTGAACAGACCATAGGCATCGGCGGGGCTGGCGAGGCGGAACAGCTCGATGCGCAGTCCGGTCCCCTCTGGCCCTGCATAGCGAGCCAACGCGGCATGGGTCAACCCATAGGCGAAAAACGCCTCCGCCTGGCCGTCCACCAGCTCGTACAAGTCATCGCGTGCAAAGACCCGCGGCGCCCCTTGACGTGCCCATCCGGGAACAACCTCATCCATCGGCAAGAAGCGGGCGAGATCATCGGGGCCTCCCCCGGCACACGCCACTCCAATGGCGAAAAGGACGACGAGCACAGACAATACTCCGACCTGCCTGATCCACAATCTGCGGTAGTTCCACCAAGCAGTTGCTCTCATCCCAACACGATCTCGCGCAGGTCGATCAAATCGGGCTCGGTGGCGCCCAACTGGAGATTCTGAGCGGTCATCAGATGGTGCGCTCCCTGGACCAGGAAGCCAGCATCTGCGCCCACCGCCTGATAATGGCGCACCAGGATGTCGCGTGCCACAGTGTCCAGCGCGACCGGGTCGAACGAGAGCAACAGTGCGTTCTCGGGCTGTGGGGAGTTCCAGTCGAAGGGGCTCACCCGCAACGCTGCCGCAACACACAGTCGGGTCTTATCCCGGATGATGGGATGGGCGTTCAATTCCGGAATGGCCGGGTCGCAGCCATTGCCGTGCAACTTGGCCGGCTCGTTCACAGAGCCGTAATGGTTCTTCATGGCAACGCTCACGCCGGCGATGCCGTGCGATTTCGGCGTGGGAATGTTGACGATCGCGTCGCACTCATCGAGCTCCCGCCAAAACCGCACGGTGGCCTGGGTCAGCACCGCCTCGCTGCCCTCGCCTCGGGTGCCGCGGCATTGCACCCCCGTGCCACTTTCGTTAAGCGCATAGCCCGCATCAGCCAGCTCGTGGTCAGTGCGGTCGAAGATGAGCAAGTTCTCCGCGGCAAGCCCGGCATCTTGCAACCGCTGGGCGATGGCATAAGTGACAGCCGGCTGGGTAGGACCACCTGCAGCAATACAGTTCACCTTCAACAACACGCGCTCTCGTGGATCGAACAGGACGCGCCAGACCTCCAGAGGGTCCGCTCCATTGGCCAGGGCACCGATGCCCTCATCCAGCATTTGCAGCACAAGGTCTGGGTTGGGTTGCCCGTTGGCCAGCACCCCACTGTGCCGTACCATGACCACGCGACTTTTTCCCACGGCGGGCCAGTGGGCCATCAGCTCGGCGCGGCTCGGCACCGGCACGGGGGTCGCCGAATCCCGCAGGGGCAACCAGTGAGAGACCCGCACCGGCCGGTAGTTCGCCGGCGAAGGCAACGAGGGCACTGCAGCCGCATCTGGCACGCTGTCGAAGCGCGCTATTTCTGCGCTGGGGGACGCCGCATTCCAGCGCGCCCAGAGATCAGCTGCCCTGGCTGCTGTGGCCCCACGCCAACTGGCTATCCAACCGCCGGTGAGAGCAGCGGCATAGCGGAGGAATTCTCGGCGATCGAAACGGCGCATCTTCATCCACCTCCGAGGTTATTTTCAATCGTTATAACCCACAATCTCTTGTTTGGCGAATCCCTTCCTGTTCATCGCAAAAAGGACGAGCTCCTGTCGTCGGACAGGAGCTCGCAAGCGGAACCGTATACCAAAGGCGGCGCAAGCCACCGCTTATACCGACATGCGACTCTCAATAAGTGAGGGGAAGGTTGATCACTTACCGTGGCGGCCCCCACCTCCAGATTTTCCACCATTGCCGCCGCTTGACCCACCTCCGGATCCTCCACCGCTACCACCGCTGCCGCCTGATCCACCTCCAGAGCTTCCACCACTATCGCCACTGCCACTCGATCCGCCGTCGGAGCTTCCACCGCCTCCCGAAGGACTGCCGGAACCGCCGCCCGCTCTGTGCTGAGCTGGCTCACCACCGGAGCGATCAGCTCCTCCGCTGCCGCCCATGTTCTCCGCGTTGCCACCGGGTTGGCAGTTATCACACGTCTCGGTGGGACGGTCTACTGGCGTCGGCGCTGCAGAAAGCCTGTACTGATGCTCGTATTCATACTGATGCTCATATGCATGCATCAACCGCAGCGCTTCCTCCGCGCTCATGCGCTGCCACATCGGTGTCGCAGTGGGCCCCGGGCCATAACGATGCTGATTCTGGTCACCCTGGGGCGTGCACTCCGGACACTCGGAATTGCCTCCCGGCTGACCTGGCCCCGGCTGGGGCGGCTGCGCTGGCTGGGCTGGCCGGGCCGGTTCGGCTGACTGGGCTGGCTGGGCTGGCCGAGGACCGTAGCGATGCTGGTCACCCTGGGGCGTGCACTCCGGGCACTCGGGATTGTCTCCCGGTTGACCGGATCCGGGCCGTACAGGTGGGGTTGCCGCCGGGGTTGGCTCCCTCCTCGGCTCATTCCCTAGTCCCAAAGAGTGCCGATGGCGAAACGTTTGTGGATCTCGCAACCCGGCCTCAATTTGTTCTCGCGCCTGTTGCGCCAATGCCGATGCACGGCAAAGCACCGCAGCGTCAGTTGCCCCCGCCTCTTGGCGCTGACACAGGCGTGCCAGTGTCTCCTGCTGCGTCCGCACCGTTTCACGCGCTTGAGTCAGCCACCTAATCATCTCGGGATCGGGCAACCCGGATGCCAGCTGCAAGGCATTCTCCAGGCGCATGCGCAATTGTTCCAGAACTATCCCATTTGGAGAACGCCGTTGTTGCATCAGTGCTTCCATCTCGCGCACGCGCACCTGTGCCTGAGCCAGATATAGGAAGGCGCGATCCGCCAGGTTCGGTGTGGTGCTGATCCGGAGCTGCTCAGCGACCAGTTTGACGGGATAGAGTGGCGATCCCGGCAGGCTCTGCTCGGCAAGCGCCACCGTGCCACCCGCTGATCCCAACCCCAATCCGAGTACCAGGATGATCTTGAGCAATAAAGCGACCATAACCCGTTTCTCCTTTCCGACTGGTTTGTCCTTAATTGGTGAGGTTGAAAATGGCCTTGCGATCCATCTTTTAAGACGCACCAGGGGATTCGGAGATACGGTCTGAGCGCGTAAATTCCTCACCTCGTTCAAGAATCGCGCTCGATCCGATGTTTGATGTTCGCGCGATGGCATGTCCACAGCCCGCAGAGCTTCCAACTGCTGCACCATCGCAAGCAACGGCTGCAAATCCGAAGCGGCAGAAGGATGCTCGGCAAGTATCACCGCAAGCTCCTCACCCGCTTTCAGACGCTGCACGGCTCGATCCAAGACTTCGGGATGGATAGAACCCTTCATGTGTGTTCGTCCTTCGCATCACGTAAGCCCATCTGACGTTGCAACGTGCTCAAAGCACGATGCTGCAGCGACTTGATGGCGCTCACTGATTTGCCCATAATGAGCGCAACTTCTTCGTTGGACAGACCTTCGAGAAATTTCAGCGCTATGACCTGTTGCTGGTCAGGCGACAGTTGTTGGAGAGCGCCGCGCAGCTGGGTCACCAACAGGCGGTGCTCTGCCGCTTCCACAGATGTTTCGTTATCCGCCACGATCCCTTCTTCGAGGGGCAAGTGACGGCGATGTTGCTGGCGCCGATAGTGATCCACCAGCGCGTTATGTGCCGTGCGATACAGCCATGCGACCAGGTGATTGCGCGGTCCTTTGCCCGTATGCAGAGCGACCAACAGGCGATGAAAGACCTCCGCTGCCAAGTCGCGTGCCGTATCTACATCCCCAAGCTGGCGGTAGAGATAGCGGTATACGACAAGGTGGTATCGATCGTAGATGGATGCCAGCGCTGCTTCGTCGAGCTTTTGCGCGCGCTCCAGCAATAGACCTTCCGAGTCCTCAACACCTTCCATAAGGCGCCCCTCAAATATAAGACGCACATACAGCTTTAAAGATACGGCTTCTTGGAAAAAATGTCATTTGCGGGTACAATGGGATGTATCGATCGCACGGCAATTCTTGTGGAAGACGAGATCAGAATTTTCAACAATCGTTATCAAATTTTAGAGAAGATCGGACAGGGAGGTCTGGCGGAGGTATATCGCGCGCAGGACGTTGCTCTAGGTCGCATAGTGGCGGTCAAGGCATTGCGCCCGGAGTATGTGACTGACCCTACCTTCCTGGTACGCTTTCATCGCGAGGCTCAAAACGCCGCCAACCTCACCCATCCCAACATCGTGGCGGTCTATGACTTCGGCCAGGACCATAATCGCCCTTACATCGTGATGGAGTATGTGCCGGGGGTGGATCTGCGCACCCTTCTTGAGCAAAATGGTGCCCTCTCGATCCGTCAGGCCGTCGATATCTGCTGCCAGGTGTGCGCTGGAGTTGGCTACGCCCATCGCGCCGGTTTGGTGCATGGCGATTTGAAGCCCGGCAATGTACTGATCCGCTCAGATGGCCAGGCCAAGGTGGTGGATTTCGGCCTGGCACGCGCCCTGGGCGAGTCGGCTATGGATGAGGCGGGCGAGCTGGTGTGGGGGACGCCAGCCTATTTCGCTCCGGAACAGGCAGCGGGTGAACATGTAGTGCCGGCTACGGATGTCTATGCGATCGGGATCGTCCTTTACGAAGCGCTGACCGGCCAGCTTCCCTTCACAGGAGATGATCACGAGGTCGCTCGCAAACACCTGTATGAAAAGCCGCCGCTGGCGCATCGTACCAATCCGCGCGTGCCAGTGGAACTTTCGCGGATCATCGAGCGGGCGCTGCGAAAAAAACCAGAAGAACGTTTCGCCACAGCGGAGGAGATGGGAGCCGCGCTCGCTGAGTTTCGCCGCCGCAGCGAGATGAACAGTTCAGCTGTTGCTTCCGCACAGCCGATATCCGATGCAGCGCTGCCGCAGCCCGGCAGTCATCTAACGATCCGTCGCTTGGTTCCGGACGCTGTCGGATTGATGCTGGGCTTGTTGGCCATTATCGCTGTTTTGGGACTCGTACCACTGTTCGCTGGGGTCTTGCGCGCTTACATGCGACCTACCGTGTCTTGGGCGCCCACCGCGACCGCTACATTGGCGCCCGGCCAGGTGCGCGTGCCGGATGTAGTGGGCATGCGGGTGGAACATGCTCGCCGGGTTCTCGAGTCTATTGGTCTCCAGATGACCGTCGTCGGCCAGGCACATCATCCTCTCATTCCCGCTTTGGCGATCGCCGACCAGACCATCCGCGCGGGTGAGCCAGTGGCGGACGGCACTGTAGTCGGTGTGGTGATCAGCCAGGGCCCCCGCCTGGTAGAGGTGCCCAATGTGATCGGCTGGCCGCTGGAGCAAGCTCAAGGCGAACTGGAACGCTACGACCTGGTATTTGAAGTACATGGTCCGGCGGGTGGTCGAGCATCCGGGAGCGTGCTCGCACAAGAGCCACCGCCCGGCTCTCTGGTGCAGCAACGCAGCTTGATCGTGCTGACAGTCAGCAACGATATCGGCCAGGTGCCGGTCGGGGCACGTTGGGGTGAGCATATCCTGCTGGTGAACTACGCGCTGTTGCGCGGTGCATACGCGCCGGGAGATGTGCTCTCGGTCACGCTCACTTGGCAAGCTGCAGCCCCTATCACCCGATCGATATACACCGCGATGGTGCACCTGGTACGCTCGGATGGGACGGTGATCGCCCAACATGAAAGTCCTCTCGCAATGAGCCAGGCCGGCGAGTCCATCGCCGACACTCATCTGCTTGCCATTCCGGCAACCGCGGTCGCCGGCGAATACCGGTTGCGCGTTAGCGTGTCCGCAGCGGGAAATCCTCTGCCCATCACCGCCGCCGGAGCAAGGGAGGTTGTGGAGGACATGTTGACCTTGGTGCCCATCCGCGTGGATATGTCAGCTGGCAGATAGAAAGCAGCTGTGGTATGATGAGGGTAGCGAAAGGTGGAGGTTTAGGGTGAATTCAGGGGTTTTGCGAAATGGGTTGATTTATCTGCTCATCATCGTGGCCGTTGCCGCGTTGATCTTCAGCGTGCTCTCCGGGCCGCGTCAGACACGTGAAATCAGCATCACCGAGGTCGCGGCGGACATCAAGAAGGGCGTCGTCAAGTCGATCGTTCTGCAAGGCGACCTGGTGACGGTGGAATATCGCGATCCCAATATGGGTATGCGTTCCTCGCGCAAGGAGACGGACCGCACGCTGCTGGAGACGTTGGGGGACTTAGGGGTCACCAGCGCCCAGTTAGCCGATGTGAGCTTCAAGGTGGAGCCACCCGGAGTGTGGGCGGATTGGGCGAGCTTGCTAATCACCATCGTGCCCCTGTTGGTGTTTGGCGCTCTGCTCTTCTTTATGGTGCGCCAGGCCCAGGGGACCAACAACCAGGCGTTGAGTTTCGGCAAGAGCCGGGCGCGCATGTTCACCGGCGACAAGCCCACCGTCACCTTCGACGACGTCGCCGGCGTCGACGAGGCGAA
>QEXY01000078.1 GCA_003130875.1 Ardenticatenia bacterium
ACTCGCCCTCCGCGGTGACCACCCACTGGTTGGAGCGAAAAGTCACCCTTCTTATGCCGGCCTGTAGTCTCAACTTCCCTGGGTAGCAACTCGGGTTATATAATGAAGTTGAAAAAGTGATGCTGACACAATAGGTTGCGGATGAGGAGAGGTGCATATGGCACGTCGCGTCGAGCTTCACGCTCCCGCACCCGATTTCACCCTGTCGGATTGGCAGGGGCGACCGGTGCAGCTCGCCCAGTTCCGGGGCAAGCAGCACGTGGTGTTGGTGTTCAATCGCGGTTTCGTCTGACCGTTCTGCCGTCGGCACATGGCGCAGTTGCGCCAAGGGTATTCGGATTTCGCCGCCCGCGGCGCGGAGGTCATCGTCGTCGGTCCGGAAGATGCTGCCGCCTTCCGCAAGGTGTGGCAACAGGAACAGTTCCCGTTCATCGGGTTGCCCGACCCCACCCACTCCGTGCTGCGGCTGTACGGCCAGGAAGTCAACCTGTTCAAGCTCGGTCGCATGCCGGCCCAGGTGATCGTGGACCGCGCGGGGATCGTGCGCTATGTCCACTATGGCCACAGCATGGCCGACATCCCATCCAATGAGGAATTGCTGGCCATCCTGGATGCGCTCAACGCTCCGAGTGCCCCTGCCGCGTCGGATTGACCGTCTGGACGCAGGCCAGGAGGAACTTAAGGTGGGTTTGGGGCATGCGACCATATCGGTCGTGTACCTGCGGTGGTGCAATGCCATGGTAGGGGCGCTCCGTGGGGTTGCCTTCCCGGGCAGGCAAAGGGTGGTTGGTACGGACGACCGGTCGGTCGTCCCTGCATCCTGCGGGCGAATCGGCGTGTTTTTTTACCGCAGAACACGCCGAGGGCGCAGAGGATGATGAACCCCTCTGCGGTCTTGGGCCTCCTGCGATGCGCAAAGCCCGCGGCACAGCACACACGATCCACCGCCCTGGGCTGAAACTCCGGGCTGGCATTCCAAGCTCTGGCGACCGATCGGCCGGTGCAGAACCCGGTCAGCGTGGTCCGACGAGGGTTACCCGCCGTGGGATTCATCCTGCGGCGGACTAGCTGGTCAGGAGGAAGGGGGAGGCGGTGTCTCGCTGTCAGCTGTGCGGATTGCGTTCGCCGCTCATCATGCGCCAGCTGGGCATCTGCGGCACGTGCCTTCGCACGCGCTTTGCCGAAGCGCGCCCGCACATCGAGGCCGTCCACGCCGCCACCCGTCGCGAGTTCGGCCTGCCGGAAAGGCCGCCGCAGACGGAGGGGGGATGCGCGTGTCTGCTGTGTGCACGGCAGTGCGTCATCGGTCCAGGCGAAAGAGGCTATTGCGGGCTACGCCTCAACCGAGATAACCACCTGGTCCATCTGGCCGGCACACCCGAACGGGGTATGCTCCACTGGTATCGCGATCCCCTGCCCACTAACTGTGTGGCCGAATGGGTCTGTGCTGCTAGTCGCCCGCAGCCGGACCGTCCTGGCGCCACCCTGGGTCTGCACAACCTGGCCGTGTTCTACTCCAGCTGCACGTTCAATTGTCTGTATTGCCAGAACTGGCATTTTCGCGACGCCGACCCTTGGCAGGCGGAGCTGCTCAGCGCCGATGAACTCGCCGGCCAGGCCAATGCGCACACGTTCTGTGTGTGTTTCTTCGGCGGTGACCCGGCCAGTCAGATGCCGCACGCGTTGGCCGCGGCGCGCCGCCTGGCGGAGCGCGGCGTCGTCGTCTGCTGGGAGACATCCGGCGCCCAGCATCCCCGTCTGATGGAGCAGGCGGTGCGCCTGTCGCTCCAAACCGGCGGCACAGTCAAGTTTGATCTCAAGGCATATCACGCGGAGGTGCACTTCGCCCTGACCGGTGCCAGCAACCAGCGCACGTTGGAGAACTTCGTCCGCGCAGCGCAATATTGCGCCGCACGACCCGACCCTCCGCTGGTGGTGGCCAGCACGTTGCTAGTGCCCGGTTACGTCACTCCGGATGAAGTCGCCGCGATCGCACGCTTCATCGCCCAAGTCAATCCACACATCCCGTACGCCCTGCTTGCCTTCGCTCCCCAGTTTTACGCGGCCGACCTCCCCTTCACATCCCTCCGCCATGCCGAGGAAGCGTTGCAGCGAGCGCAAGCGGCCGGGCTGACCAATGTGCGAATTGGCAACCGGCATATTCTGGGGTATGATTAATTGCAGTTGGTGCTCAACTTTGCTTCCGGACCAGCCTGGACCGTGATGGATCGATCTCAGCCGGACGGGAGCCGGGCGCACAGCTCGCGATAAGGTAGCTGGCGTGCCTCAGAAAACGGGGGGAAGGAGGACGCGATGGCGTACCGAATCCTGTTAGTGGACGATGACCCGGTCTTGCTCAAGACATTGGGGCTCGCCTTTCATCGCGCCGGATACGAAGTCGTCGTCGCCCTCGACGGTCCCGACGCGTTGCGCAAAGCGGAAGAGAAGCCACCCGATCTGATCATCCTGGACATTATGCTGCCCGGGATGGACGGCTTTGAGGTGTGCCGGCGTCTGCGCCAGATGTCCGGCATCGAGCACGTGCCCATCATCATGCTCAGCGCGCTGGGCCGGGTGGAGGACAAGCTGACCGGTTTCGCCGCCGGCGCCGATGATTACCTGGTCAAGCCGGTCACGCCACAAGAGATGCTCACCCGGGTGCAGGTTTTGCTGACGCGCAGCGCGCGCTGGATGGAGGTCAAGCGCCACGCGCAGTCGTACATCCTCGCCTTCATCGGGGTGAAGGGCGGGGTCGGCACCACCACGCTCGCCGTCAACGTCGCCCTCATCGCCGCGCGGAATGGCCAGCGCACGGTCTTGATCGACCTGCACCCGGAGGGAGGTCTGGCAGCCGTCCAGATGGGCCAGGTGCCGCGTGCTACCCTGGAAGATCTGGTCCAACACCCGGCGGATTCGATTGACGAAAAGCTGTTGGAAAAGCATCTGCTCCCGCATCGCACGGGGCTGCGCATCCTGCCGGCTCCGCTGATGCCCCAAAAAACCTCGAACGGCGTATCGCCCCAGCATGTGCAGGCCATCCTGAGCCAATTGACGCAGCGCGCGAACCGGGTGATCGTGGACTTGCCGGCGCTGCTGAGCCCGATGACGTGGGCCGCCTTGCAGCACGCCGACCGCATCGCGCTGGTGACCGAAGCGGATAGCATCGCCATCGGTGCGGCGCGGCGCTGGCTCGAACTCCTGGAAGCTGAAGGGATCGTCAGAAGCATCGTCTATGTCGTGGCGATCAACCGCATCGGCGGCACCACCCCGTATACGAAGCTGCAATTGGAAGAGATGTTGGGCTGCGAGGTGGCGGCTTTGATCGCCCACGCACCCGAACAGTGCCTTCTGGCCAACAAGAACGGCGCCCCGGTGGCATTGCAGAAGCGGGATACCGTCCTGGAGCAACAGCTCAGGGAACTGACCAAGACGTTGCTGTGACCCCGTTCAGCCGGCGAAGGCGTCGCGGTCCTGGCGCGCAGTCTGGGAGTGTATTTCACATAATGAAATGCGCTCGCAGCCTCGGTTTACCTTGACTTCGGTGTATTCCGGTAGTATACTTTTTCTAGATTTCTCGACCGGCTTAGGTTGATTGTGATGTTGAATGAAGCAGGAAGTTTAAGGCGATGAAGTGGTCCGGCGTAGTTTACATCCTCTTGCTGCTCGTGGCAGGGCTCTTCTTGTACACCTTCTTCTGGCAGGCGGGCAGTTCGGAGACCGTGGAGCTGAACCGGGTGGTGCGCCTCGCCCAGAATGGGGAGATCAAGAAGATTCTGGTGCGCGGTGACCAGCTCGAGGTCACCCTGATGAATGGCAGCAAGCTGACCACCTACAAAGAGAGCAAACTGGGCACGCTGGAGACCCTGGAGCGGCTGGGGGTCGGCAAAGCGCAACTGCAGAAGATCCAGGTCGAAGTAGCGCCGCCCAGCTGGTGGGGAGGTTGGCTGAACGTGCTGAGCGCCGTGTTGCCTTTGGTGCTCATCGGCGTGTTCTTCTTCCTCATCTTGCGCCAGGCCCAGGGCGCCGGCAACCAGGCGTTGAGTTTCGGCAAGAGCCGGGCGCGCATGTTCACCGGCGACAAGCCCACCGTCACCTTCGACGACGTCGCCGGCGTCGACGAGGCGAA
>QEXY01000079.1 GCA_003130875.1 Ardenticatenia bacterium
ACCGCAGCATCCCGCCGGATGTGCAGGAGAAGTTGCTCCAGTTCGCCCGCGCCGGCCTGGCGGTCGCCACTATGCGCGGCAAGTCCTACCTCTCCATGGGTGGCGTCTCGATGGGCATCGCCGGCTCCATCGTCGACCACGCCTTCTTCGAGAGCTACCTGGGCATGCGCGTCGAAGTGATCGACATGACCGAGTTCGTGCGCCGCATCGAGCGCGAAATCTACGACAAGGACGAATTCGCCCGCGCCCTGGCATGGACGAAGAAGTATTGCAAAGAGGGACGCGACTACAACCCACCGCACCAACAGCGCAGCCGTGAGCAGAAGGACAAGGACTGGGAGTTCGTCGTCAAGATGGCGATCATCGCGCGCGACCTGATGATCGGCAATCCACGCCTGGCGGAGCTCGGTTATGCCGAGGAAGCGCTGGGGCACAATGCCATCGCCGCCGGCTTCCAGGGGCAGCGCCAGTGGACGGACCACTTCCCCAACGGCGACTTCCTCGAGGCGATCCTGAACTCCTCGTTCGACTGGAACGGCATCCGCGAGCCGTTCATCATGGCAACCGAAAACGACTGCCTGAACGCGGTGGCGATGCTCTTTGGCCATCTGCTCAGCAACACGGCGCAGGTCTTCGCCGATGTGCGCACCTACTGGAGCCCCGAGGCGGTCAAGCGCGTGACCGGCTACCAGCTGACCGGCCGTGCCGCCGGCGGCATGCTGCACCTGATCAACTCCGGCGCGGCCAGCCTGGACGCCACCGGCCAACAGGAGCGCGACGGCCGGCCGGTGATGAAGCCCTTCTGGGAGATCACCCCCGAGGAGGCGCGCAAGTGCCTGGAGGCGACGACGTGGTATCCTGCCACGACGGCCTACTTCCGCGGCGGCGGCTTCTCGTCCAACTTCCTGACGCGCGGCGAGATGCCCATGACGATGTCGCGCGTCAACCTGATCAAGGGGCTGGGCCCTGTGCTGCAGATCGCCGAGGGCTATGCGGTGGACATCCCGCTGGAAGTGCACCGCATCCTGGACGAGCGCACCGACCGCACCTGGCCGACGCACTGGTTTGTGCCCAATTTGACCGGCAGCGGTCCGTTCAAGGATGTCTACTCGGTGATGTACAACTGGGGCGCCAACCATGCCGCGGTCAGCTATGGGCACATCGGCGCGGAGCTCATCACCCTGGCTTCGATGCTGCGCATTCCGGTGGCGATGCACAACGTGCCCGAGGAGCGCATCTTCCGTCCCAGCGTCTGGGGTGCCTTCGGCGCGATGGATCCCCAAGGCGCCGACTATCGTGCCTGTGCCGCCCTGGGCCCGCTGTATGGGCGCTATGCATAATTGTTGACCCTTCCGCAGGTTCCGAACCTGCGGAAGGGTTGTGTGATTTATCCGAGCCGCAGCCGCCAAGGGAGCGGAAAACTTTTTTACCGCAGAGCGCGCAGAGCACGCAGAGGTTTTTCCTCGTTAATTCTCTGCGTTCTCGGCGATCTCGGCGGTAAAAAAACCAGCCGCGCCGCGACCGTGCGGGAGTGGCGGCCCGATGAGGTGAAAAAACCACCCATGAAAGGGCATGGAGTGGGAACATGACCGACAACATATTGTTTGCGGCCCTGCGCGTCTGCATCACCTTATTGATTGGCCTGGGCGGTGGTGCTCTCCTGCGCCTGGGTCTGAGGGATCTGGAGAGGCATCTCGCGGCCTCTGCTATGAACCAGGAACGCGCCAAGCGCCTGACCACTTTCATTCATGCCGGACGTAGTGCTGGCTATCTGCTGATTACGCTGGTGGTTATCTCCATCATCTTGCGCGAATTGGGGTTGGACATCACCCCGATCCTGGCCAGCGCCGGCATCGTTGGTCTGGCATTTTCGCTGGGCGCGCAGACGCTCATCAGAGATTGGCTGACGGGCATCATCCTCGTGCTCGAAAATCACTTCGCCATCGGTGACGTCATCAGCGTGGGGGAGTTTACCGGCACGGTAGAGCACATCACTTTGCGCGCGACCTACCTGCGCGACTCCGACGGGCAGCTGCACCTGATCCCGAATGGCGACATCCGTGCCATCTCCAATCTGACCGCACGCTGGGCGCAGGCCGTGATCACGCTTAACTTCGACTTTGCTACGGACATCGCCATGGTCAAGCAGGCGTTGGAGGAAGCCATCAGGCGGCTCCAGGCGGATGAAACGGTGGCATCGAACATTCTGGGTACCCCTTCCTATCTCGCCTGGAGCGGCCTCACCGATTGGTCGGTGCAGGCGCAGCTGGTGTGCAAAACCTTGCCCGGCCAACAGTGGGCCGTGGCGCGCGTCTTGCGGCAGGCCGCGCTGGATTGCCTACGTGAAGCGGGAATCCGTCCGGCCGTCCCATGCCAGTGGCTTGCGGCTGCCTCCACCGAAGGAGACTGACCGGTGGGGCTCAGCCGCGCCGCGACCGTGCGGGAGCGGTTGATGCCGCTGGTGCGGGCGATGGCAAGTCACCCGTACTGCGAACAATCCTCCCGCAGGTTCGGAACCTGCGGGAGGATTGTGGTGGATCGGAGGTGCGCTATGAGACGCGGGGCAAGCGGAGTGTAAACGGTGCGGTCTGACCGACTGGGCTACGCGCTCTCGCTGAAAATTATCCTTGAGCAGCAAGCCCGCCAGGTGCGACTTCAGTCGCTGGCAACTGGTAACAATCTTGATCTTCCACTGGTGTTTTAGCCCTCTACCGGCGGCCCCAAATCTCCTGAACCAGTTCCTCCTTGCTGACCCTTAAATGCGCCGCGATATCCTTGAGGATGTTGCTAAGCGTTCCTACAAGGGGGCCATGCCGGGGAATGTGATGTGATGCTTCCTGTCTGTCGCGTGACCTGATAACCCAGGCGCGCCAGCTGCCTGGCCAGCTCCTCCCTGCTGACATCTCTGGGCAGCTTCAAACGGCGATGGCCTCCTCACGCACCAGGTGGAGACGGATCAGCCGGGGCATCTCCGCTTCGTCGAAGTGACAGCGTACTGCGTCCACCGCCATCTGCTTGAGCTCGTCCAGCGTTTCCGCCTGCGTATAGATGGAGTAGCCCGGTGCTTGTGCTTCGTAGCCCCCCTCAGGCGACTCCTCCACCAGGAACAGGATCTCCTTGGACATTGATACCCTCCTTGTCATCCGCCGTTCGTACCCCACAGGTCTTCCGGGAAGCTTTCCTAACGGTATGTCCCCCACTCAGCTTTCGCCTCTTTGTAGGAGAGTGCAGTGCTTGTGCCAGGAGATCGTCATCAAGTGATTGAAGGGATCTGGACACAAGGCGGCGCTCTTCGCATCCACTTTTGCGCCCCAGAGACCGGTGGCGATCCCTGAGGCTATCACACCCTGGTATTCCCTAAAACACCAATTCCGTGCGCTCTCAACCGCCCACACTTTTCATCACCAAACGGTGAATAGGGCGTGACTTGTGCGGTTCAACCGCAAGCGAGGAAGGCGGGTTAGACGCTTCGTCCGGCTTGTCCGAAGTCGCAAAGAGCAACGCCCCACGCGTGGCCAGGAAGTCCATCGCCTGGCTGACCTCCTGGGTGATGACGATCTCCTGCGCCAGCAGCTCGGCGCGGGGTGTTTCGTCCGGGAGATAGTCCATGCGCGCTGCAGTGGTCACAAACTCGCGATAACGAAAGCTCTTGAAAGGGGTGGGATCACCCCGTCGCAAGTTTTCCAACACCTCTTGATGCACTGTCGCCAGCCCATTCGGCATGCCCGCGCGTCGCTGTTCACACAGGGCCACGAACGCGTCGAAGCTTTGCAGCCGGCCATCGTGCACGGCGGCCCAAAACTCGTCAGATGGGATCACATTGCCCATCACCATGAGGGAAATGTACGCGAGGTAATCCTGGTTGTCTGCGGTGAGGAAGTGGTATGTAGGCTGATAGAGCTGCCCGTAGATTGCGCAAAACGCCTCTTCACGAAAGGTATCTGCCAGAGCCTCTTCGACGGTCAAGCGCACCGCTTCTAATCGCGCCTGATCGATGACGTGGTCATTGCGACCCCGTGCTCCGATATAGGTCTTGTCGATGTCCACCAGCACGGCGGTTTGCTCGTCCATCGCGAAAGACTCATGGGCCATTTGCTCGAGCCAGTCCAGGAGCTGCCCCCAGCGATTGCCGAAGGTCAGATCTCCATCCACCTTCAGCGTTGCCGGCTCGTGCAGGCGGTCAGCTCCGATAAAACCGCGCAAGGGCAGGTGCGCAGCTAGATGGCGCGCCGCAGCCACATCGCTCAGGGGCATGTCACCGATGAAGAGCGCGTTGCGCAGCGGTGCACGGCTGCGTTGTCGTTGTGCCGCCTCCAGCAACCGCAACACCACCACCGCATAGCTCGGCTCGGTCTTGCGCGGCACGCGACAACACTCTAGCCCCGCTTCCTGCCAGACGTCCGCCAAGCCCGGCAAGCTGGGGTCGGCCGGACGCAGGTTACGATACACGACGCGGTCGCCCAAATAATCGGCGAGTGTTTCTCGATGGTACATCGTCATTGCTCCTCATTCAGGGGTCAACGTGCTATCGATCGAACCAGCCTTGTGCCTTCATCAACTCTGCGTTGAGAATCGACGCGCCCGCCGCACCCCGGATGGTATTGTGGCCCAGCAACACGAATTTGACATCCAGAACCTCGCATGGCCGCACACGCCCGATGGTCACAGCCATGCCTTTGCCGGCGTCACGGTCCAGCCGCGTCTGGGGGCGGTCTGGCTCGCTGCGTACGATCAAGGGGGGATGCGGCGCCGTGGGCAGATTCAACTGTTGGGGCAGCGGACTCCACGCGCGCCAGGCAGCCACCACTTCTTCCAACGTCGCCTTCTGGCGGAAGGACACGGAGACGGTTTCCAAATGGCCCTCGCGGGTGGAAACGCGGTTGCAATGCGGGCTGATGACAAAATCAGCGTACTGGATGGCACCGTCCACCAAACGCCCCAACATCTTGCGCGGCTCGCTGGCCACTTTGTCCTCCTCGCCACCGATATAGGGGATCACATTATCCAGTGCATCCAGCGAGGGCACGCCCGGATATCCTGCACCCGACAATCCTTGCATCGTGGTCACCAAAACCGCCTTCAGCCCGAAAGCAGCGTGCAGTGGTGCAAGCGCCATCGTCAACATCACCGCGGTGCAGTTGGGATTGGTGACGATGAAGCCCCGTTTCCAGCCTCGGCGCGCGCGTTGGACTTCCAACAACGCCAGGTGGTCCGGATTGACTTCGGGAATGAGCAGGGGCACATCAACGTCCTGGCGGTGTGCGCTGGCATTGCTGAATACCCCATAACCGGCAGCGGCAAAAGCTTCTTCCACCTCGCCGGCCCGGTCCCCGGGGAGTGCTGAGAAAACGATCGCACATTCTACACCCGGAGCGGTCTCCTGGACCACCATATCGGCCACGCTCGCCGGCATATCGGCTGAAAGCAGCCAACGACAGGCGTCTCCATACCGCTTACCTGCCGATGCATCGGAAGCGGTCAGTGCCGTCAACTCAAACCAGGGGTGGTCTACGAGCAGCTCAACGAAACGCTGTCCTACCGCACCGGTTGCACCGAGAACTCCCACTGGAATCTTCGGCATTGTTACTTCCTCCCTACAGAATACTCTCTATCACTCTGCGCACTTCCTCAGAATGTGCCGACACGGGCCGTGGCTGATTGGCGAAGTGGGCCTCTGGCCACTCGCCTGTGTGATAGCTCACCGTGGCGCCGGGGTCTTTCAACAGATTGCCGGTCAACACGGCCACCACGCGCTCATCGGAACGTATCGTACCATCCGCAACCAGCTTGCGCGCCCCGGCCACAGCGGCCGCTGAAGCGGGCTCGCAGCCAATGCCGGCGCGATCCACCATCGCCTTGGCGTCCATGATCTCGGCATCGCTCACCTGGGTCACCAGGCCGTCAGTCCAACGCAGGCTGCGGACAGCGCGCTCATAGCTGACCGGCGCGCCGATGCGGATCGCTGTGGCGATCGTTTCAGCCCGCACTTTCACTTCTTGGCGGAAGCCTGTCTGATAACTTTGGTAGAACGGGTTGGCACCCGTTGCCTGGACTGCAGCCAGACGTGGCATGCGCGCGATCAACCCCAGCTCCCGGAGTTCGTGCAGGGCCTTGCCGAAAGCGGCCGTGTTGCCCAGGTTGCCGGCCGGCAATACGATCCAGTCCGGGGGTTGCCAGTTGAGACCATGGATGATCTCAAAGACGATGCTCTTCTGCCCCTCCAATCGGAAGGGATTGAGCGAGTTGAGCAAATAGATGCCCACCTCATCGCAGATGTGCTGCACCAACCGCATTGCGTCGTCGAAGTCCCCGGCCACCTGCAACGTATGGGCACCGTAGGCAAGTGCCTGTGCCAGTTTGCCTGCCGCGATCTTGCCCTGGGGGATGAACACGATCGCCGGGAGACCTGCCAACGCCGCATAGGCCGCCAGGGAAGCGCTGGTGTTGCCCGTGCTGGCACACGCGACGGCGCGCGCACCCAACCAGCGCGCTTGAGTCACCCCGACGGTCATACCCCGATCCTTGAAAGAACCACTGGGATTTTCTCCTTCGTGTTTGAGGAGCAGGCAGTCCACGCCCACCCAATCCGACAGGCGGGGATGTTGATACAGGGGTGTGTTCCCCTCCGGCCGGGAGACGATCATCTCCGTAGGCACGGGCAAGATGAGTTCGTGATAGCGCCAGACACCGCTGTCGACCTCTGGACAGATATGCGGCTTGGGAGCACCCCGTTGCCGAGCATCGAAGGTGGCGCGCGTGACCTGGGTGCGCAATGTGCCCAAGTCGTGGCTCACGTCCAACTGGCCCCCGCAGTCACACCGATAGCGCACTTGGTCCAGCGGATAAGACATCCCACAGCGCGGGCATTCAAGCTGAGCGGTCATCCTGATCAACTCCTTCCTCTTCGTCCGATAACCGTTTGCGGCGGGATGCGCTCGAATCAGCCCGCGGCGCTGAGGACGGTGCGTTTTCACCGACGGAATGCCTCAGCGGGCTGGGAACGCGGCGTGTGGGTGGTATATCCGCGCTTGCCCGACGTGTCCCCATCCAAATCAGCCCGCTCAGCACCGTCAGGGCGAACACACCGCCTCCCAAGCACAGGATACCCCCGCCGACAAAGGGCAACGCGCCGGCGAAGAAGAAGACCTGCGGCGTGGGGGTCGCGGTGGGGCGCGGTGTACTGGTTGCAGGGCGTGGCGGACGTGTAGGGGTGGGCGTCCGCGTGGAGGTGGGCGTGATGGTCGGCAGACGCGTCGCTGTGGGTGTCGGCAGCGGAGACGGGGTAGTGGTC
>QEXY01000080.1 GCA_003130875.1 Ardenticatenia bacterium
CGTCAGGGAGCGGCACAAAACTCACCGCAGAGAACGCAGAGACCGCAGAGGTTTTTCCCTGTTCATTCTCGGCGCTCTCGGCGTGCTCGGCGGTAAAAATCCCTGCCGCTTGCGGACGCGCGCGGCTCGGTTCGCGTCATCCGCGCCACGCCCATCCCCGTGCAAAAATGATGCAAGTGCATCATAAAAAATGATGCAAACACCCACCCTTTAATTTTCGAAAAATGTGATATAATATGAATAGAACATATGTTCGATCGCCTGCCCCCGCAACGACGCGGCAGGCATACCCCAGGCCGTCTCTGGGAACAACCGACCATTGCCACAGAAAGGATGAGACAGATGCAACCCACACCTCAAAACACACCATCAGCACCGCCGCAGATCCACCCACTTCTGGAAAATACCCATCCTGGAGGTGACCACCATGGCTGAAGAGGCACCAAAAGAAATGCCCACCCGCGCCACCGGATGGGCATTCCCACACCGCAGCCCGGCACGCCCCCGACGATGCCCGGCTGCACCAACCACACACCCCCATGTTACCCCATCTCGGTCTGCGCGTCAAGGGCGTGCCGTGGAGCTCAGCCGAATGGCCGCCGCCTGCGCGCTCAAGGCCGCTGAGTGCCTGGAACAGGGCAACCCCGACCTCGGCGAGAAGGCCCTGTACCATATCCCTCACCTTGTGACCCGTGTCTTCCGGGAGCTGCATCGGTGACATCCGCGACCGACGCCCAACAGCTGCTCATCGCCATCCTGCCCCATCTGCGGCGCGGTGACCCGCTTGACCACCGCTGGCCCGACCGCAAAGGCGAATATTGGGCGCTCTGCCCCTTCCACAACGACCACCACGCCAACAACTTCTCGGTCAGCGTGCGCGGTTATCATTGCTTCGCCTGCGGCGCCCAGGGCGGCTTGATCCAACTGGCGCGCTACCTCGGCGTCGCCGTGGCAAGGAAGCATCGCCCCACGCGCAACGGCCACCAATCCTTCACCCTGGACGACTACGCCCGCCTGAAGGGCCTTCCCCACACCTTCCTGAGCGCCTTGGGAGTGAGCGACCGAACGTACCACGCCCGCACGGCGGTGGCCATCCCCTATTACGACGTCCAGGGCCGCGTGGTAGCGGTGCGCTATCGCCTCGCCGCGACGGGCGAAAGGCGCTTCGTCTGGAAGCAGGGCAGTCACGTCCAGCCCTATGGCCTGTGGCGACTCGCCGAGGCACGTCAGACGGGCTATGTTATCCTGGTGGAGGGCGAATCGGACGCTCAGACGCTGTGGTACCACGGCATCCCCGCGCTGGGCATCCCCGGCGCCACCACCTGGCAGGCGGGATGGGCTGCCCATCTGGAAGGCCTCATCGTCTATGTGTGGCAGGAGCCCGACGCCGGCGGCCGGGAGTTCGTCGCCCGGATCGGCGCCACGCTGCCCGGCATCCTGGTGTTGACGCCCCCGCCCGGCTGCAAGGACGTCAGCGAATGCCATCTCCTGGGCGAGGACATCCCCGCACTGCTCGACCGACTCAAGGCGCAGGCGTGTCCCTACGGCATCCAGCACACGGCCGGTCTCGCCGCGGACGCGCTCCCCAAGGCCGGCGATTACGCCCACGCCGAGGCGCTGGCGTCATACTTCCGCGACCGCTACCGCTGGTTCGAAGAACGCGCCTGCTGGCTGCGGTGGGATGGCACGCGCTGGGTGGAGGCGACCCGCGAAGAGGTGGCGCTCGCGGCAACCGATGCCCTGCGCAGTCACTACGCCGCCCAACTGGCCGCCACGCGCGACCACGCCCGCACCCTCGAACTCAACAAGGCACTGCGCGAGGTGTGTGCCTACCAGCGCATCTCCGCCGTGCTCCAATTCCTCAAGGGCATGCCGGGCTTCCTCACCCGTGCCCACCAACTCGACGCCGACCCCTGGCTGCTCAATGTGCGCAACGGCACGCTCGACCTGCGCAGCGGCACATTGCGCCCCCACGACCCCGCCGACCTGATCACCAAGCGCGCCGAGGTGACCTACGTGCCCGGCTACACCACCGGCGCCTGGCAACGCCACCTCGCACGCGTGTTGCCCAATCCCAACATCCGCCGCGAGGTGCAACGTGCCCTTGGCCTGGCGCTGGTGGGCGCCCACCTGGACGAACGCCTCGACATCTGGCACGGCAGCGGCGCCAACGGCAAGAGCACCACCATCCGCGTGCTGCACAGCGTGTTGCGCGACTACGCCAAACGCGCCGCGCCCAACCTCTTGGTGCAGACGTCCTACGAGCGCCATCCCACCGAAATCGCCGACCTGCTGGGCGCGCGGCTGGTCTTCTCGGTTGAGATCGAGGATGGCAAACAGCTGGCCGAGGCGCTCGTCAAGCAGTTGACCGGCGGCGACCGCCTCAAGGCGCGCTTCATGCACCAGGACTTCTTCGAGTTCGACCCCACCTTCAGCCTCGTCCTGGTGTGCAACCACAAGCCGAGCATCACTGGGCAGGATTTGGCCATCTGGCGGCGCATCCGCCTCATCCCCTGGGAGGTGACCATCCCGCCCGAAGAATGCCGTCCGCAGGATGAGGTCATCGCCGAGTTGGTGGCGGATGGCAGCGCGGTGTTGGAGTGGCTGCTCGCCGGCCTGGCCGACTGGCGGCAGGAGCGCGGCTGGACGGCGCCCGAAGTGCAGGCGGCCACGGCACGCTACCAGGCAGAGCAGGATCGGCTGGGCGCCTTCCTGGCCGAACGCTGCGAGTTCGCGCCCCACTACACCGTCACCGTCGCCGCGTTGTACGAGGCGTACAGCGAATGGTGTGAGGCTGTCGGCGAAGAGCCCGTGCGGAAATGCACCTTCGGCCGCCTCTTGCGCCAACGCGGGTTGGAGCAGCGCCGTGAAGGGCACGGCAAAACCCGCCAATGGGCTGGATTGCGTTTGCGGCCAGATGCGGCCAAGGATTCCGCATCATCGCGTGAATTCGATGGGCGTGAGAAAAATACGGAAAACCTGGCCGCACTCGGCCGCACGGAAGAGGTGGCAGCGCCCGAATCGACGTCGCAAATGCCCCGCTATGCCCCGTCTCAGGCGCGGCAACCGCGTCAAATGCCCCTGATGGGCGCCGCGCGGGCCTCTGAAACGGCGCAACCAGCGGCGGATCGACGTCCGCGCGCCCCGGATGACAGTTGACGGCGGCGCGGATGACGCGAACCGCGCCGCGCGCGTCCGCAAGCGGCAGGGATTTTACCGCCGAGCACACCGAGAGCGCCGAGAATGAACAGGGAAAAACCTCTGCGGTCTCTGCGTTCTCTGCGGTGAGTTTTGTGCCGCTCCCTGACG
>QEXY01000081.1 GCA_003130875.1 Ardenticatenia bacterium
CTCGAAGCGTTTCCAGCTCATGCGCTCGGCGATGGCATCGATGATCGCCACGCGGTAGTCGGGCATAAGCAGTGCCGCCAGCTGCGCCAGGTCGACTTGAGGATAAATTGATCCTTCCTTGGACCGCCTTCCCACACGGTGCTGCGTGCGTATGTAGATTGCTCCATCTGGAGAAGGAGGGTTAACTAACAAAACATCAATCCCGGAGGTCCTTTCAGTCAATACCTGCGTGACTGACCCATCGACCTCAGGATAACAAGCGGTAAAGGTGCCTATAAGACGTTTCACAGGTTTTGATCCTCGCACTTCCAGGTATGACCATTATCCTGACTTGACACCAAACGGCAGCCTCTCTCGTCGCCACCTGGATCCTCAACTGGCGAACTTTCAGTATCCTGGTGCTTTCGAATTTCCCGCATATAACTGTCTAGAATGGTTAGTCGTTGGGCCAGGTTCTTGACCTGAGTGGTAAGCGTGGAAATCTTTATAGAGTAGTAAATATTGGTAACCACCAAGAAGAGAATACCGAACATAAATAAGGTCGATACAGGTGTTACGGCGCCGATCAACCGGGTGATAAAAAGTAATGCACCGTACCAAACCGAGAGGACGAGGATGACTATGCCAGTAAGTATCCAAAGCCAAGAATATTCCTCTCTCAACTTGCGACGGCGAACCAGCTCAATGATGAGTATCAAAAGCGTAATACTTGCAACTAGCGCAAACGCCTGCTGGCGAGGCGACATAACAATGCCTTGATCAGTTACCATTCAGGCACCACCTCTTGTACAGACTGTTCACGACGTAGCAAAGTGACAAACATCAATAAGCACATCTTGAAAAGATAGTAAGCCGGGGTAAAGATGCTATACATGTTTAGATAACGGGATTTCCGGTTAAGACTAGGATACATACGCACAGCAACTTCTCGGATGCGCAATCCAGCTCGATGCAACATGATTAGCACATCTGCATCTGCAAAATCAGTCGGATAACAATCCCGTGCACAGTAGCAAAACGCACGACGATTAAGAGCCTGGAAACCTGACGTCGGGTCTGTCACGTGATATCCCACAATCCGAGAAGTCAAGGCACCAAATACCAGCATCCCAACACGCTTCGCAAATGGGGCACGATAACCGTTGTCCATAAGAAATCGCGAACCGATCACGATGTCTGCTGAGCCCTCCAATATCGGTGCGAGCAGCTCGTTAATGTATTCGGGATCGTGTTGTCCATCTGCATCGATCTGGGCTAAGTAACGATAACCGTTCTCTAATGCGAACTTATAGCCAGTTTGTAATGCAGCCCCATATCCCATGTTGTAAGGATGATCGAGAATCCTAGCCCCTGCACGGGATGCTTCCTCAGCCGTACGATCCTGCGAACCATCGTTTATGACCACAATGTCCGCTGTGGGTACGGCCTTTTGAACCCCTATGATTACTTGCGCAACGCTTCTTTCCTCATTATAGGCAGGAATTATCACAACCATCTCAGACAATGTGCCACCTCCTGCGCACCAAATTTATCCTCATCTGAAGAAGGTGTTCCAATCTTCTTAATAACGCGCGCTGGAACTCCGGCAACCAAGGTGTGAGGGGGTATATCAGTAGTAACCACCGCCCCTGCGGCCACTACAGAACCTTTACCAACCCGAACACCATCCAGTATGATTGCTGAGGCCCCTATCCAAGTATCATCTTCAATGACCACCCCTTTGCATACAACACCCTGCTCCACAAAGCTTCGCTTGGTGTCGCTAAATATATGATTAGAGGAGTAGATGTGAACACCGGGGGAAAGATACACGCGATCCCCGATGCTAACCCCGCCGGGTCCGCGAATGACACAGAACTCCCCGATCAAGCTGTCCCGCCCAATGCGGATGAAGGCGTGGGGCAGGTCGCGGAAGTTGTACACGTGCAGTTCGGCATGATGCATCACAAAGCTGCCATCACCGATGGTGATCCCGTCCGGGCAGGCATGCAGATAGACGCCGTGATCGATGTACACGCCCCGACCCAATCGAATATGACCGGCATACCGGATGCGCACCCCATCCTCGATGGCAGCGACGCCGTCCATGTGCAAGATCAACCGGTAGAACACGGCACGCAACGCCACCCCGATCACGGTGGGAATCCAACCCAGCAACGTGATCAGCAGCTGCTCCAGGACATAACGGCCAGGGTTGGCTGCCTGGCGCTGAATATACAGCTTCAGATTGGCCCAGGTGCCGCCCGGCGCACGCATGGCACCCGGCGGCCGATCTGCTTGAGAGGTCTCACCTGGATGTCGCACCAGCAAACCGTCGCGCCCTTGCTCGATCATTATCCCTCGACATCGTGGTGTGAGCCGAATAGCCGCAGCCACCAGCGTCGGGGTGTCGGGGCCGCTATCGCCGCCATATCAAGTTCCCGGTCGGCCAGGATCGCCTCCGGAATGCGGGTGACCATTGCCTGCGCGCGTTCCGAGCCCACAATGCGTGCAGCTGCCTGCACGCCGGCAGCCAGGCGCGGCGCACGGCGGCTGGCGTTGTGCGCATCGCTGGCCAGCAAGTGCACCAGACCACGCCGCAGCAACTCTTGAGCACAGCGCCGCACAGCCCGGTCGGCAGCTGGACTCAAGCTGTCAGCGCTGACCTGCATCAGGACACCGCGCTGGAGTAACCGCACTGCACAACCGATGTCATCTTGAATGACGGCGTTGCGTTCCGGATGGGCCAGGATGGGCACCAAGCCGCGCAGCTGCAAGGAGAAGATCACCTCAGCGGTATAGAGAGGATAGTCAAATGCCGGCAGCTCCAGCAGAATGTAACGCGATCCATTGAGCGTGTGTGCGCGTTCGTCATCGCTCGTCTGCAGCAGATCATGCGTAACCAGCAACTCCATCCCGCTGCTCAGCGATAAAGGGATGCCGTTTAGATTGAGCTCGCGCTGCAGATTCTGCACCGCCGCCTGAACATGTTGACATGCCGCTGCGTTCCAACCCTCCTGGTGTGGGGTCGCCACCAGCCGGTGCACACCATCCGCCACTGCGATACGCGCCATCGCCAGTGCTTCCTCCAACGAGGCAGCACCGTCATCCAAACCAGGCAAGATATGACAATGGGTATCGATCACGCCATTTTCAAGGCAGGCTCCGCCCTTCCGTCATTCCCTCGGAATGACAGCCCGCTATACACTCTGATCGCCGCTGCCGTAAGCCTTGCCGGGCATCCGACAGGCAGCTGCTTATGCACCGTCCTCCCCAGATCCCTAGGTGCTACAGTCTGGGAGGACACACCAGGGCAGACTAAATCTGCCGCTTTACACGCGTTTCAACTGCGAGATACGCGCTTCCAAAGGCAACACCCGATTGTTCAACAATTGCAGCAGAATACGCACGCGTTCTTTCCCGTTCAGGCGCGCATCGAAGATGCCCTCATAGCCGGCAAAAGGCCCTTCTAATACGCGCACGCGATCACCCGGTTTGAAATGGACACTGGGGTCATCGCCGGTGGCGTTGATGGCATCTACTCTCAGGCGGATCGCCTCGACCAAGATGGACGGTACCGCAGCGGGCACACCGCCAAAGCAGACCAACCCGACAGCGCCCGGCATCCACTGAAACACCGAGAGACCCACCTCTTCCAGGTTCACCCGCACGAAGAGATAGCGCGGGAAGTAGGGACGCACCGTGCGGGCACGTGGATTGACCGGGCGCACGCGCAAGTGAGGATAATATGCCTCAAAGCCATGCGATTGCACCTGGTGCCACAGTGCCTCCTCCATATGCGGTTTGCTGTGCAAGACGTACCAATTCAACGCACCGCAGGAAGATTCTCCGCTCATTGTGTTTCGACTCGACGTGACCACGATCCCTGCCGTAGATTCCACCGTTACCTCTGTGCAGGATTGTCTGCGGTCGGTTCCAAAGCGCTTTCACTTTCCAGCTTTTCGATGAAACGCAGCTTGCCGCGCACCTTGATCAATCGCACCTCGGAGAAAGGCCCCAAGCTAGCTAGTACCTCGTCGATCCGCTGTATCTGACGCGCTGTTAACACCACCAGAGGTTTGCTGAGCTCCAAGGTACATCGCTCATTCCCTGCGTCTGCTGGCTCTTCGCGTCTCATGTACCGCCTCCATCAGCAAGAACAAGCGGCTTCTCGGGATTTTGCACCTCTGCTGAAGCCGTGCGCCACCGCATCGCTGTGTGGCCTCCTCAATGAGGCCCGGGTATCTTTCTCATCTGACACGCCCACACAGCACTGATTTCCTTGAGGACTTCCGAATGCCGAGAGATAGTCTCACTCTTGTAATTTGTTCACATCCACTCCTGAGCCCAGTCCGGGATCATAGTGTCGTGGTGGTGGCATAACCGCCACCGCTTCGAGTAGATACCCTTCTCCACGCACAGTGCGAATTACGGATGGATGAGCTGGATCCCGCTCGATCTTGCGCCTCAGATGATATATATAATGACGCACCAAACTGCGCGCTCGCTGATTCGCCGCTGTCGCAAGACATGCGACGAAGGCAAGACGCTCGTGCGACAACACGTGGCCTGGTTTGCTCATCAACGCCTGTAAGATGGCCATCTCCTCGCACGTCAGCTTGCTTTCCTGCGCACCACCCTCCCGCCACACACGTACCATCTGCTGCTCCTGGTCGAGGTATATGTGCGTGGCTTGATCGTCAAAGTGGCCCGTGGTGATCCCTGCAGCTATCTTCGGTGGTGCTTCGAGCATGCGCCAACGGGCCACCACCTCGCGCAGCACGCGCAGGATGGCACGCTGCCGAATGCGCGGCAGCTGTTCATCCAGGATGCACATCAGCTCTCGCACCGTCTCAGAGAACTGTGTTGACTTACACAGGTAGCCATTAGCAGCACACTTGATCGCACCTAATGCACTCTCCAAATCAACGTTGCTGGTCAGCACGACGATCACCATGTCAGGGCTACAATAGCGCGCCCGTTCCAGCACAGCTTGCCCTGCGATGTCCGGCAACGCAGGGTCAATCACCAGCACATCGAAGCGCGCTTGCTCCAGCAGCTGGATGGCTTGACAACCCGAGGTGCTCACATGAACGGTATAACCAACCGACGCGAGCTTCTGCGCCAGCGCAGAACCGGTGCGTGGATCTGCATCCACGACCAGCAAGCGAAATGTTGCATAAGAAGGCTCCATGCAGGGCGGCAGCTCTTCCTGCATACTTCCAGTATATGCAAGATTGTGCCGCGGATACCTTTCAGTTACTTTGCAAAATCATTCAATTACGTTACGGTTGATGTTGATGAGGAAGATTGTGAGGA
Source organism: Ardenticatenia bacterium (assembly GCA_003130875.1). Classification (GTDB taxonomy): domain Bacteria; phylum Chloroflexota; class Anaerolineae; order 4572-78; family NAK82; genus NAK82. The sequence continues at coordinate 5,299 of QEXY01000081.1, forward strand.
A
>QEXY01000082.1 GCA_003130875.1 Ardenticatenia bacterium
GCCTCGATGCCGTTCAGGTCGAGCACCAGGCGCTCCAGCAAATACCCCGGCCGCTCTTCCATCCCGATACACGCGGCGTGGATCGGGCGCTGGCGGTCCGGCAGGTCACCGAGCAGGTCATAAAGCTGTTGCCGGCGGGCGGTTGGGTCTGATTGTGTTTGAGTCAATTTGCCAATCCTTTGTCGTCAGGGTTGAAATGGTGAAATTGCGCTAACTCAAGTTGCTACATTTGGCTCAATCCGAGCCGCGCGCGGTAGGGGCGATCGGCTGATCGCTCTTGCCGCTCCCTCACGGTCGCGGCTCGGATAATGGTCGTGGCGCGATTACATGGTCGCGGCACGGATATCCTGTTGCTATTTCGAGTCAATCGATCTATGCAATGACTGCCCGTGGATCGGAGCTCAAAGTGACACCCTCTATGCCGACTCGTAGTCCCAACTTCCTTTGATCACAACTCGGGTGACGCTATTTCACCCATGGATCGAGGGCGTCGCGCAGTCCATCGCCGATGAGATAGATGGAAAGGGTGGTCAGGAAGATGAACAAGCCCGGCGCCAGCACGAGCCAGGGCGCATCGGTGAAGTTGCCCAGCGAGCCCTGCATCATGTTGCCCCAGCTGGGCAGCGGCGGTCCGATGCCGACGCCCAGGTAGCTCAGCCCTGCCTCGGCGATGATGGCGCCGGCCACGTTGAACACCCCCACCACGATCACAATCGACGAGACGTTCGGCAAGATGTGGCGAAACAAGATGCGCCAGATCGAAGCGCCGATCGCGCGGCTGGCCAGAATATACTCCCGCTCGCGGATGGAGAAGATCTGACCGCGGATCAGCCGCGAGACGCCCATCCAGCCGAAAATGCCGATGAGAAACGACAAGCCCTCCGGACCCGGCTGAAAGATGCGGGAAAGGATGATCAGCAGGAACAGCAACGGGATGCTGCCCAACGTCTGGATGATGGCATTGATGATGTCGTCGATGAAAGTGGCGGCGTAGTAACCGCTGATCAGGCCCAAGACGACCCCCAGCGTCATCGAGATGCTGGCCACGTAAAGACCGATGCGCATCGAGATGCGCCCTCCATACAGCGCGCGGCTCAACACATCGCGGCCCGCTTGGTCCGTGCCCATCCAGTGGCAGGTGCCGCGCGGAGCTGCCAGGCAATCCCGCAGGCCGGTCAACGAGGTGGAGACGATGGCCTTCCACAGCGACCAGCGACAGGTGACCACCCCGCCCGCCTGACACGTCTGGGTGAACTCCTGGAAGATGGGCCAGGCGACTGCTGCCCAGGTGGGCGGCGCATTGCGTCTGGTCAGGTTGGTCGTGGTCGGGTCGAAGCCGAGCACCTGATCGCTGATCCAGCCCGCAGCGACCGAGAGGAGCACCATCACCACCAGGCCGAAGATCGCTGCCAGGGTGATCTTGTCGCGCCGCAGCTTGGCCAGCACCGCCTGCCAATACGTCTGCTCCTTGGTTCTGCGGAAACGGGCAACCGAGACGCTCACCCCCGCTTCTGCGTCTGCGCGAGGCGGTTCCTTCCGGCGCATCACGGTGACCTTCACAGCTCGTACTTGACCCGCGGATCGACGAAGCCGTACAGGATGTCCACCATCAGGACACCTATGATGCCCAGGAAGGAGCTGATGACAAACAGCCCCATCATCACCGGATAGTCGCGGCTGTTGATGGCGATCACGGCCAATCGGCCCATGCCAGGCCAGGAGAAGACCAGCTCAAAGAGGATCGAGCCGGAGAGGAAGATCAGAAAGATGCCGCTCAGTCCGGTGACGAAGGGCAAGATGGCATTGCGCAGCACGTGGCGCCAGATGACCAGGTGTTCCGGAAGCCCCTTTGCGCGCGCGGTGCGCACGTAATCCTGGTTGAGCACTTCCAACATCTCAAAGCGCATAATGCGCGAGATGCTGATCCATCCGCTGATGGCGCTCACAATGGCTGGTAGCGCGAGGTGATGCAGGCGATCCAGCAATGAGCCATCGCCGATGGTCTCCATCCCGCCCAGTGGCACAAGGCGCAGATAGCCGCCCAAGATGATCAGCAGCAGCAAGCCGATCCACCATTCGGGCACCGTGTTGACCAGCACCGTGGTCACCCGAATGATGTGGTCGGGCAACTTGCCGCGGTTGAGCGCCGCGTAGATGCCCGATGGAATGCCCACTGCCACACTGATGACAAGGCTGGAGAAGCCCAGCATAAACGTGGCCGGGATGCGCTCGGCGATCAGGTCGATCACGTTCGAACCCTTGAAGTAGAACGAACGTCCGAAGTCCAGGCGCAGGATGCCGCGCCCGCAGCGTTCCGGGTTGGCACGGCATTGTCCGCTCTGCCACGCGGCGCCGCCGGGCAACAGGACAAACCAGTCCTCGCCTGCCAGCCACGCCAGGTATTGGACCAGGATGGGCCGGTTCAGGCCGTAGAGCGCGCTCAGGCGCTCGAAATCGGCGGCGGTGCGTTTGGGATCATCGTCCAGGAATTGCAGCGGACCTCCCGGCGCCAGCTGATAGATGGTGAAGCCGATCAGCGTGGCAATCCACACCAGGAAGAGCGACTGCAAGCCACGACGGATGATGTAGCGGGTAAGTGCCTGCCTCACGGGGTAGGCGACTCCTCGATATACCAGTCCTCCATGTTCCAGCCGATGCCCAGGGCGGTCGGGATGATCCCCTTGATGCGCTTGTTCTGGCCGCTCCACGACTTGTTATAGAAGAGGAAGATATAGGGCGCATCTTCGGCGATGATACGCTGGATCTTCTGGTATCGCTCCTTGCGGAACTCCACATCGCAGTTCGAGCCGGCCTCTTCGAACAGCTTCTCCACTTCCTTGTTGATATAGGCAACCGAGTTCAACTGCGGGATGTTCTCTTCCGCCCAGATGGTGTACATGATGTGTGGCTCGATGGTGGCCTGCCACGCGCCGATGTACATATCCCAGTCGGGCTCATTCGAGTGCAGCGCCTCCAGGTAGGCGGACCACTCCATCGCCTGGATGTCCGTCTCGACGCCGATGCGGCGCAGGTAGTCCTGCACGGTGACGGCGATGAGCTCGCGCGTTTTGCTGGTGTTCGGACCGAAGAGCAGCTTCAACCGCAGTTGTTTGCCGTTCTGATCCACCATCTTGCCGTCCTGGAACGTGTAGCCTGCCTGCTGGAACTCCGCAATCGCCTTCTCCGGATCATAGTCGTAGCACGGGACATCCGGGTTGTACACCCACGAGGTCTCTGGATAGACGGAGCACAGCCGTTTCGCCTGGCCCTGCATCACCTCCTGGGTCAGCAGGTCTTTGTCGATGGCGTAGCTCAGTCCGCGGCGGACGTGGAGATCGTGCGTCGGGAATCCAGAGCGCATGTTGAGGCCGATGTAGCTCCACAGCGCTGCCGCCGGCCACCACTCATACACTGTGATGTTCGGCAGCTGACGCGCTTCCTTGAGCTTGTCGGGCGTGATAGGCCCTGTGTCGCTCTCGCCCGTCTTCATCTTCTGATAGGCCACATCCTGATCTGGCACAATCTCGATGACGTAACGGCTGATGTTCGGAGCGCCGTGATACCAATAGTTCTCGTTCGCTTCGAAGACGGCGTACTGATCGCGCTTCCACTCGACCAGCTTGTAGGGACCTGAGACGACCGAGGGTTTGTTCATCTCCGGGTTCTTGTCCGGATCGTTCCACGGCAGCTTCTCCCAGACGTGCTTAGGCAGTGGAGTGATCAACCCGGACATCTGACCCAGACTCGGGCAATAGACTTTGTCGATCTTGATCTCCAAGGTGTAGTCATCCAACGCTTTGTAGGACTTGATGAACTCGAGCTGGGAGAGATACGGGAATTCGTTGGCCGGGTTGATGACCTGCTGATAGGTCCATTCGAAATCGCGTGCGGTGATGGGCTGACCGTCGCTCCAGAGCATACCCTTGCGCAGATGGAACGTGAACGTAAGTCCATCCTCCGAGATGGAATATTGCTCTGCCATGTTGGGGATGTACTGCAAGGTGTTCTCATCGAGCCGCAACAGCCCGCCGGTGTAGACCATGCCCTGATAGCTGCTGGAGGCCGTGTCGGTGGTCAGGTAAGGATGGAAGCTGACCGCGTCCGAAGTGGCGACGTCCTTGTATTCGCCGCCGCGCTTGGTGCGCGGAGTGGTGACGTCCTCATCGCTCACCACAGTGATCCCTTTTTGGGGTTCACGCGCCTTCGCCGCCTCGGACTCCTCGACCACCTGGGTGATCACCTGCTGGGACACTTCCAGCGTGGCGGCAACGGTCGGTGTCAGTTGCTGTTCCACGACGGGTGCGCCCGTTTCGGTGGAGGCGGCTGTCGGGGTCGCTTGCGCCTCAGGCGTCGGGGTCGAAGATGGCGCACACTGCGTTGCCAGCAGCGCGAACACCACAAGGATCACCATCAACCAATGTGCCGGATATCGGTATCCCTTCATGGCATCTACCTCTTCTATACAATTTCAGTCGGCTTTCGGCCGGCAAGGACCGGTGACTCCGAGACGGATTACAGTATAGCACGTTTCTTCACTTCACAATACCTGCGCCGAACCCCCGCGTGTACTTCGACCGGGCAGCGCCATTCCGCTCACATACGAGCGATGGAAGGCTGCTCGACACCCGCACGTTGCTCCTCGAAGCGCATCAACACGAAGAGAAACGAGGACAGGCGATTCAGATAGCGCAGCGCATGGCTGTCATCCCGCTTTTCGTCGTGGATCAGGCGTGCGACCACGCGCTCGGCCCGCCGGGCCACGGTGCGCGCGAGGTTGAGCAACGCGCCCGCGTAGGTGTCGCCCGGCAGCAGAAAATGGTTGAGCGGAGACAGCGCAGCGCCGAATTCATCGGTGAGCGTCTCCAACCATGCGACGCGCGCTCCATCCATGCCAAACCGAGCACGCACCCCGGGCTCGACGGTCGCCAGCTCAGCCATAATCACGTACAAATCGCGTTCGATGGCGAGCAGGATCTCGCGCATCCGTGGATCTGACAGGGTGGCGCGACACAGCCCCAACAGGGCTTGTAATTCGTCCACCTGGCCATACGCCTCGGGACGCCGATCATACTTGGGCACGCGTGATGGACCTATCACGCTGGTGAAACCATCATCCCCGCTGCGGGTGTAGAACTTCGAGCGTTCTGTCATCGTCCTGTCAACCACTAGGGGTGTTCAATTCCGCTGCCTGTACGTCGGCGTGATAGCTGCTGCGCACCAACGGGGCACTTTCCACCCATTTGAACCCGAGTGCTATGCCCTCCGCCTGCAGGCTGCGAAACTCTTCAGGTGTCCAGTAGCGCACCACCGGCACGTTGTGCGCGGAGGGGCGGAGATATTGCCCGATGGTCAACACATCCACCTGATGGGCGCGCAGGTCGCGCATCACCTGGATCACCTCCTCCCAGGTCTCGCCCAGCCCGACCATCATCCCCGATTTCGTGGTGGTTTGGGGCATCATCTCCTTCGCCATCCGCAGCACACGCAAGGAGCGCTCGTAGATCGCCTGGGGGCGAATCGTGCGGTACAAACGCGGCACTGTCTCGACGTTGTGATTCAGCACCTCCGGGCGCGCGTCCATCACCATCTGCAATGCGGCGCGGCTGCCCTTGAAGTCGGGGATGAGCACCTCGACGGAACAGCCGGGCACCATGGCGTGGATGAGCTCAATGCTGCGTGCAAAGATGTGCGCACCCCCGTCCGGCAGCTCGTCGCGGTTCACCGAGGTCAACACCGCGTGCTTGAGGTTCATCGCCTTGACCGCCTGGGCGACGCGCAGCGGCTCCTCTTCGTCCAGCGGACCGGGGCGGCCGGTGCGGATGTTGCAGAAAGCACAACTGCGGGTGCATATATCGCCCAACAGCAAGAAAGTGGCTGTGCCACGCCCCCAACACTCGCCGATGTTCGGACACATGGCCTCTTCGCAGACCGTGTGCAGCGCCTTGGAACGCATCAGCTGGCGCACCCGTTGATAGGTTTCGCCAGACGGCATGCGCACCCGCAGCCATTCGGGCTTGCGCTGGACCTCGCCGGGGCGCGGCGTATCATGACTTGAATATGAGGGTCTCACTCACTGCCTCCCTGAGATGACAACTTCTTGACAACCTTTTCTACGCACCATTACCATTTCTACCTTTGACCATTTTTCCCATGTCCTGGGATTATAGTACACTCCATCGAACTGGCAAGGGCTGGACATGACCCTATCCCGCATCCTCGGTGTCATGCTGATCGTGCTGGCTACGGCATGCTGGAGCACGTCGGGCACGTTTATCCATCTCATCCTGCGCTATGCGGATACCACCCCCTGGGGGCTGGCCTTCTGGCGCGACCTGGCCACATGGCTCTGCCTGGGCGCGGGCTTGCTCGTCCTGCGCCCGGATCTGCTCCGCGTGGAACGGCGCGACCTCCCGTGGCTGGCGCTGATGGGCTCGCTGGGGGTCGGACTGATGCATATCGCCTGGAACACCTCGGTCGTCGTCAACGGTGTGGCGGTTTCGACCACTCTACAGGCCAATGCACCCATATTTGTGGCGGTGATGGCCCGGCTGTTGTGGCGCGAACCGCTCACCAAGCGCAAAGGGTTTGCCATCGTCCTCTCGATGGCCGGCACGCTGCTCATCGGAAGATTGGATCGGTGGGATGGGGTGCACATTACCCTGTGGGGCTTGTTTCTCGGGCTGGCTGCCGCGTTGACCTACGGGGTGTTGGCACTGCTGACCAAGAAGTTGGTGGGCAGTTATCACCCGGCGACGGTGTTGCTGTACACATTTGGCTTTGCCGCCCTCACGCTGCTCCTCACCCAGCCCGATGGCGCGCTCCTGGCCGCGCCGGCGTGGCCCACGTTCGCCCACTTCAGCGC
>QEXY01000083.1 GCA_003130875.1 Ardenticatenia bacterium
AATCTGTGATATGTATGTACCAACTGCTCCCTTGCCTTCACCGAGTGCATCGCGCATCCTTCCCGATGAGCCCGTTCGGCCATATTGATGCTCCTCTTGGTGCAGGCGTTGCCACAACCCGTGGATGTGAGGAGCGCCGCCTTTTGTCAAAATCGCTCAATCATCTGGTAACAATCTCCTGGCGCAAGTGCTAGCGTTAACTTGACAGCGGATATAAACATGGTATCATATATTGTGCGATCTGCTTAACGGCAGGCGTATTTTGCAATAACGTCTCAAACGTGGAAGATCCACAAGTCGTCGAGGATCGAGGTTGGCAATGCAGCAACCTGACCTTTTCTGGAGAGTAAGCGACGACCAGACTCCAGCGAAACAGTGCAAGGGGGAAGGTTGGAGTTTATCCGTTTCCTTTGTGTTTCTCCACTGCATTTGTACCTTCCGTTGTTCTGCTTATAATATTTGCGGTTATACTTAGATGCTGTTGTAGTCTCATTCAGAGAGGAGGTGATGATCCACTAGGCTGACAGAAAAGCGTGTAGGTTGGACAAGGTCTAATTACTCGGCCAAGGGATGGAGAGGGGAGTAACCTTGTCCCAGAGAAAAGCGGGTTCTAAGACAGCACCATTCTAGCATCACACAAAGGAGGTGTGGTTATGAACAACCATCTACGCAGATTACTGGCTACACTTGCTGTGCTCACGATGGTGTTGGCGTTGGCGGTGCCGCAGGTGATGGCTGCCCCGCCGGCCCAGGAGCCGACCGAAGAGGCCGGGATGATCAGTGGTTTCCCGACCACCGACCCCAACGAGGCCAAGACGGCACTAGAAGCTTTCAATAAAGCGGACAAGGGCCAGCCGGACCCGGCCTGGAAGGGGAAGAAGCTCACTATTGCGGTCTACTCGGGCGGTCAGCGTGGCCCAATCTCCGGTCCGCTCTACTTCTGGCGTAACAAGTTTGAGGAGCTGACCGGCGCAACGTACGATATCGTCGAGATCCCCTTTGCTGAGCTGCGTGAGAAGATCTTCACCGACCTGCAAACCGGCGCCGGCACCTACGACATCCTCATCAACTGCTCCAACTACTACGGCGACTACATCCTTAACGATTGGATCATCCCGATCGACCAGTACTTCGACGATCCACGTTTCCCCAAGTGGGACCGCGACTCCATTGCCCCTGCCGTAGCGCGGTTGATGCAGTGGGGTGATCGCTGGTACGGTGGCAACAACGACCACGACGCCCAGGTGCTCTACTATCGCCGCGATATCATCGAGGATCCCAAGTGGCAAGAGGCCTTCAAAGAGGAAATGGGCTATGAGATGCCGGTGAAGATGGAGACCTGGGAAGAGGTGCTGGACATCGCCAAGTTCTTCAATAAGAAGGACTGGAACGGTGACGGCGACCCCGATGACGGTATCACACTGCACCTTAAGGTCGGTGGTCAGGGCTTCTTCCACTTTATGGCCCTCTCGGCGCCCTATGTGGTCATCCCCTATCCGGGTGATCCGCCCACCAAAGTCACCAAGTACCACAACGTGTACTGGTTCGACCCAGAGACTATGGAACCGCTCATCAACTCGCCTGGCCATGTGCGAGCGCTCGAGATGCTGCTGGCGCTGTCCAAGGCCGGTCCTCCTGCGATGTGGGGTTGGAGCCTGGGTGAGGCATGGGCCGACTTCCTGTCCGGCAACGCGGTGATGACCTTCTCTTGGGGTGACGTCGGCTCGCTGTCGCAGGACCCGACCCAGTCGGTCATCCAGGGCAAGCTGGGCGCCCGTGGTATCCCCGGCACCAAGTATCCCTATGACCGCGAGAAGGGTCAGTTCCTCGACCTGGAGAAGCCCAATATGGTGGGCAACCAGGTAGGCTGCTCGTGGCATCCGGTCATCTCCAAGTTCAGCAAGGAACCGGAGCTGGCCTACTACTTCATCGCCTGGCAGTCCACGCCTGAGATCAACCACTGGAACGTGGCCTACGGTTGGACCGGTGTAGACCCGGGCACCACCTATGACTGGTTCCCGCCCTACGGCACGGCCAAGATCGAGGAGTATGTAGCCGGTGGTTACAATGCTGACGATGCCAAGTACTTCATCGGCGCATACCAGGACAACTTCTACAACTATCCAATCTTCCAGAACTACCTGCGCATCCCGGGCACGCCGGAGATGCAGGAGATCTGGGACGTGCACCTGTCTGAGGCAGTCACCGGCCAGGTCTCGCCCCAGGAAGCGCTGGACCGCACCTATGACGACTGGGTACGCATCGTCGAAGACTATGGCAAGGACACGCTCCTCAAGCTGTACCAGGAGTCGATCGGGTACCAGCCGTGACCGTGATGGGCTGATGTAGTAAACAGAGGGGAGGGACCCATCATCTGGGTTCCTCCCTTAAATTACTGCGAAAGCGGGTAGGATCATGCCAGAACGAAGCCGTGTCAAGTATCTGTTCGTGTTGCCCGGTATCATTTGGGTGTTATGTTTTACTATCTTCCCTCTGCTCTATTCCCTACGATTGGCCTTCTTCCAGGCGCGTCTGGGCAAATCGGAGACCTTCATCTGGCTGGAGAACTTCCGACGTGCGTTGTTCGAAGATTACCGCTTTTGGAACTCAATGGGCGTGACGGTATTCTTCGTGGTGTGCAGCGTGGTCTGTACGGTGTCGCTGGGACTCGCGCTGGCACTTTTGTTCAACCGGCCGTTACGTGGTCAGCGCCTTTTCCGTGCCCTGTTCACGACACCTTTGTTCACGGCTCCCATCGCGTTGGGATACTTGGGCTTGACCATCTTCCACGAGCAGGTCGGCGCTGTCAATACGGTCTTGTTTGCATTGGGAGTAGAACATCCTCCGGCCTGGTTCTCTTCCATCTGGCCGGCACGCATTGCCATTGTACTGGTGGATATCTGGCAGTGGACACCTTTCTGTTTCTTGGTATTACTGGCCGGCCTGCAGTCACTGCCCGATGAGATCTACGAAGCAGCCTGGCTGGACACATCTTCGAGTTGGGATATCTTCCGACACATCACATTACCTTTGCTAACGCCGGTGCTGTTTACGGTGAGCATCCTGCGCATGGTTGAGGCGTTTAAGATGCTGGATATCCCCTTCAGCATGACCAGCGGTGGTCCAGGTGCAGCGACGCAGACGTACTCCTTCTACATCTATCTAACCGGCTTGCGCAATTTCAACGCTGGCTATGCATCAGCGCTGGCATATATTCTGCTGTTTGTGATGCTTCTTATCAGCTTGTCGTTCTTCAACCGGCTGCGCCAGCTCTACGAATGAGGCGAGGGTATCATGTATCAAGGCAAGAGCACGCTTATTGGCAAGATTGCGTTGTGGGTGGTCGTCCTGATCGCTGTCTCTTGGGCGGTCTTTCCCTTCTATTGGGCGATCGTGACCTCTTTCAAGCAGCCAGGTGTGATCATGACTACCCCGTCGTTGATCCCGTGGCTGCAGTTTACCCCAACCTTGGCCAACTGGAACGATGAATTCACCCAGCGCTGGCCGGAGATCAGTCGTGCACTCACTAACAGTTTAATCGTTTCAACTGGCGCGACGTTGGTCGCCATTACATTGGGGACGATGGCTGGCTATGGACTGGCGCGCTTCCGCTTCCGGCGTTGGAAGAATAAGGATATGACCATGTGGTTCCTGTCACAGCGCTTCCTGCCCCCTATGGCTACAGCCATCCCGTTCTTCTTGGTCATGAAGTTCCTGAATCTGCTGGACACCCAGCTGGCACTTATCTTGGTCAATGCCACTTTCACAATGCCATTCGCCGTGCTTACACTGCGCGACGTCTTTAAGGAATTGCCCAAGGAAATGGAAGAATCCGCGTGGGTGGATGGTGCTTCCCATTTCCAGGCCTTTTTCCGCATCGCCCTGCCTCTCGCCGCCCCGGCGATTGCAGCAGCAGCGGTGATCTGTTTCGCCTTCTCATGGAACGAGTTCCTGTTTGCCTTGATTCTTACCTACCGCAACGCTCAGCCTATCACGGTGGTGATCGCTGGTGTCGAGCATACGCAGGGCGTGCAATTCTGGTTCGTCGCCACGCGTCTGCTGATTGCCATCCTGCCGCCGGCGCTGTTGGCCCTCACCGCTCAGCGGTATATCGTGCGCGGTCTGACATTTGGCGCAGTCAAAGGATAGTAGCAGCCTCTGAACCAGACAGCCCGCTTCGTGGTATCCTTGTAAGTATCCGAAGCGGGCTGTTATACTCTCTACCATATCTCTCCTGCTGCTGTGTGCTAGCTCTCGGCACGCTCCGGGTGATGTCACAATCAGCAATGCCTATTCCTGAGATAGATTCTGAAGACACGGAGATGCCATCTCCCTTGATCGTGATCGTCGGTCCTACCGCTATCGGCAAGACCGCTTTAGCCATCAGACTGTGCCAGCGTTATGCGGGTGAGATCATCTCAGCTGATTCGCGCCAAATCTACCGTAGGATGGACATCGGAACGGCCAAGCCGACGCCTGCCGAACAAACCGCTGCACGACACCATTTGATTGATATCATTGAGCCGGATCAGACGCTGGGCGTAGCGGAGTACCAGTCTCTTGCCTATGCCACGATCGAGGATATATTGCGTCGGGGAAGGTTGCCCTTTTTGGTCGGAGGCAGTGGCCAGTATGTGCACGCTGTGGTAAAAGGCTGGAAAGTGCCACGCGTCCCGCCGGACTACGCGCTGCGTGCCGAGCTAGAGGCAGAAGCAAGGCGCATCGGGGCGTATGCGCTGCACGCCCGGTTGGCGGCATTTGATCCACAGGCAGCGGCCCGGATCGATTATCGCAATGTGCGCCGCGTGATCCGTGCATTGGAGGTATGTCTCAAGACGGGCCAACCCATCAGTGCTCAACAGGGCGCACAACCACCCCCATACCGCGTCCTCCAGATCGGCCTGACGATGCCCCGTGAACAGCTCTACATGCGCGTCGATGCACGCATCGAGCGTATGATGGCAGAAGGGTTTCTAGACGAAGTGCGTCAGCTCATAGCACAAGGCTATCATCTCGACTTGCCGGCGATGTCAGGATTGGGTTATCGCCAACTGGGGGAGTATCTGGCGGGGCACATCAGCCTGGAAGAAGCGGTAAATCGCATCAAGAAAGAAACGCGCCGCTTCGTCCGCCAGCAGTACAACTGGTTCCGGCTGGACGATCCAGCCATCCATTGGGTCGACGTCGGCAGTACCGACGCTCTTGAAGCAGCCAGCCAGCTAATCGCGCGTTTCCTGGGAAGTGGCCTCTGACCCCGGCTTTTTGCGTCGCGGCCGACGCCGCGGCAGTTCATCCACCGGTCTCTCGTCCGGAAATGTTTCGGACGAGAGAACAGATATTGACGTGCCTCCTGATTGCAGCGCTAAAGACTGGGGGACCGAATAGGGTTGTGTTCCGAAGCGGCTGAGTACCACGGCACCTAATCCGATCGCACTAACGATCAACCACACTGCCATCCCCAACAGGCGGAAGAAAAAGCCTAGACAGGGCGTTCCTGAGAGCACCATCAGCCCCTGTTGCCCGACAGTCAACACTAGCGTGCCCACCAGAGCGACTATCATAGGTTCCGGAGACGCCCTTTTATTGAGCAGTGGTATCAGATGCTGGCCCAGCCAGTAACCGATCATCGTCCAGCCCAACAGCGTGGCCAGCGCAAGAGGCAAAGTGAGAAGGATACCCAGAGGAGCCAGGCATACAGTAACGATCAGTATGGCGCTAATGATAAGCCCAATCGCTCCGGTCAACAGACCAACCCCGAAGCTGGCAGCTGTGGCATCACGGATCGTTCCCACAATGGTGACGGCGTGGCGGGGCAGAAATCGCACTATCAACAAACTGATGATTGCCACCCCCATAGCGGTCACTGCTGCCCAGAACAGACGCCACATGCTGAGAAATACACTTGAACCACCCCATCCGGACACGATGAGCAAGGGCAGTCCCCACCCGCCTAAAAGCCTCATAGACCGTGCAAGTGGGCCCAAGCTGAAGGTCCCGATTTCCCTAATAGAGCCTCGTACTTGTGCACCAGACTCTTTCTCTGCCCGTCCCCCAATGACGGATACATTCCCCATCACCTGTGACGTGGTGCCCAGATGAATGCCGCCACCTACGACGAGCACATTTCCCTGCACCACGCCACGGATCGCGGCATTTCCCCCTACAACGACCAGATCACCTGCGATCTGGCTGCCCGGCGCCATCGCGACATGTCCACCCAGGACGATCAGGCTGTTTTCCAGCACTTGTCCTGAATCGAGGCTCACGTCACGCCCCAAGACAATCTGGCCCGCATTCCCCAACCCCTGGGCGTATGCTGGTGTTACCACTATCGTCATAAGCATCACCAGCGTCAGCGCTGATATCACATTTATCAGGTTCCGCATACGTGTTTCCCTTTAACCTTTCTGCATTTCGTACGTTGGTTTGGATCAGCCAGGCTCGCTCATCCTCGATGGTTGAGAGCACAATAACAGTATCTCAGGTTCTCTGAGGCGCCACCTCACTTAAAGGCCTGTCCTTTGTCTCCTGTCCGAGGAGCAGAGCAGCCATGCCTCCCACAGCGAACGCCACAGCATACGTGGTCAGCGCCAGCGTCAAATCGACATCCAGTAGCCGAGCACCCACCAGAGGTGCCAGGATGCCGGCGATGCGGGCCACGCCCCCTGCCCATCCCATGCCGGTGCCGCGTGCTGAGGTGGGATAGAGTTCTGGTGTATAGGCATACAACACGCCCCATGCTCCCAAAGCAAAGAAACTCATCAAGACAGAGGCTAATACAATATCGGTCGTGCCGGACACAACGGCAAAAGCATATGTCGCAGCTGCACTCCCTAAGAGGTACAACCCCAGCGTTCGCGGACGTCCTATGACTTCGATGAGCCAGGCAGCACTGAAATAACCTGGCAGCTGCGCCAGCGCGAGAAGAAACGTGTTTTGGTAAACGGGTAGAAGCGCAAAACCTTGAGCCCGGAAGATACCCGGTAACCAAGTGAAGACGCCATAATATGCTAAACTGAGTGAGAACCAGACAATCGTGCTCATCATTGTCTGGGTGAGGTACTGCTTGGCAAAGATAGTGCGCAAGGGAACTTGTGTGCGGGTTGCTTCAACCGTCAGCGCACCGATATGCAGATCCATCCCGTTCTCTCGAGCGACACGTTGCAGCACCCGACGCGCAGCGTCCACCTGCCCCTTGACCAGCAAGTGACGCGGCGATTCTGGCATCGCACGTCGAATCCAGAAGACGATCAGGCCTGGTAGAGCACTGGCTGCCAGCAAGTAACGCCAGCCGATCTCAGGAAATTGGGGTATGATCAGCCAGGCAAGCGCAGCCGCCGCAATAGTTCCCAAAGCCCAGAAGCTTTCCAGATAAACCAGATAGCGGCCGCGATTGCGAGTCGGCAGATACTCGCTGAACATCGCGTAATCCACTGGCAAGGTGCCACCTACGCCAAAACCGGTGAGAAATCGGAAGATCAACAGCACCGGAAAGCTGGGTGCCAGCGCACTGAGTAATCCAAACACGCTGTCTATCCCAATGGTGGTGATAAAACTGAAGCGGCGGCCAGTGTAATCGCTGAACTGACCCCAAAACCAGGCTCCCAGCAACATCCCGGCAAACAACACTGAGGCGAGCAGCCCGCCTTGCTCGCGGCTGAGCCCCCAATCAGCGATTAAGCTCGGTATGGCGAACCCGATGAGCAGCACTTCCATCGCGTCTGCTGCCCAGCTGGCGCCACAAAGCCACATCAGCCGCTGCTGAAATCGGCCGAAGCCGATACGGTCGATCACCTCTCCGATGGTCTCAGGAACAGCCACACGAATGGGTGTGCTGCTCTCGGAATGCTGGTGCATGGTGTCCACCTCTGGTGGTCGTGGTCACAGATTTTCTCTATTATAGCGCAATCAGTGCAAAGAGTGTATCCGAAGGCCAAGTGAAGACAACTCTAACCCGAGTTGCCACCCAGGGAAGTTGAGACCACAGGCCGGCATAAGAAGTGTGACTTTTCGCTCCAACTAGTGAGTGGTCACCGCGGAGGACGAGTGACGCGGAATGGCAACAGCATAATCCGAGCCACGACCATCAGAGAACGGTAGGGGCGACCAGCCGATCGCCCCCTACCCCGCGCGCGGCTCGGATTGAGACAAACCTTGTCTCAGAATGAAATGCACCCGGTCAAAGGTGGCAACTTGAGTAACTCTAACAAAACTTTAATCTTGGTCTTATCCGACTCCAATACAAGTTGTATATCGTGAGAGAGGTTACTATGATGTTGGAATGGAACCGAGAGGAGAAAAACGGTTGAGCGATGTTTATCCTTGATGGAAACAGTCCTGTGTTGCGTCACCAAGAGGGATCACCTGCGCGCCGGATACCCGTGCGTGTAGTGGACGACGATCATAAGGAACCGGATTCTGTCCCTGCCCCGCCCGTCGTGGGGGCCAGTTCGGGCACGCCGGAATCGCCTGCGCAAATTGATTGGAAAGAGCTCGCGTTGCGCTTGCAAGCAGAGATGAACAACTTTCGTAAGCGTCAGGAACAGCGTGCTGAAGAGGCGAGTGAACGCGAGAAGGAACGCCTGTTGCGGCTGTTTCTGCCGGTTGTGGACAACCTTCGTCGTGCCCTCGAGGCAGAGCCGGCCGGGCTGGGCGGGGATTCACCCACTGCGTTGCGCGAGGGGGTACACCTTACATATCATGAGTTGAAGCGCTTGTTAGAGAACGAGGGGGTTCAGGAAATCGAGGCACTTGGGCGTCCCTTCACCCCCGAACTTCACGAAGCGGTGGCGACGGTGGTCGATCCCGTTCGGAGTGGGCTGGTTGTGGAGGTGGTGGAACCCGGCTATACACTCAACGGCAGGCTATTGCGGCCGGCACGCGTGGTAGTCGCAGCCTGACCATTCGTGTTGGGGGGAGGATATGGAGTATAAGGACTATTACAAGATCCTGGGAGTCGATAAGAACGCGACGGAAAAACAGATCAAGGCGGCCTATCGCAAGCTGGCGCGTCAATATCATCCGGATATGAATCCGAACAATCCGGAGGCAGAAGCCCGTTTCAAGGAGATCAACGAAGCATATGAGGTGCTCAGCGACCCGGAGAAGCGGGCTAAGTACGATCAGCTAGGGGCTGATTGGCAGCGCTGGCAGCGGGCCGGTGGTCATCCCAGCGACTTTGACTGGAGTCGTTGGACCACGACGCCGGGTGGGCAGCGTGTTCATGTACAATATGGCACGCCGGAGGACTTTGCCGATCTGTTTGGCGAAGATAGTCTGTTCTCGGAGTTTTTCAACAGCATCTTCGGCGGCATGGGCACTCGCACACGCCGTACAGGCGGCTTTGGCACCTATGAATATCGGACACGGCCGCAAACGGGCCGCGACGTGGAATATGAGGTCGAGATCAGTTTAAGCGAAGCTTATCATGGCACCACCCGGGTGCTGAACAGGAACGGGCGTCGACTGGAGGTACGCATCCCACCTGGGGCTAAGACGGGCACGCGGGTGCGTGTGCGGGGTGAGGGCGAGCCGGGCATCGCGGGAGGCAGCAGCGGTGATCTGTATTTGCGCATCAAGGTCACTCCTGACCCGCGTTTTGAGCGCACGGGAGATGACCTCCGTGTGACGGTGCCGGTGGATCTTTACACGGCTGTGCTGGGCGGCGAAGTCACAGTGCCCACTCTGACAGGCGAGGTCAAGCTCAAAATCCCGGCGGGCACCCAGAACGGGCAAGTCTTCCGACTGCGCGGCAAGGGTATGCCCAAGATCAAGTCTCCGGGGGAGTACGGAGACCTTTTCGTACGCGTTGATGTGCGCCTGCCGACTCAATTGTCAGCCAAGCAGCGCGCGCTGTTCGAGGAGCTGCGGCGCATGTCATGAGCTCGGACCAAGAGAAGCGGGGTTTCAAGTGCGCCCTGTACGGTGGTCACTCCTCTTCTGAGAAAACCTCGGCTGTGAACTTGTAAAGATCAGCACGCCGCCAGGCGTCCGACGGCAACCCTGCTTTCATGCACACAGCACGTAAAAACTCTTCCCGGCTCCATCCCCGCTCGCTAGCCACCTGGGGTAACAGCAACCCGCTGTTGTATCCCTGGCGGATCAGCAAGCCATGTTTGCCCACTTCAATTTCATTAGGATCCTGGACACGCTGAAATGGGGAGAGCACCGATATCTCGATGACCACGTCGTCCAGTTCGGCAGCATTGTGCATTGGCTGGAAACGATAATCGCGCGTAGCCGCTGAGATAGCACACTCTTGCACTGTGCGGTATAGAGGCTCGGTGGCTTCAATCCGTCCAATACAGCCACGCAGCTCACCGTTGCGGCGCCGCAATGTCACGAACGCTGCCGCCTTTTGTAAAAGTCCCGACTCGCTGAACGCATAGTGCGGGATCTTGCCAGTCTGCAGGTAGCTTCTCAATGTCTCACGAGCAATGCGCAGAAGGGTTTTCTTTTCCGATGCGGTCAACACAGGGGTATCTGCTGCATGATTTGATGTACTCATATCTCACCTCGCTGGTTCATGCCTGAAAATGCCCCTGGTCCAATCTTGCCAGTAAATCCTATCATAATGCTCAGTGCTCTCCCGCGCAATCCTCCTGTGGGGCTTCACCCAGAACCCAGGCATTATACAGGTCGTCGATGGACTGCCCAGAAGCTTCTTCTAGCGCGGCGATGAGATCTTCCGGATAGGCAACACCGTAACGATGGCGTTCCAGGTAGAGGCGCAGACCGGCAAAGAAACGCTCATCGCCCAACCGCTCACGCACAGCATCGAAGAACAGAGGCCCCTTGCCGTAGACCACTGCTACATAGTCCGATTGGGAACGGAAATCAGCCACTGGTCCACCGATCGCACGATCTGAATGATTCTGCTGCAGCTCTCGATAAGCGTCCTCAAAGGCCACCTTCTTGATGTGCTGAGCCTTTTCGGGGGAAGTGGTGCGCTGGAAGTAAATGTAAGCGCAATAGTTGGTCAACGCCTCATCCATCCACGGTTCATCCAGCTGGTCACTGCCCACTAATCCATACCACCATTGGTGCGCCACCTCATGGGCAACCACCAACTCCAGATATTCGCTCTGCTCGGGGTATAGAGATTGAGCAGTCACGATGACCCCAGGATACTCGATCCCTCCTGCATTGGTGGGCGTGGGCACGACATCCAGCTCAGTATATGGATACGAGCCGAACAGTCGGTTGAACAGATGCAATGCTGCGCGCGCATAATGCAATGCCAGATCACCACCCTCCTTTTGTCCAGAGCGATAGTAGCTGTTGATCCGTACTCCATCTACGAAGTCATACACGAGTTGATAATCATGGCTCATGGCAATGTAGAAATCACGCATCGGTCCTGCTACTATGGTCCAAGAACGTGTCCCATCATCTCTATCCGTTACCTCCACAGTTTGACCAGAGGACACGACGACCAACCCTGAGGGCACGCTGAGCTGCACGTGATAGAACGCGGTGTCCGTGAATGTCACATCTCCGTAAGGAGAGGCGATTTCCACATCCCACCCCTGCGCGTCATAAACCGGAATGGTGGGGTAGAAACCGGCCAGGGCGTAGACCTCGTCCGCATAGGTAAAGACGGCATAGCCGGAGCGCGTGTCAGTGGGCAGAATGGTGCGGAATTCCAGGGCCACATCAACCTTTTGACCTGGCATGAGCGCAGGCCGTAGCGGCACATAGATCGCGGAGCGATTGGCAGCATACACTGGCTCCACAGGCGTGACGCCTACGGTGATCGTGCCCACTTCCATCGTCCCTCCAAATGCAGGCAAATTGGGATAGAGGCGGAAGACCAGATAGTCCAGGGGTACCGCCTCCTCATTGGTATATCGCACGTGCTGGATCCCCCTCAACACGGGCTTTTCCCCTTCCTCTAAGAAGAGCACGATATCATAGCGAGGTGCATTGGCTCGGATGGCAAGGTCGGCGGCAAACTGGGGAAGCAAGGCAGGCTGGTAGGCGACAAGCTCAGCAGGAGGTGTAAGTGGAGGTGGCGTCGAAAGTGGCGACGGTGTGGACTGGCTCTCGGTGCCCTGGAAGGGTATTGCAAAGATCGACGTTAGGTGCGAGGTGGCAGGCCCGTGTGCCAGCCCTGGCGCAAGCGTGGTTCCACCTATCGCCAGGAACAGCACCGCCAGTACCCATAATGCGCGGGCGAAGATCCTTGCCATATACGCTCGATTGTAACATCCTATCACCGAACCGACAACGTAATTATCCATAAGATGGTGCACTGTACCGCCTCTGATTAGGGGCATTGACGCACCGATGTAAGGCGTTATATAATCAATCTACTGATAAAGATTTCTCCCTCTCCACTGCGCTCAAGAGTGGGCTGTGCACTATGAACGATTTGATCGGCAGAACCTTAGGCAAATATCGCATCATCGCACGGATCGGCCACGGCGGCATGGCAGAGGTTTACAAAGCGTATCAGCCCGGCCTGGACCGTTACGTTGCAATCAAAGTGTTGCACAGCCATCTGGCTGGGGAAAGCGATTTCATCGGGCGATTCAAGCGCGAAGCAGCAGCCATTGCCAACTTGCGCCATCCCAACATTGTACAGGTGTACGATTTCGATGTTGTGGATGACCTATACTACATGGTGATGGAGTTTGTCGAAGGTCCGACGCTCAAGGCAGAGCTCCAAGAGAGAAGATTTCGCGGGCAGCCCTTCACTTTGGCAGAAATAACGCGGATTTTTTGCGCCCTGGCAAGTGCCATCGACTACGCGCATTCACGCGGGATGGTGCATCGTGACTTGAAACCTGCCAATGTGATGTTTACCAAAGAGGGCCAAGTGGTGCTGACCGACTTCGGCATTGCACGCATTATAGGTGCAAGCGGATTGACCATGACCGGTGTAATTTCAGGCACCCCGGCCTACATGTCGCCGGAACAAGGCCAAGGACAACATGGTGACGAACGCAGCGACATCTACGCCCTGGGAGTGATTCTTTATGAGATGGTGACTGGCACGGTGCCGTTTGATGCTGACACTCCTCTGGCGATCATCATGAAGCACATCCACGGTCCGCTGTCATCGCCCCGCGCACTCAATCCCAATCTGCCCGAGGCGGTTGAGCATATCATTCTCAAAGCGCTGAGCAAGAACCCGGACGATCGCTATCCCAGTGCCGGGGAAATGGCACGGGCATTGCGCGAAGCGGTAGGTCTGAGTGCGGATGACACATTGGCCATCACCCCTGCCACCACAATTGCGCCCCCGCCACGCGCTGTGGAGCTGCCCAGGAAAACACCGATGGACGCCCCTCCGCCCGCGGCTGCGGCTACAGCAGTGACCGAGCCCCAGAAGCGCGGCGTGCCCTGGCTGCCGCTGGCCATCGGAGGTGGATTGGTGATATTGAGTTGCGCTGTCGCGCTATTGCTGATAGGGCCTTACGTGTTGCACGGCCTCGTGCAGTGGTCGCTGACACCAACTGTCTCGGTGGGGCTGATGTCCACACCCCCCACACCCCTCGCATTATCGGTCACACAGGCAGGCACGCCATCCACCAGTGAGGTGTTCACAGAGGCAGCCACTGTAAGCACTGAAGTTATAGTCTCGCCTGCTCCCAGCAACACGTCAACCGTCGCGCAGACAAACCCCGCTTTATATCTGGAAACACCGACGTCAGCTGCTCGACAGGCAACTGATACCGCAACAGCGGCCATAACAAAAGATCTCGCTATGCGCGGAACGTATGGCGCCTTGCATACAACACCCCTCTCCACTCCCAGCGTGGCAGCTACAGAGGCAGTAGATGTGTTGGTTGAAGCATCGATCAGCGCTATGCCGACAACGCCGGTTGTGGGAGGCTTGAGTACAACAAACACCCCGGTGTGGTTGCCAACTTACACGCCCCTTCCGACTTACACGCCTTTGCCTACTTACACACCGTATCCAACATACACATCTATGCCAACGAGCACGCCGACATCGCCTCCACCCACTCATACCCCCGTTCCACCTGCTACAGCCACCAGCGAGCCCATTCCTTCCCCCGTCATAGGAGCAACTCGACCTTCGCAACCCACCCTGAGCGGCAAGTTAGCCATCCCTGTCGACAATGGGATGGGGCAGTATGATGTGGTGGTCTACCAACTACCCAAGTGCGAGATCATCGGCAAGATCCCCTAT
>QEXY01000084.1 GCA_003130875.1 Ardenticatenia bacterium
GCTCAACAGACATCCGCTCCCCTGTCACAAACCACTGCTCCAGAACCGCGCCGTGTCCAGAGCGCCGCGCAGCTCCCCTGGCAGCTCCAGCCGAGACACCCGCACGCGGTCGAACGCCATGACGCCGCTGCCCCAGTGGCGCAGCAACAGCCGCATCGTCGCCTCGGCGCCGCTGCGGTTCGCGGCCACCGCCACAAAATGACGCCAGGCATAGCCCGTCTTCGGGAGGCGCCTGTCCCCCCTCCACAAAACCTCCTCGCGGTCGGAGACATAGACAGCGGCGCCTTGCCCTTCCTCCGCGTCGCTGCGATAATCGAAGCTGATCAGATACACGCCATCCGGCTCGAGAGGCAACGTGGCAATGCGCCTGGAGCGCTCATCGAAGTACCAGTAGCCCCACCGCCCTGGCTCTTTATCCGGCTCCTGGCGCAACCACATGCCCTGAATGCGCATGGCGCTTCCGTCTGGTGCATCCAGCTCCTCCCGACCACCGATGAACAGCCCTTCATTCCACGGGTCGCCGGTGGCCATGTTGGATACCGACCACCACTCCGGCCGCCCGCTCAACCAGCTCTCGAAGTCACCGTTCCGGACCAGGTTCTCGCCCAGCTGCACCGCATCCGCGGGGACTCCCAGCAGCTGTGCTGCGATGCGCCGGTCATCGCTTCGATCGCGCAGTTGCTCGCGCAGCGCGGTGGTATCGGGCGCGCCAAGTACCTCGTGCACCTCCACCAGCCGCTCCAGGCCCAGCAAATCGTCCGGCGCCAGCGCCCGATAGCGCGCGTACCAATCGGCTGCTTCGGCCAGCCGGCCGCGCGCCTGGAACACCATCCCCAATCGCAGCATTGCCTGTGCATAGGCGGCGTCCCGCTCCAGGACGGCGCGATAGGCTGCCTCGGCCTGCTCCCACTCGCCGCGACGGTGATACAGCTCGGCCAGGTAGAAGCGGAGATCGATATCTCCAGGCCGATCCCACAAGAGAGCCTGGAGCACACGCTCTGTATGTCGACCCACCTCGCCCTGGGCGAACTGCCACACCTGGTAACTGGCTATGTTATGTAAAGTTTCGTCCGTCCAGATGCCTGCCTCAGCCAATTGGGCCATTGCTCTGCCCTGGTATTCGGCCAGCTGGACATGGGAAGGCACGGCCACCGACCGCAGGTCAGAATAGCGCAGCTGCTCTTCGTAATGGGCAGCGGTCGCGTCGTCACCGGCCACACGGGCTGCCTGTCGTAGCTGCCACAGGGCATAGAGATTGCCCGGGTCGGCGACCAGCGCCTTGCGCCAGAGCTCTACCGCAGCTATCCTATCACCTGCCTGCCGCCGCTCCTCGGCCCGCTGCAGATATGCCGCTGCCGCCGCAGCGCTGGGCATACCCAGGCCGCCGGCCTCGTAGGTCTGCACCGCCGCTTCGGCCTGGCCCAGCGCGGTATATACGTCCACCAGCTCAAGCGAGACCAAGGGATTCTTCGGTGCGACATCCAGGGCAGGTTGCAGAGCCGCCAGGGCCGACTGGGGCTGCGCGAGAATCAGATAGGCACGTGCCAGCTGCCGACGCGCCTGGACGTTGCGCCCGTCCAGTGCAACCGCACGCTCCAGGTCTTCCACGGCAGCATGCAGCGCGGGGGGATCTCCCTGTACCAGCCGCACGCTGCCCTTCTCCAGATAATGTGCGCTGAGCGCATAGGGCAGGCTGAGCGCGACCAATCCCAGCACCCCCAACGCCAACGCTATCCACCACAACCGGTTGAGCCGCATGCGCGCAGCCTCAGGCCGAAGCATCCCCTGTGACCACGCTAGGACGAAGTTCACCCTGCCGCCAGTACTCGGCGAAGAGGGCGCCGAAGGCAGCCACGATCACCGCCGCCACGGCTGCCAGAGCGGTGTTAAACATGCGCCGCGGGCTGCTCGGCTTCTCCGGCATGACCGCACGACTGGCGATGCGCGCAATATCGCCGTTCACCTCGACACGGGTCTCCTCCAGCTTGTTGGCCAGAGTCAGGTAGGTATTTTGGTTAAGCTCCTGCTCCCGTAGCAGCTGCTCCAGCTGCATCTGGCGCGCTGCCACCTCTGCTTGGAGAGACGTCACCTCGCTTTGCAGCTGAGCAATTGCCTCTTGGGTGGCTGCCTGCTTGGCCTCCAGCGCCTCGACCAACGCGGCGAGGCTGGCTTCGACATCCAGGTCACCCAAGCTGATTTGCACTTGTGGCATTCCGACCGTGTTGAGCTGACCCAGTCCGAGCATATCGGCGATCAGACCACTGACGATGGCCGGCGCGGCGCCACCAGCCCGTTGCGCCACGGCGCGCGCTTCCTCCAATAGCTGAGCAATCTTGCTGGCACGCGCCTCATAATCGGCCAGAAGGCGCGTCTTGGCCTGTAGCTGATACACGATGCCCCAAGGCTCCACCACATCCGGCGCTGCCGAGGGACGAAAGCCAAAGCCGTACTCTTTGCGCAACTGGGCCAGCTCCTGATCGGTGCGTTCCACCGCCGCTTTTGCCTGTGCCACCTGTGCCTCCAGCGTGGACAGTTCCCGCTTCTGGCCGTAGAGCATATTCAGCTGGGTCACATAACGCTCCGCCCACATGTTCGCCAGGTGTGCCGCCTCTTCCGGGTCGCCAGCGCGCGCGGTCAGCTGCACCAGGTTGCCGTCGCCGATCACTTGAGCGTCCAGTGCTGCCTTCAGATCTACCAATGAAAGCGCCGCGTTACCAGTGGACATTCCGCTGTTCGTCGCTTCCAACAATGTCGTAAGCAGTTCATCCCCCGTGGCGATGGCAGCGTACCCTTTGGTGAACTGTTTGGGATCGAAGGGCACATCTTGCATACGCGCATCAAACTGCATGCGGTAGCGCGGTCCGGTGATGGCCACCAGCGCGGTTGCTTCGTACTGAGGGGGCAAGACCGAGCTGATCGCGAAGGCCAGCACGGCTGCCACGATGCTCAACCCCACAATCCAGCGCCAGTAACGCAACAAAGTGCGGATGTACTGCCGCAGATCGATCTCGTCCTCCAGCGGAGGATGCTCATACCCAGTTGCAGCGCTCAACGTACTATATCTCCTTTCCTAGGAAGGTCAGACGAGACACTTTCGCAATATAATCAAAAATAAGGGTGAGTCAAATGGATGCAATGCACCCGTAGTGATCGGTAGTATGTCCTTAAAGAGCTCCCAAATTCCACGTCTCGCATCTGGGCTTTTGATCGGCCGGTGACGAATCCCCACTCTTAAGAGACACAACCTCTCCCTTTTCTCCTCTCTTGTGCGATCCTCCCACATCTGATACACTCTTGGTGCGATGGAACAAGGGAACGGACGACTGGCGATATTGCACTACGCCGCGCCGCCGGTGGTGGGCGGAGTGGAAGCTACTATCTATCATCATGCCCGTCTGCTGGCAGCCAAGGGTTACGCCGTAGAGGTCCTTGCCGGGCGTGGCGAGCCCTTCCATCCCGAGGTACGTGTTCACCTCCTGCCTGAAGCAGACTCGCAGCATCCTGCTGTGCTGGCAGTGGGCAGCCGGCTGGCGAAGGGCGAATGCCCCGCCGGTTTCGTGGCGTTGCGCGACCGTCTGGTCGTCCGGCTGCGCGCATTGCTGACAGATGCTGCAGGGTGCATCGTGCACAATGCGATGACGCTGCACAAGAACTTGCCGCTCACGGCAGCATTGCGCATCCTGGCGGATGAGCACATCACCCATTTCATTGCCTGGTGCCACGACCTTGCCTGGCAGGATGCGCGCTATCGGCCCGCCTTGCAAGACGGCTATCCTTGGGATCTGCTCCGCACGGCCTGGCCAGGAGTGCGCTACGTAGCGGTGTCGCACGACCAACGTGACAATTTGGCGACATTGCTCGGTGTTCCAGCCGAATCCATCGTGGTGGTTCCTCCGGGGATTGATCCGGCAGAGCGGCTCAAACTGGATGGCGAGAGCGTCGCGCTGATCGAGCGGCTCGACTTGCTTGAGGCTCATCCTTTGGTATTGCTCCCGGCACGCATCACGCGCCGTAAGAACATCGAGTTCGCGCTGCATGTGATGGCAGCGCTGTGCCAAATGATGCCCGCTGCTGCGTTGTTGGTCACGGGGCCACCCGGTGCTCATAACCCCACTAATCTCGCCTATCTGGAGTCGCTGCAGCGGCTGCGCACGGAATTAGGATTGACAGAGCGCGTCTATTTTCTCTATCAATGTGGCCCAGATGAGCGACCCTGGCATGTCAGCGACCGGGTGATGGCCGACTTGTACCAGCTAGCTGACGTTTTGTTGTTCCCCAGCGAGCGTGAGGGGTTCGGTATCCCAATTCTGGAAGCTGGCTTGGCGCGTATACCCGTCTTTGCCAGCGACATCCCCCCAGTGCGGGAGAGCGCTGGAGAACTGGCCTGGTTGTTCGATCCCCATGGCGATGCTGAGCAGGTGGCGCGCGCCATCGCGCACTACTGCGCTACCGACCATGTGTATCAACTGCGCCAACGAGTATTGCATTGTTACACATGGCGCAGCGTGTTGGAGCAACATCTGATGCCACTATTATCTGAGGTGCTCGCAAATGGCAGATAGGAGGGGCGTGGGGGATAGAGCCGGTGAGGTGCGCTCGACTGGCCAGTATCGGGTGCTGGTCGTGCTCACCAGCTTGGCTGAGGCACAGGTGTTGATCCCACTTGCCAACCTCCTAGCGCGCGATCGGTATGGTCGCGTGATGATTCTCCAGGTGGTGAAGACACCCGATGAACGACCACTCAGCCGCACGGCGCCGCGTGTCAGCCGTCATCGCGAGGCGTTGGAGGCCTTCTTGAGCGCAAACCAATACGGATCACCGCGCACGCGCACCATCGTGCGTCCGGCACAGCGGGTGTGGGATGCAATTTGGGAAACAGTGGCGCAGGAGCGGGTGCAATTGTTGCTGCTCGCCTGGCCGAGCTCTGCCACTCCCGACACAGCTGTGGACAACCTGGACGACCCGCATCTGGATGCCCCGCCGTGTGATGTGGTGGTCGTGCGAATCAACGACTCGTTCATGGCCCAAGGTGGGTGGCCAGCAATGCGAAGGATTCTGCTGCCTGTGCGCGGTGGACCCCATTCCGGTATGGCCTTGCGCGTCGCTCATGCACTGGCACGTGCCAGTGATGCCACGGTAACCTTGCTGCACGAGATGGGCTCTGCTCAACGGGAGGAACAGTCTGCGTTTGAGAGCTTCGCCCATGCCATGCGCAGCTTGAAGGGATTTGTACGGGTCCTCAGCACGCGTGGCAGTGTGGTCGATGCGATCGTGGAGCATGGCAATCGACATCAGCTGGTCGTGATGGGTGCTGCAGCCAGGCGAACCGATGGCGTCGGTTGGGCTGGTGCTGTGCTCCGGGCGGTGACTGAGCGTCTCACCAGCAATCTGGTGGTCGCTAAGGTGGCAGCAGAGAGGGCATGGCGTGCTTCGACGCTGACATTGGACGAGCGCGTCGTGCATGACCATCCCATCGCGGTGGTGGTGGATCGCTGGTTTGCCGAGAACACATTTCGCAGCGATGAGTTCAGCGATCTCCAGCGATTAGTGGCGCTGAAGGAGCGTGAGGGAGTGCGCATCAGCCTGGGATTACCGGCACTGAACGAAGAGGTAATGGTAGGTAATATCATCACCGTAGTCAAGGAAGCCCTGATGGACGAAGTGCCTCTGCTGGATGAGATCGTGCTCATCGATTCGGGCTCGCAAGATCGCACGTGTGAAATCGCCACCCAGCTGGGCATTCCAGTGTATGTTGCGTGCGACATATTGCCGCAATATGGTGCCTACCGTGGCAAGGGAGAGGCGCTGTGGAAAAGCCTGTATGTGTTGAATGGGGACATCATTGCATGGATAGACACGGACATCCGCAACATTCACCCCCGTTTCGTATATGGCATCCTGGGACCGTTGTTGCGCGACCCGCGCATCCAATACGTGAAGGGCTTCTATCGGCGTCCTCTTCAACAGGGTGACCGAATCGAAGCTGGCGCAGGGGGACGTGTCACAGAACTGACCGCGCGTCCATTATTGAACCTGTTTTTCCCTGAGCTTTCAGGCTTGATTCAGCCGCTGGCCGGTGAGTATGCAGGACGACGACAGATCCTGGAGCAACTGCCCTTCTTCACCGGCTACGGGGTGGAATTCGGCTTGTTGGTGGATATTTTGGAACGCTTCGGTCTCTCTGCGATCGCGCAGGTGGATCTGTTGGAGCGCGTTCATCGTAATCAACCGTTGCCCTCGTTGTCGAAGATGTCATTTGCCATCCTCCAGGTCGCCATGCGGCGGCTGGAGCAACGCCACAAAATCCGCATCCTCGAGGAGATCAACGAAAGCCTCAACCAGATTCGCTATCGTCCTGGCCATTTCTATCTGGAGCCGATCGAGATTTTGGAATACGAACGACCGCCCATCATCACCTTGCCTGAATATCGTGCCAGGCATCGGCGAGATGAGAAGAGCCTCGGGGGAGAGATAGGAGAGTCATGAAACGTTTGCACGGTCATATCGGTTTCGTGTCCACCCGTCTTGCCGGCACCGACGGGGTGTCGCTCGAAGTAGCCAAATGGGTTAATGTCCTGAGAGGCTTGGGATACGAGTGTTACTTCTTTGCCGGCGAGTCGGATTGGCCTGCGGAATGTTCGTATGTAGTGCCGGAAGCTCACTTCCAACACCCGGACATCCTGTCATTGACGGCTGACCTGTTCGATAACCAGACCCGCTCGCCAGTTACCTCACGACGGGTGCAATGCATCAAAGAACATCTCAAAAAGCATCTCTACCGTTTTGTCCGGCAGTTTGGCATCCATTTGCTGATCGCCGAAAATGTGCTCTCCATCCCGATGAATGTTCCACTGGGGTTGGCACTCACCGAGTTCATCGCCGAAAGCTACTTTCCCACCATCGCCCATCATCATGATTTCGCTTGGGAGCGACAACGCTTCGCCATAAACGCTGCAGAGGATTATCTGCGCGCCGCCTTTCCACCCACTTTGCGCTCGATCACTCATGTGGTAATCAACTCCTATGCCGGTCGCCAACTCGCCTTGCGCACGAGTGCTAATTCGACATTGATCCCGAACGTGATGGACTTCGATTCACCGCCCCCTGCACCGGATGGATACGCGAACGACCTGCGTATGGAACTGGGCATCGAGCCTGAAGCACATCTCTTCTTACAGCCCACCCGCATCGTACCGCGCAAGCGTATCGAGAAAGCCATCGAGCTGCTCCGTCGGCTGGAGTGTCCCTGTGCGTTGCTCATCTCGCACGCCTCAGGGGATGAGGGTTCTGCATATCAGGACTACGTGCTGGAATATGCCCAGCTGATGGGTGTGCAAGTTATCCTGGCAGCCGAGCGGGTCGGCCACCAGCGCGGTCGGCGTCCGGACGGCAGCAAGATATACAGCATCCGAGACGTCTATCAGCAGGCCGATATGATCACCTATCCTTCGCGGGTGGAAGGTTTTGGCAACGCCTTCTTAGAAGCGATCTATTACAAACGTCCCCTCGTGTTGAGCATTTATGAGATTTTCCGCACCGACATCCAACCAAAGGGCTTTCGTGTAATTGGCTTCGAAGATTTCATCACCGACGACACGGTGCAACAGGCACGTCGCCTGCTCCATGACCCCGAACGGGTGAGCGAAATGGTGGAGCACAATTATGCGCTAGGCCGCGTCTATTACTCCTATCGCACGCTGGAACAGCGGTTGACCGCTTTAGTTTCGGAGCGGTTGCGCGTACAGAATATGGCCCGAAACGCGCAACGATATTGCAAGGTGAGGGAACAAACCCACCTGAGTCAGGGACAAAGAGAAGCATGAGGGTCGCTAAAACCGCGCTCAGCGAAGAGGCTCTCTATCAGTTGGAACAGATTGGCCAGGTCGATATCGTAATCGGCATCCCCAGCTACAACAATGCCGCCACGATCCGCTATGTGATCGAGACGGCAGCACAGGGTGCAGCGGGTCACTTTCCTCATTTGCGGGCGGTGGTGGTCAATTCAGATGGCGGCTCGACGGACGGCACGCGCGAATCGGCATTACATGCGACCCTGCCGCCAGGGGTGGAACGCATCGTCACCGTGTATCAGGGGTTACCTGGCAAGGGAAGTGCGTTGCGTGCCATCTTCGAGGCAGCCCGACGTCTAAACGCGCGCCTGTGTGTCGTTCTGGACAGCGACCTGCGCAGCATCACACCGCAGTGGATAGAGCGGCTGGGCTGGCCTATCGTGTCGGGCGAATACGACTATGTGACGCCCTACTATGTACGCGACAAATATGACGGCACGATTACCAACAATATCGTCTATCCTATGACGCGCATGCTCTACGGCGTGGACGTGCGTCAGCCGATTGGGGGCGACTTCGCAGTGGGAGCATGCCTGTTGGACACATATCTTCAGCAAGACGTGTGGGAGAGCGACGTGGCGCGCTACGGCATCGATATCTGGATGACCACCACGGCGATCAACACGGAAGCCCGCATCTGCCAGGCCTATCTGGGTGCCAAAATCCACAATGCCAAGGATCCGGCGGCGGCGCTAGGGCCCATGTTCCGTCAGGTCGTGGGCACTATGTTCGGGATGATGGCATATTACGAAGAACGGTGGAAATCGGTGCGCAGTGTGCAATCAGCTCCTATCTACGGCACGGCTGAGGCAGTTATTCCGGAGCCGGTGCCCGTCAATCTCGAAACGATGATCAAGCGGCTACACCAGGGGCACAAAGAGTGGAAAAGTGTGTGGGAACAACTGCTCTCCCCGCACAATTGGCAGGCGCTGGCCGCTATTCTGAGCCGTGAAGTGTCCATCTTTCGCTTCGAAGCGGCACACTGGGCCGATATGGTGCTTGATTACGCGGTAGCATATCATCGTGGTGTGTTGGACCGCGGGCAGATGATGGATTCGATGGTGCCGCTATACTACGGGCGCACCGCCAGCATGGTAGTAGAAAGCCAGGCGATGGATCTGGCGACCTTTGAACGCGAAGTCGTGCAAGCTCAGGCGGAGATTTTTGAGCAGCTGAAGCCTCAGCTGATCATGCGCTGGGAGACCGCGGTGACGTCACGGTAACGCAATCCTCCAGCTGGGCTCTTCCTAGCTGATCCCCCTCGGATGAACCCATCTTGTGGGCCGATGCATCAACGCACTGCTGACGTAAGCAAGCGGCACACATACCAGCCTTCACCTTTTCGACTCCTATGCGGACCACTGATCAGTCGTTCCATGACCGTATACCCGACATAGTACCCGAGTCCTATGACACAATTCCTATTGAGAGCCACTTCCCCGTCTGATATGCTGGATGTAGTTGAGGGCATTATCGGGGGTGGCTTGAGGTATGGAACGCGGATGGCCTCGTCGATTGCTTTGGAACCCCATATGGTTCGTCTCGATCTTCTCCACCCTCTTGCTGGCAGCAAGTAGCATCGCTGCTCTCCCAATTCGAGCACAAGGCATCTCATACAAGGAGATCGTACGGACCGCTGCCGATGACGGCCATCAGGTCACCTTCGATGAGAACACCCTGTTGGTCATTCAGTTGGAAGCCAATCCCTCAGCGGGCTACCTCTGGGAGGTCGTGCAAGGCGACTTTTCTCTGATCGTGCAACGGCAGGGTGATGCACCCGAATTTGGGGCATCATCAGGGATGCCCGGCAGTCCACTCTTGCAGACACTGCGCTTTGCGGCGATCGCATCTGGCGAAACCGAACTGGTGTTAGCGTTGCGCCGTCCATGGGAGCATACGGAGCCTCCCTTGGCCACATTCGCGGTGACGATCCGGACAGTTGGGCCCTTCACAGGTGCCAACCTGCCCACTCCCACCCCAACACCTTCCCCCATCCCCGTGGTTGAAGTGGCCGCTGCAGACATAGCCGCGTCAGGCTTGCCGACGCACTTCAATTGGTGCGAACAGGGCAAATGCACGCCTGTCAAGAACCAGGGAACCTGTGGCAGCTGCTGGGCTTTTGCCACTACAGGCGTGCTCGAATCGGCCATCAAAATACACGACGGCATCGAGCGCGATCTCTCCGAGCAGTACCTCCTTTCCTGTAATACGCAGGGCTGGGGATGTAACGGTGGTTTCTGGGCACATGAATACCATCAAAACAAGATCCCACCCGGCGAGCTGGATGCTGGCGCCGTGTACGAAAGCGATTTCCCCTATCTCGGCAAGCGAACCACGTGCAACGGGCCGCACCAGCACTATGAGAAGATCCTCTCATGGGGTTTGGTGGCTGGCTACGGAATACCCTCCGTAGCAGCGCTCAAGCAAGCGATCTACAACTACGGGCCAGTCACAGCAGGGGTATGCGCCGGCAGCGCCTTTATCCGATACACGGGTGGCATCTTCCAGACAGACGAGAGCAACCAATGCCCTTATGGTACTAATCATGCGGTCATGCTGGTAGGATGGGACGACGCACAGGGGATCTGGTACCTGCGCAATTCGTGGGGCCCGTCTTGGGGTGAGAATGGCATGATGCGCATCAAGTATGGCATCTCATCCGTTGGCGAGGATGCCAGCTATGTCGCGTACAAGCGTCCGGCCACGTCGGGTGGCTCGCAGCCGAATGGTGAGCAGTCCATAAAGCTCTTCTTGCCGGTCGTGGCGCGCCAAGGCGTTTCTCAGTCGCCACCGGCTCCGCCGCCACCTGCGCTGACCGTCCCCACCAACGGGGGATTTGAAAATGGCCCAAGCGTCTGGACCGAGTTTTCACAGCAGGGCTGGCCGGTGATCTTGGACAGGGGTCGTCTGACCGTGTTGCCGCACGATGGCAACTGGGCTGCTTGGCTGGGTGGTGATGACGACGAGGTGGCTTCTATTCGACAAACTGTGATGGTGCCCTCAGACCACCCTTATCTGGCCTACTGGCATTGGATCCATTCTGCCGATGTATGTGGAGCGGACCGTGCCAGCGTGATCGTGGATGGGGTCGTGCTTGAATCCTATTATTTATGCGCTACACGCAACACAAATGGGTGGGTTCAGCGCGTGATCGATCTCAGTAGCTACAAAGGGAAAACCGTTGATCTCCAGTTGCGCGTTGAGACTAATTCTTCAGGCACCAGCAATTGGTATTTAGACGATATATGGTTCCAAGGCAGTTCCGCTGCACAACCCGGCGTATTTGCTGCTGAGGTCAGCCCGCAGGTTGCAGGGAAATGGGACATGGCCCGTTGACAGAGGCGGGTGCATCCATTTTTCTAGAAAGCAAGGTCAAACCAAGCCACATGGGCTCAAACGGCGAATAGGCACCGCCGAATACCTTTGGAACACGCGCCATCTGAAATAACACGAAAGGTGCGAAACCTACCCCATCTTTCGGGTTTTTCGTTGCCTTTCGTGTTTTGCACGTTCCCGCCACGCCCCAACAGCCGCGGCGCGGATCGCCCTCGAAATCTGGATCAATGCTTCTATCTGTCCTCAAATTGAAATGCGCTCGCGAGACTTGAGGGTGTTGA
The DNA here is from genome assembly GCA_003130875.1 of Ardenticatenia bacterium. Classification (GTDB taxonomy): domain Bacteria; phylum Chloroflexota; class Anaerolineae; order 4572-78; family NAK82; genus NAK82. The sequence continues at coordinate 11,468 of QEXY01000084.1, forward strand.
AAAAGCCCCTTGACCGCTCAGATTTTCATAGGAAAATGGGCCAATAAAGCGGGTAACTAAAGGGTTTTTCAACACCCTCACACCCTCGAGACTTGCATTTTGCATCAAGAACAATGTATAATAAGGGCGTACTGAGGTGGGCGGTTAGCTCAGTTGGTTAGAGCGCATGCTTGACATGCATGAGGTCACAAGTTCGAGTCTTGTACCGCCCACTATGAGAGGAGCGCACCGATTAAATGTTGAGGATGCGCTCGATCGGTCGTTGTCATTAAAATCATAATCATGTCGTATAGTGTGACAGAGCCCAGTCAGTCGAGGCTGTGCTGGGCTCTATATATTCCAGCCAGCAACATCCTCTAAGAATGGTGCTACAGATGTCAAGGTGAGCATCCCAAACGATTCATGCTTCACGTTTCCACCTGACACACCCTCGAGTTCACCCGAGGAGATGTGGCGACGGTATGAATTTATCGCCAACACCTCACACGATTTTCTCACCCTGATCAATGCCGAATACCGCTACGAAGCGGCCAATTATGCCTACTGCACCGCACATTGCAAACATCCTGAGGAAATCATCGGCAAGAAAGTCTCCGAGGTTTGGGGAGAAGAACGGTTCAATCTCTATGTCAAGCCATTCCTCGATCAATGTTTCTCCGGCCAGGAGGCCAACTATCAGGGATGGTTCGAGTTTTCCACACTCGGCATGCGCTATATGGATGTGACATATTATCCCTACCGCAATGCTGTGGGAAGAGTCACCCACGCCGTGGTGGTATCGCGCGATGTCACCGCTTTCAAGTTGGCGCAGGATGAAGCCCAGCGTCAACTCCAGCGTCTGCGCGTAATTCATAGCTTCGAAACCACACTGATCACCTCTATGGAAATAGAGAGCATTATCGGAGCACTTCTTGATCAATCTGTTTCGCAATTAGAAGCTGTGGCCGCCAACGTGTGGTTCTATGAACCGGACACGCAAAGTCTGCGCCACATGGCAGGCCGGGGATTTGCGATCCCGTCGCTCGATCGCTCTGTGTTGCGCCTCGGTGAGGGATATCCGGGCCGTGCTGCTCTTGAGGGCCGGATCGTCACAGGAGCTCTTCCGCTCTCTGAATGGCCTGGTGCATCTCAGAACATCCCTTATGATGATGGGCCACTTGTGTACTACGGGATACCATTATTGGCCCGAGATCAGTTGCGTGGTGTTTTGGAGCTGTTCATCCGCCATAGTGGGGCGGTCGACCCAGAGTACCTACATTTTCTGAATACGCTGGCCAGTCAGGCCGCTATGGCACTGGACAACGCTCAACTCTTCCGTGACCTGCAGCAAGCGCACCAGGAACTGATTGCTGCCTATGATGCGACGTTGGAAAGCTGGGTGCGCACATTGGATTTGCGTGACCATGAGACCGAGGGGCATACTCAGCGTGTCGCTAGCATGACCGTTTCATTGGCCAGATTAATGGGGTTTGAAGAGCCGGCACTGACCCACGTACGCCGCGGCGCTCTGTTGCACGATATCGGTAAAATCGCAATCCCTGATTCGATTCTGCTCAAGCCTGGCCCTCTCACTGAGGAGGAGCAGCGCATTATGCGCAAGCACCCGGAGTATGCATACGAGCTGCTTTCCCGCTTTGCCTTCCTGCGGCCCGCCTTGGACATCCCGTATTGTCATCATGAACGCTGGGATGGCACAGGCTATCCACGCGGTTTGAAAGGTGAGGCAATCCCCCTTGCGGCACGCATTTTTGCCGTTGTGGACGTATGGGATGCCCTGCGGTCCGATCGGCCCTATCGCGCTGCCATATCATGGGAACAAGCCTATGCTTTGATCAAAGGAGAATCAGGCACACACTTCGACCCCGCTGTGGTGAAAGTTTTTCTCGAATGGCTAGATGGGCGCGGTGATCCATCAAAGTAATTTGGATGACCAAGTCACTCGGCAGGACGAGGATAGTTTTCTCCCACCTGCACATCAGGAGGACAAAGTATGACGCAAAGCTATGCCGACAAAGACAGCACGACATTGCCGATCTGGGATCGTGCGGCTGCACTCAGGCGACTGGACGGAGATGAAGCACTTCTATCCGAGTTGATGGACATGTTGCTGAATCAGATTGAGGAGGGAATTGCCCATTTTGCTGAGGCCATCGAGCGCGGAGATGCCCGAGGAGTTGAACAGACCGCCCACAGCCTTAAGGGTGCTTCTGCCAGTTTGGGCGCTGAACGTTTCAGGCAATGTGCTTTCCATCTGGAACAGATCGGACGTAGTGGAGATCTGTCCGACGCGGCCAACGCGCTGGCAAAGCTTCGAGAAGAGGCACATCTTCTGCGTCAGGCGTTCCGCTCTTAGAAACCTCCGCTAACTCGTCGAACATGATGCGATCGCTTCATTGATCTCGCGGATCAAATCCGCTATCACAACTGGTTTAGCCAAGCAGATCACGCCATAGGCAGCGGCTTGAGCCATATAGCCGAGGCCCACGTAGCCCGTCAATCCGATGATCGGCACGTCAGGAGTTATTTTCTTCAGCACTCGGATGGTCTGAATACCGTCCAGGCCTGGCATCAGCATATCGAGCAGGTAGAGATCATAAGGCTGCTCAACCGCTGCTACCACTGCATCTGCGCCGTTGTCCACTGCTGTGACTGTGAATCCGGCGCTTGTCAGCTCATCCTCCAAGAAGCTACGCACATCTGGATCATCTTCCGCGATCAAAATTCTTGGCATCGATGACCTCCTGACACGCCTTCATATCTCCACTTGGGCATTGCTGACCCAAGACACCTAAGCCTGACCGCCAGAATTAAGGGGGACAGCACCATGATCAGAAGAGCGAGGCGAGTCACCGCGCTCTTGGGGAAGCACAACGGTAAAAGTCGTGCCTTTCCCCTCGCTTGTCTGTATTGAAATCTCTCCGCGATGCGCACGCACAATCCCCGCCACGATGGACAACCCGAGGCCGGTGCCTTGGCCAGGTGGCTTCGTGGTGAAGAATGGGTCAAATATTCTATCTCTGACCGCTTCGGGAATCCCCACTCCGGTGTCCGAGACACTGAGCAAAACGGAATGCTGGGCGGGGTTGTAGTCGGTGTGTATGACGATGGTGCCTCCGCGTGGCATGGCATCGCGGGCATTGGTCAGGAGATTGATCAGCAACTGGGCCATCTGATTACGATCACAGTACAATGTTGGCAGGTTTTCGCTTAGCTCAGTGACCACCTTGATGTTATCCCAGGAACGCAGCTGGTTTTCCACCAACAAGAGCGTATCCCGAACCACTTCATTGAGATCCGTGGCCACCAGCTCGGTTGTAGCGGCATGGGCGTACGTGCGCAGCGCACGTACGATCTCGGCACAGCGCCAGCCGCTCCGATGGATGGTGACCAAGCCTTTTTGCAGTCGTTCCGCATCCAATGTGCCACTTGCATGGCGGTCGAGGAGCGTTTGACTCACGCCTGTGATGACCTGCAGCGGCGAGTTGATTTCATGGGCGATGCCGGCGGCTAAAGTGCCCAGATCGGCGAGCTTTTGAGATGCTAGGATGTGCATCTCCATCTGCTTACGCTCGGTGACGTCGCGCATCACATACACCAGGCCATCCAGACTATCTTGGACGTGAATCGGGTACACCGAAATGGCAAAATGTCCTCCGAGCGACGGCAATTCCAACTCGCGTCCGGAGATCGCCATACCGATCTCGTGCGATTTCAGGTCACGCAGCAAAACTTCCTGAATCGGACGTCCAAGGATATCAACAAACGTGATGCCCAGCCGTTCCACTGTAGCGCGATTACAGCGCACGATCGAGCCATCCAGGTCAGTGAGAACGATTAAATCGGCGACCGCGTCAAAAGTGGCTTCCCATTCCTTTTTGGCTCGACTGATCAAGCGTTCGGTGCGCATCGCGCTCAGCATATAATGGAGCCGATTGAGCAGGATCTGCACATTGAGGGGTTTGGTCATATAGTCGGTGGCGCCCACCTCGAAGGCGCGTGCCACCGACTGGTGGTCGTCTAACACGCTGATCATCACGATAGGAACTTTGTCACCGCCGGGGAGCTGCCGCAAGCGCGCACAGGCGGCAAAACCGTCCATCACGGGCATCATCACATCGAGCAGGACCACATCGGGTTTCAATCGCTCAAAGATCTCAATACACTGAGCACCGTTGACCGCTTCTGCTACCCGATGTCCTTGCCCTTCCAGCATACGGCGCAAGATCGAGCGCAGATACGGATCGTCATCGACAATCAACACCAGATGACTGGTCTCGCGCGCGTCGCGACGTATCACGTTACCCATCGACTCATTCGCCGATGATTTTGACCAATACCCGCTTTCTTCTGCGGCCATCAAATTCTCCGTAGAAGATCTGCTCCCACGGTCCGAAGTCCAACCGCCCGTTGGTGATTGCCACCACGACTTCGCGTCCCATAATGCTACGCTTCAGATGGGCATCCGCATTATCTTCTCCGTTGTTATGCGCATATTGCGAGGTGGGCTCATGAGGCGCCAATTTTTCCAGCCAGCGCTGCATATCCTGGTGAAGACCGCCTTCATCGTCGTTGATGAACACACTCGCCGTGATATGCATAGCATTGACCAGGCACAACCCTTCTTTCACGCCGGACTTCGCTACCAGTGCCTCAACCTGTGGTGTGATGTTCACAAAACCGACCCGCGAAGGCACATGCATCCAGAGGTATTCCGTGAGTGATTTCATGATGAAAACCGCCCCCGTTAATTTATGCTCATTGTACTATGAAGCCCATGGGCGTGCAAGCACTTTTGCGGAATCGGACAGCATAGGCACTTGACACACACCATTGCTGCCATACAATGCACAGCCAACGGGGATAGTTGTAAGTCACCTCTGGGCCATTGGGAAGAACCAGATGTCTGAAAGAATTCTAGTGGTTGATGATGACTACCTGACGCTGGAACACGTCCAAAAGATACTCGCGGCAGAAGGGTTCCAGGCGTTCCTGGTGGACAACGGTGTAAGCGCGCAGCAAGAATTTCATCGCGTGCAACCTCATCTAGTTATTCTCGACCTTAAGATGCCAGGTATCTCAGGGTGGGAGGTATGTCAAAACTTGAGACGCATCTCGGACGTCCCCATCATCATCCTGACAGGACTTGGAGACAAAGAGGATGTCGTGCGAGGGCTCAACGCTGGCGCCGATGACTACGTGGTAAAGCCCTTCCAGGGTGAGGAACTTTTAGCTCGGGTGCGTGCAGTGCTGCGACGTGCCCAACGGGCTCCGTTCTACTATGACATGCCGATGCGCTTCGGAGGAGGCGACCTCGTTGTTGATCCAGGGGAGCACCGCGTGACCGCCTATGGCAAGTCTGTGGAACTCACTCCTACCGAACATCGTATGCTGCTCTTCCTGGTGCAAAACGCCGGACGCACCCTGCCCGTCCACACTATTTTCAACAACGTCTGGTCTTATGAGTCGAAAACCGGTGATCAGAGCGTAAAGTGGTATATCTGGAGGTTGCGCTGCAAGATCGAGCGGGATCCGCGCAGGCCCCGTTTCATCCTCACCGAACGAGGCGTCGGCTATCGTTTCGTGCCGATGTGACAGCAAGACAGATGTGCATTCGAACTCCTGTGGCGGATCCAGATGACGGACATGTGTACAGTGTGTCTTAGTTCCAACCCAGTGGCAAAGAGGTAACCACTTGTTACGGCGCAACGGTGGTTTGCTATTGCTCGTCTTCATCGCTGGGATGACCGGTTTGGGGGTGGAGCTCGCGGCAGCGCGTCTTCTAGATCCCTTCTTTGGCAATTCAATTGTGGTATGGGCCAACCTGATTGGGTTGGTGCTGATTTATTTCTCGCTCGGCTATTGGATCGGCGGACGCTGGGCTGACCGTGACCCGCGTGAGACCACCCTATACCAGATCGCTGCATGGGCTGCGCTTGGCGTGGGGATGATTCCATTGATCGCGGCGCCCATCCTACACTGGAGTGTCCACGGACTCGTTCACTTCAACGTCGGAATCCTGCTCAGCTCTTTCATCGGTGTACTCGTGTTGTTCAGTGCTCCGATCACTTTATTGGGGTGTATATCTCCCTTCGCAATCCGCCTGGCCGTGCGTGATGTACAGCATAGCGGAAACGTGGCCGGCAGCATCTACGCGCTCAGTACGATCGGCAGTATCCTGGGCACCTTCCTGCCTGTGCTGGTGCTTGTCCCTAACATTGGTACACGACGCACGTTCCTCTTCTTCTCCCTGACTCTGCTGGTGGTCAGCTTGACCAACCTGTGGCGTTGTTCGCCTCGGTTGGCACTGCGGTATCTTTGGATGCCGGTCCTCATCGTGTTGTCGGCGTTTTTCTGGCATGCCCGGCCGATCCGAGCGGAAGCGGAGACCGTCTACGAGACCGAATCCATGTACAACTATATCCAGGTGAGCCGCTCTGGCGACGAATATTGGTTACAGTTGAATGAGGGCCTTGGCATCCATTCAGTGTACAACCCGCATACTGTGCTTTCGGGAGGCATCTGGGATTACTTCCTGGTCGTTCCCTATTTCAATCCACCACCCTATACGGCTGACCACGTGCACAACCTGCTTCTCATCGGGCTGGCAGCCGGCACGGTGTCCACCCAATATACCGCGATATACGGCGCCATCCCAATAGACGGTGTGGAGATTGACCCAGTCATTATCGAGGTGGGTCGGCGTTGGTTTGCTATGAATCAGCCCAATCTGAACGCCGTAGCAGCGGATGGGCGCCACTATTTGAGCACGAGCGGGAAGCGCTACTCGGTGATCGTCGTGGATGCTTATCGGCCACCCTACATTCCATTCCATCTAACTACGCTGGAATTCTTCCAGCAGGTGCGCGATCACCTGACCCAAGATGGCGTGGTGGCGATCAACGCGGCACGTACGGAGACCGATTATGCGTTGGTCAACGCGCTCGCAAGCACCTTGAAAGACGTCTTTCCCAGTGTGTTTGTCTTGGACGAGCCTGGGTTGGGCCGCTTTACCGGAAATAGCTTAGTGATTGCCACACAGCAACCGGCCCATGCCTCCAACCTGGAGGCCAACATCGCCTGGATGGACCACACGTTATTGCGTGAAGTTGCCACCCGTTCTCTGACCGCGCCTCTGTGGGAAGTCCGCTGTGCCGATGACGTCGTGTGGGTACCTGCCAGCTCTGCTGCGACATTTGTGCCCGTGGAAGCGTGCACGACACCTTTCACCGATGATTGGGCACCAGTCGAACAGGTGGTCCACGCGCTCATCCTGCGCTACCTCTTGGGCGGCGAGGCTCTTCCTGAGACAGATGATTCATTGCAACCCTAATGAGACAGTGCGATACAGCGATCACTGAAAACAAAAAAGAACAGGGAGCCCACGCAAGCGGGCTCCCTGTCGATGTTGGCTGTAACGAGATTACGACTTCTTGATGGCGATCTTGCGCGGCTTCTGAGCTTCGGTCTTCGGCAACGTCAGCTTGAGCACCCCGTTCTCGAACACCGCCTCTGCCTTGTTCGGATCGACCTCTACCGGCAGAGAGATGCTGCGCTGGAAGAGGCCATAACGGCGCTCGCGGCAGTAGTACTTGCCCTTCTCCTCTTTCTCTTCGTCCTTCTTAGTCTCCGCCTTGATGGTCAGCGTGTTGCCCACTACGGAGATGTCAACTTCCTCAGGTTTGACGCCGGGCAACGAAGTCTCGACGATCAGGTCATTGTCGGTCTCATAGACATCCATCGCGAGCGGCTCGACCCCTTCACGGCGCCACAACTGGGTGCCCAGCGGCGAGACGAAGCTCTCCTCAAACAGCCGATTCATCGCCTCACGCAGCGAAATCATTTCACGGAAGGGATCCCACCGTACCAACTCTGCCATAGCCAGACACCTCCTTTCGTGTCGTTATTTTTGCACCTCAGCTTTTTTCACCTCACACCATACTGCAAAGCTGTTAGAATCGCATAAGCACCATGTTAGAAATTTGTAAAAGTGTGCATCGGCCCCCTTCAACGGGGATGTCTCGAATTGTCTCTTCAGCCTTCCTTCTACGAACCCGATTCGGGCTGCGAATACCAGGGGGTGACTTGTGAGTGTTTCGTCGATACCCTTTGCTCCATATGGGGTCACGTGCTATACTGGCGTCAAGTGGTAGGTGACGAACATCTCCAGGCGTCTTGATGTCACTAATTGATGGGTCGTTGCGAGCTACTCTGTGCAGTGTGTGGATAATCCGGTTTTCATTTCCCTTGTTTTCTGCGGGATGAAACATCGCCGTTGCATTAGAAGAGGGGACAGGGATGGGGATCAAAGTTGTCACCACAGAGGAGATGCGCCAGATCGAGAACGCAGCCGATGCCAGCGGCGTCACGTTTGCCCAGATGATGGAGAATGCCGGCCGTGCCGTGGCCGAAGCGATTGACGTGTGGATAGGGGCAAAGGACGCCAATATCCTGGTGCTGGTGGGCCCTGGTAATAATGGGGGCGATGGTTTGGTTGCGGCACGCCATCTGGCAGATATGGGTGCCACTGTCCACTTGTACGTCTGGAAACGTGAGACAAAAGGTGACAAAAACTGGGAGCTGACGCGTGGAAAGAACTTGCCGGTCACCTGGCTGTCCGAGGACCGAGATCTGACCGCGTTACGCCAGCTGGTCGTCCAGAGCGACGTCATTGTGGATGCCCTCCTGGGCACCGGTAATGTGCGTCCCATCAAGGGTGAACTAGAACTGCTCCTCCAGACGGTTCGTCACACTCTCGAAGAACGCCGCCGACCACAGGATGCGAAACTGTGTGCCCCCGCAGAAGGGTCTCTTGAGCTCTCGCTACCTATGGTGGTAGCGGTGGATGTTCCAACCGGACTGAACAGCGACACCGGTGCGCTTGATCCTGCTGCCTTGCCGGCTGATCTGACCGTGACAATGGCGGCGGTCAAACGTGGCCACATCCTCTCTCCAGGTGTAAGGGCGATTGGCAAACTGGTGGTCGCTGATATCGGCATCCCCGCTGTGCTCAGCGATCACATCCGGATGGAGATGGCCACCCCGGCGATGGTGGCTGCCCTGCTGCCAGAACGTCCAGCCGACGCCAACAAGGGCACCTTCGGCAAAGCACTAATCGTGGCTGGCTCGGTGAACTACACCGGCGCTCCCCAACTGGCCGCACGTGCGGCGGTGCGCGCTGGCACGGGACTGGTGACACTGGCTCTTCCGCAGGCAATCCACCCGATCGTCGCCGCGCATATGATGGAAGCCACTTATCTCCTGTTACCCCATGACATGGGGGTGCTCGCCCCGGATGCCGTGCGCGTGCTTGCGGAAAAGGTGGGCGATTACGATGCTTTGCTGATTGGGCCGGGCCTGACTCAGGAGAAACCCACCGCCGAGTTTTTGCAGGAGCTGCTGGGCGGGGGTCATCAGGCAGCGAGCCGCCGACGAGTCGGGTTCCTGCACAGAGAGGAGAATGAGACTCCCGAGTCAAGCATCGCACTGCCGCCGCTCGTGATGGATGCCGACGGGCTTAACTTGCTGGCGAAGATTGATCAATGGTGGCGCCTCCTGCCTGCACCAAGCATCCTCACTCCACACCCTGGTGAGATGGCCCGTCTCATCGGCTGCGAAACCAAAGATGTGGTAGCGGACCGCATCGGATGTGCAATCGAAATGACCGCGCGGTGGGGACATGTGGTACTTTTGAAGGGAGCCTACACCATAGTTGCAGATCCAGAAGGCCGTGTCGTGGTGTTGCCGTTCGCCAACCCGGCGCTGGCAACAGCCGGCAGCGGCGATGTTTTGGCAGGCACGATCGTCGCCATGCGCGCGCAGGGATTGCCACCCTTCGAAGCCGCCGTGGTGGGGGGATATCTCCACGGATTGGCTGGTGAGCTCGCCCGCGAGATGATGTATGAGGTCGGCGTTGGCGCCGGAGACTTGCCCAATTTCCTCCCTCTAGCAATCCAACGCCTGCGGGAACTGGAGTGACAGGCACAAAAATCCCCTCGCCTTTCGTGCAGGTGATGGTCACCGCAACGGAAAGGCGAGGGGATATTCGTTGTGACCAGCCTGCCGACCTCCATTACCGAGGGACAGGGCGCTCTCCCAACGTGACAGTGAAGTCCATCTGCTCCCCGTTACGCAGCACAGTGATTCTCACTTGATCGCCCGGTTGTGACCGGCTCAGCAAATCCAGCAGATCCTCCATACTGGCAACCGGATTATCATCAAAGGCGATGATCACATCGCCACCGACCAATGCCCTTTGTCCGTTGATGACCACCGGCTTGTAGCTACCGCGCAATCCCGCTTGATCCGCCGGACCATTTGCCTGGATGCGCACCACCAGCACACCGGTCTGATCTGCCGGCAGGTCCATCGCCTGCGCGAGCTCAGGAGTGAGGGTCTGGCCCGTGATGCCCAGCCATGCGCCGCGGCGCGGACTGCTTGGCGTGCGCTCTGTCCTCCTCTGCTCGGCGCGTTCGCTAGGACGTGCTGCCAGGGTGACCTGCACCGTCTGCTCAGTACCGCGACGCAATATGCTTAGCGTGACATTTTGCCCCACTTCAGTGAAGCGCGCCAGGTAGGCAACCACGTCGTCGAAAGCCTTCACCGGTTGTCCATTGATCGCGACGATCACATCACCGCCAACGCGCACCGTCTCGCCGTCGATCTCCAGCTCGCGATCGCTGCCCCTGAGCCCGGCTTTGTCAGCTGGCCCGCCGGGCACCACATCGACGACCAGCGCACCGCGTTGATTGGGGCTCAGGTTCATTGCCCGTGCCAAATCAGGGTTGAGCGACACTCCGCTGATCCCCAACCAGGAATGCTCGTACTTCCCTTGCGTGATCAGCACCGGCACCACCTTCTGCACAATAACCGAAGGCACGGCAAACCCGATGCTGGCCGAAGCACGGACAGGTGAGATGATCGCTGTAGTCACTCCGATCAAGCGTCCCTGGTAGTCCACCAGCGCGCCGCCCGAGTTGCCCGGATTGATGGGCGCGTCGGTTTGGATCACATCCGGGATGGTGTAACCTCCTCCCCGAGGGTTATCGGAGCCAGTGGGCAGAAGACGGCCCAGCGAGCTGATGAAGCCCACAGTCATAGTGCCCTGTAGGCCGAATGGATTACCAATGGCAACAGCGATCTGGCCCACTTTCAGTTGGGTCGAGTCGGCCAGGGTGACTGGTTTGAGCAACCCGGCTGGCGCGTCCTCTACCTTGATGACAGCGAGATCGCTGTCCGGGTCGGTGCCAACGAGCTTCGCCGAGAGGATGGTGCCGTCCCAGAAGGTGACAGTGATTTTGTCAGCCCCTTGCACGACGTGGTTGTTGGTAACGATGTGCCCCTGGGTATCCCATACAATCCCTGAGCCGGCACCGCGGCTGTAAAACTCGCGCGGCATATCAGGAAATCCGAAGAAGGGGAACAGATCAGGGTAATCTTCGGGGGAGATCGTCTCCTTCTGGATTACTTGGATGCTGACCACCGAGGGGTTGACCTGTTCATAAATGGCCTCCATCGTTGCCTGGAGCGCAGCGATCTCGGCCGCGCTGGGCACCGGACCGGATGGCTGCGAAGGCGCTACCGGGGTGGCTGCAGGTGGTGCGGAATATACCTGTGCTTCGTACCAGCCCGGACCGGCCAACACCAGCAAAGTCACCAGCACCAGGATAAGCACCCATCCCGGTCGCTTGATCTTATGCACTATTCCCGTTTTCATAACTTGAAACCTCCTTAGCGTGCAAGAATCTCATGCACAATTATAACTCTCAAAACTCAGCCGAGCATCTCTGGTGTATGTAATGCAAAGTGGATTTCGCGTGCCAGATAGGTCATCTGCTCCACCGAACGCCCGGCGAGCTCGACCAGCGCGCTGCCGACAATGACTCCATCGACCAGGTGCCGCACCGCGCGCGCCTGTTCACCCGACTTGATGCCAAAACCCAACGCTAATGGTTTGTCCGTCGCAGCACGCACCCGTGCTACGAACTCCGGAAGCGTCGGCGGTAGTGCATCACGCGCCCCTGTCACGCCGGTCACCGAAACCAGGTAGATGAACCCTTGCGCGTGCGTGGCGACCAGCGCGATACGTTCAGGTGGGCTGTTGGGCGCCAGGAGATACGCCAATGCCAATCCATATTGCTGACAAATTGCCTCCAGGTCGCCTGCCTCTTCAGGCGGCAGGTCGGGCACGATGAAGCCATCCACCCCTGCTGCGACGCTATCGGCGGCAAAGCGTTCCAAACCATACGCCAGGATGGGATTCACGTAGCTCATCAGAACCGCTGGCGTCGAGAACCCATGGGCGCGCATCTCGGCCACCATCGCGATGCAGTCAGCCAACGTGATACCGTTCTCCAGCGCACGCTGAGCTGCCGCCTGGATCACCGGTCCGTCAGCCAGCGGGTCGGAAAACGGCATCCCCAGCTCAAACAGATCGGCTCCGCTATCTGCCAGCTGTTCAATCACCCTTCGACAAACGAGCGGGTCGGGAAATCCCAGCATCACATAGGGCATAAAGGCAGTGTGCCCATTCCGGAAAACAGCTGCAACGCGATTGAGCCCCATCTCGTCACTCTACCTCCTCTGGTGTTGCCTTTCGCCAAACAGCTCTTCTGATTATTTCCCGAGCTGTGCTCCGGGCAACATCATCTGCCCTTATCTTAGCAGCTCCGTATTAAGAAATTGTGAAGAGCCTATAAAGGGATTATGAGTATCCCGCATGCGACAGGGCGCTTCTTTGCATCACTGTGTCGAGGTCCTTATCGCCACGGCCAGAGAGGTTGACCACGATCAATGCCTCCCGTCCCAGCAATGGCGCACGCTTGATCGCCTCGGCCACTGCATGGGCCGACTCGAGGGCGGGGAGGATGCCCTCCAATCGCGCCAACAAGTGAAAGGCCGCCAGTGCCTCTTCATCTGTAGCATAGGTGTATTCGACCCGTCCCAGATCACGCAACAGGGCATGCTCTGGCCCCACAGCTGGGTAATCCAGGCCGGCGCTGATCGAGTGGGTCTGCATAATCTGACCGTCAGATGTTTGCAGGACAAAGGACAACGTCCCATGCAACACACCGACGCGACCGCGCTGCGGATCGGCAAAACGCGCCGCATGGCGTCCGCTGGTAATGCTCTCTCCTCCCGCCTCGACCCCGATCATCTGCACCGCGCGATCCTCAATAAACGGATGAAACATGCCAATGGCGTTGGAACCTCCTCCGACGCAGGCAATCAGCATATCAGGCAATCGCCCCTCCGCGGCTATTATCTGTGCTCGCGTCTCCCGCCCGATGACACACTGGAAATCGCGCACAATGGTGGGATAGGGATGTGGGCCAAGCGCTGATCCCAACAAGTAATAGGTGTCCTGAACGTTGGTCACCCAGTCGCGGATGGCTTCGTTGATAGCGTCTTTCAGGGTGCAGCTGCCGTTGTGGACAGCGCGCACCTCGGCCCCAAGCAGCCGCATGCGCGCGACGTTGGGGCGTTGACGCTCCATATCCACGCTGCCCATATAGATGACGCATTCCAGGCCGAGCAAAGCGCATGCAGTGGCAGTGGCGACGCCATGCTGGCCAGCACCTGTCTCGGCGATGATGCGCCTCTTTCCCATACGCCGTGCCAGCAGCGCTTGCCCAAGGGTGTTGTTGATCTTATGCGCACCGGAGTGGGCCAGGTCCTCGCGCTTGAGGTAGATACGGGCACCACCCAGATGCGCACTCAGCCGTGCTGCACAGCTCAAAGGTGTGGGTCGCCCCACATAAGTGGTGAGCAGATGGTCCAGCTCGCTGATAAAATCCGGATCCGCGCGCGCTGCGCTATAGGCCTGCTCAAGCTCCCGCAGAGGCGCCATCAGCGTTTCAGGGACGAATTGACCGCCATAAGGGCCAAAGCGACCACGAGAAGTCTTATTGACAGATGTCATGAGCTCTGTCGTCCTCCTCCTCGCTTCGATCCTCGGTGATACAACATGTCGCTTTAGCAAAGTGGATGAACGTCCGCATGGCCACAGGATCTTTACGTCCCGGCGCCTGTTCGACCCCACTTGCTACATCGACTCCCCAGGGACGCACGTGCTGAATCGCCCGGGTCACGTTACCAGACGTAAGCCCTCCGGCGAGCAGCAGAGGATACCGTTGGGCTAATCGTGCAGCGATATCCCAATTGGCGAGCTGACCGCTGCCGCCACGCGCCGTGATGTGGTATGCATCTACCAGCAAGGATGGAATACCCGCGTGCTCTGCCGGCGAAAAGAGCAATGCGTACTCAGCAGCCAGTCGGTCAGCTTCCGCTTGGGAACGCGGGCGCAGCGCCTTGTAGGCACGCCCCGCTAGCACGGAGGGCTCCTTGAGCCACTCCGCTGGTTCCTCGCCATGTAACTGCGCCAATTGAATGCCACAGTATTCCAGTATCTGCCATACCGTTGCTGGTGTTTCGTTCACGAACACGCCCACCGTCCGGACGTGAGGATATTGTGCATGCAGAGCAGTCACAACCACGCGCGCCTGATCAGGGGAGACATATCGCGGGCTGCCCGGATAGAAGATAAACCCCAGCATATCTGCACCCGCTTCCGCCGCCGTCAAGGCATCACGTAGGTTCGTCAGTCCACAAATCTTAACGTGCACCATCGCATAGCTCCTGTATCTTAGCGACTATATCGGGTGCGGTGACCAGCGCTTCGCCGACTAGCATCGCGTCCACGCTGGCCGCACGCAGACGCATCACATCGGTAGCGGAATGGATGCCACTCTCAGCCACATAGCAGATCCCACGTGGAACTAACGGTCGTAGATTAAGACAGGCTTCCAGAGAAACCTCAAAGGTGTGCAAATCGCGGTTGTTTACCCCAATCAGAGATGGCTGGAGGGGCAACACACGACCCAGTTCATCAGCGTTATGTACCTCGACTAAAGCGGTCATACCCAGCTCCTTTGTCAGCATCAACATTTCCCGCAGCAATATATCATCCAAAAGGGCAGCGATGAGGAGCACGGCATCCGCCCCGGCCACGCGCGATTCATACAACTGGTAGGGATGGATGAGAAAATCTTTGCGCAGCAGAGGCAGCGGCGCCATTGGAGGAGATGATCCTTTTTCTCCTGCAAGCGCGAGAGAAGGTCTGTCAGATAAGCCGGGTTCGCCCGATACGTGTGCCAGACGATCGAAGTAGGCACGGATGGCGGATAGATATTCCAAGTCTCCTTGGAAGAAATGGGCATCGGTCACAACGCTGATCGCAGCAGCGCCACCCACAGCATATTGCACGGCGAGCTGTACAGGATCGAAGTTCGAGTTCAACACGCCGCGGCTGGGTGAGGCACGTTTTACCTCGGCGATCAACGCCACCGGTGAACGGTGCCGCAGGGCAGCGACTAGGTCGCGTGGGGGCGACACCATAGCAACTTGCGCCTGCAAAGCGGACAGGGACACCCGGCGCATGCGGTCCGGCAGCTCATGCGTTCGCTTGTAGTCAGCAATCTCGTCCAATATCGAACCCATCATCCTTCTCCTCTATCAGAGCATCCGCGTGAACTCAACCAGCTGCGCCAGCACACGTTGGGCAGCACCGCTGTCGATGCTATGTCGGGCAAGTTGAATGCCCTCGGCAAAGTCGACAGCCCGTCCCGCTGCAACCAGGGCGGCGGCGGCATTGAGCAGGACAACATCTCGTGGTGGACCATGGAGTTTCCCCGATAGGATATCGCGGATGAGAGCGGCGTTCTCCTGGGCATCGCCGCCGCGCAGAGTGTCGGGTTCAGCGTGCGCCAGGCCCAATTCAGCTGGATCTAATATGTGGGTCTCGACATGGCCGTTGCGCACGGCACTGATACGATTAGGGCCACACGTGGTCAATTCGTCCATTCCACCGGCTCCGTGGACGACGAAAGCGGCGCGGCAGCCCAAAGCGATCAGCACGTGGGCCAACGTCTCAGTGAGGCGTGCGTCGTACACTCCTAACACCTGAACCGCTGCCCCTGCCGGATTGGTCAAGGGCCCCAGAATGTTGAAAATAGTGCGCACGCCTAGCTCGCGACGTGGACCGATAGCGTGTTTCATCGCCGGATGGAGCAGCGGAGCAAACAAAAAACCGATACCCACTTCATCGATACATGCGGCGATCTGTTCGGCGGTGAGATCCAGCTGGATACCTAATGCTTCCATCACGTCCGCAGAACCGCAGCGGCTGGAGATGGAGCGGTTGCCATGCTTGGCCACCGGCTGTCCAGCCCCGGCCACCACGAAGGCAGTGGCCGTGCTGATGTTGAATGTACCTAGGCCATCACCACCCGTGCCGCATGTATCCACCAGGGTATCCTGACGTCGGGGGCGTACCTGTACCGCACTCTGACGCATCGCTCGTGCACAGCCAGCGATCTCGGCTACGGTCTCCCCTTTCATCCGCAGGGCGGTCAGAAAAGCGCCGATCTGAGCTGGGGTGGCCTGACCGTGCATAATCTGGCTCATCGCCGCCTGCGCTTCTTCCTCGCTCAGCGAACCACCCTCCAGCACCTTTGCGACAGCATCCCGTATAGTTATTGCCTTCGTGACAGGTGATGCAGAGGTGCTGGCAGACGCAGGTGCGAGCGAGGTGGCGCTGAGCTCCAGGAAATTGCGCAGGATGTAATGCCCGTGCTCGGTCAAGAACGATTCAGGATGGAACTGCACACCCACAAGTGGATACGAACGATGGCGTATGGCCATGATCTCGCCTTCGGTGGTGCGGGCGCATACCTCCAGACATTCCGGCACCGGTTCGCCCAGAATGAGCGAGTGATAGCGGGTCGCGCTGAAAGGGGATGGCAGTCCGGCGAAAATGCCCTTGCCGTCATGGTGGATGAGAGAAACCTTGCCGTGCATCAGCCGCTCGGCACGTATCACCTGCCCGCCAAAAGCGAAGCCCACCGCCTGATGGCCGAGACAAACACCCAGGATTGGCACCTCAGGGGCGAAACGGCGGATGACCTCTATGGAAATGCCCGCCTGCTCAGGGCGGCCCGGACCCGGCGAGATGACAATGTGACTGGGTTTCAGGACGGCAATTTCCTCCAGTGTGATTGCATCATTCCGCACCACCTGCACTGGAACACCCAGCTCGCCCAGATACTGCGCCAAGTTATACGTGAAGCTGTCGTAGTTATCAATGATTAATACCATTTTCCCCTCCTTGCCCAGCAAGCTCATCTAATCGTAATCATCACCCGATTTCCCTCGCCGAAGCGATCTGAACCGCCTCAGCGAGCGCACGGGCTTTGTTGAGCGTCTCCTGATATTCACGTGCCGGCTCACTGTCGGCCACGATTCCCGCGCCCGCCTGGATGTAGGCAGTGTTGCCTTGCATCACGATTGTGCGGATAGCGATGCAGGAATCCATTCGGCCGTCGTAGCTGATGTAGCCGATCACACCGGCGTAGATCCCGCGTCGGACGCGTTCCAGCTCCTCGATGATCTCCATCGCACGCACCTTTGGAGCACCGGTGACGGTTCCGGCAGGAAACGTAGCGCGCAGCAGGTCAAACGCATCATATTCCTCGCGCAAATGACCGCGGATGTCGGAGACAATGTGCATCACGTGGGAGTAACGCTCGATAGTCATCATCTCTTCAATACGTACACTACCGTATGCGCACACGCGACCCAGATCGTTGCGCCCCAGGTCCACCAGCATGACGTGCTCGGCGCGTTCTTTCTCATCTGCCAGCAACTCGGCAGCCAGTTCAGCGTCTTCCTGGTCCGTCAGCCCGCGCGGACGCGTACCGGCAATCGGGCGCAGCTCAGCTACCCGTCCCTCCAGACGGACATGCATTTCGGGACTGGCAGCGATGATGTGCAATGGCGATGTGCCCAACCCGCCTGGAAAGCGCATAAAAACCATATACGGCGATGGATTGAGTTGGCGCAGCGCTCGATAAATGGAGAAGGGTGGCACGTCGCTATGAACTACGAGCCGTTGCGAGAGCACCACCTGGAAGATGTCTCCGGCGGCAATGTATTCCTTGGCGCGATGCACCATAGCCTCGAACTCTGATTGTGTATAGTTCGAGGTGATCGAATGGATCGGTGAACGGGCGCTGGTTATGGATATCGGCACGCCATCCATTGGAGGTGGGGCATTCAGACGTGCTACGATTTCTTCGATGCGCGCGATAGCACGCTGATAGGCGATGCGGGTATCGCCGTCAAGGTGCGCCAGAGAGATGACCAACAGGCGCTGACGGGCGTGGTCGAAAGCGACCAAGGTATCGGCTAGCATAAAGGCTGCTTCAGGCAATTCGAGATCATCGACCGCGATGTCGGGAAGACGCTCGAAGCGCCGTACTGCATCATAAGCGAGGAAACCCACCGCACCACCCCGGAAACGTGGCAACCCCGGTAGAGAGACGAGAGTGATGTCGCGCATCGCTAACTTGAGTGCACTCAACGCGTCCTGGTCGCCTAAGTCTCCGAGGCGCTCGCGGCCGTTTTCGTACAGCAACACCCGGTCGCTATGCACACTCAACAGTGCGCGTGGACGCACACCGATGAACGAATAACGTGCCACCTGCTCACCGCCGGTGATGGATTCCAGCAAGAAGCTAGGGCCTTCATCCTGCAGCTTTAGGTAGACGCTGACTGGCGTCTCCATGTCGGCCGGCAACTCACGCCAGACCGGCACCAGATTACCTTGTTCGGCTAATCGTTCCACACGTGCCAAAGTGGGTTGGTACATTGCACACCTCCGCTCTCTTTGCCTGAACTTCACGCTCAAAAAACGAAAGCCCTCTCGTCCCTAATGAGACTTCAGGGACGAGAGGGCTTTTTGACCACTCCCGCGGTGCCACCCCGCTTAGGCTGAGCTCAGGATCTACTGATTGCCTACAAGAAGCTTTCGGTCCACCCCTTGCTCAACCTCACTCACAGGTACGCGGCCACACCCATCGTGGGCTATGGCGTCAATACCCGGCTCCCAGATAACGGCGGAGTCTCCGGCGCCGCCTACTAATGACCTCGATCGATCACGTTCGGAGCGCAACTCCCGGGCCCATTCTCCAACGCTATCTGTACCGACCTCACACCTTCCGTCGGCTCTCTGGACAGCCTCGCGTTGGGTACTCTTCCCGTTCGCAGTCTTTGTCCTATTCAGCTCACGGCCATTATATCACACTTATGTGTTTTGTCAATGGCATGTAGTGAGAGGGTGTTGAAAAAGTCGGTGGAAATTCGGACGGACTGAACGTGTGTGGTAGAATAAGAGCAAAATCTAAGTGAGGTAGTGCAA
>QEXY01000085.1 GCA_003130875.1 Ardenticatenia bacterium
AGCCGGCCGTGCTGGCCGTGACCGCGGGCCAGCACAATGTGCCATCATCCTCTCGAACGACGACCCGAAGCGGTCTCAACAGCTGCTTAGTCCCGCCACGCCATTGGAACAAATTGTCCAGATCGTCAATAGGACCGGCCGGCATCAGGCGGACGACGTTGTGCGCGAGCTCTGGTTCCACATCCAATCGTTTCGGGGCGAACGGGCAGAGGTCGAGGATGTCGCCCGCTTGCTCGACCAGCTCGGCGATGTAGAATCGCGGCGCCGGGTGTGCATCACCTGGCGCGACCCGCGTTGGGCAGATACCAAGGACAAAAGCGGTGACGAAAAGCGCAATGACGGACGTGAACGTGCCGAGAAGGCATTGCACCGTCTGGTGGTGCTCGGCGTTGTCGAGGACTACACTGTCGAGTTTGCTGCGAATGAATTCAACGTCCTGATCGCCGGCGCGAGTCAAGAAGAGATCGCGGCGACGTTTGGCAGATATGCGCGGGCTTATCAGCGGCGGCTTGGAGAACAAATCGAACGCGAAGCGTTGGCGTTGCGTCGCCAACCGCACCGTGACTACATCCTTGCCGTCGCCGAGCGGTTGGTTCACTTCATTTATGAACATATCGAGCAAGCGCGCCGTCGTGCTCTGAACGAAATGCTTCAGGCAGCCAGCTACGCTCATTTGGGCGGCGATTTGCGGCAGCGCATCCTCGATTATCTCGAACAGTCAGAATGGGACGAGCGTCTCGAGACAATGCGCGCTTCTGCTCGAGGAGGCTTGGACGTGCTGGCGCCCCTGCTCGAAGATGTGGTCTCGCCCAACGATGCTGCGGCGTTGCGTGCTGCAGCCGGACGGATGTTGGCTTCCTACCCAGACATTCCAGGCCTGCTGTTTTTGCGTGGTATCTCCGAGGTGTTCAGTGCTGATGCCAACCCCGAGGTAGCAAGCCAGAACATCGAGGCAGCCATAACATTTGCCCTTGAAAAGTATCGGCTGGACTGGTCTGAGGTAGCCATGGCATTGGGCCAAATACTTGCCCATGCCAGTCGCAAGCCGGGCATAGCCGAGTTTCTGCTTCGCTCAATTCTCGCTTCAGCCCAACTTCAGCGCACTGCAGTCCGCGCTTTACTGACTCACACACCGCAAGTGCTCGCCGACATGCCGGCTCGATGGCTGCTCAACCGCATGGCGGAGCGATGCGCTGCACTCCTGAGTTCGGAGGGAAAATGATCAATGGCGACGAGTGAAATCGAACAATTCTTGCGCGTGGAAGAGGAAGCGAATCGCCTCCTGGATGTACTGGAGCAACTGCGTAAAGAGACCGTATCCTATCGGGCATCGCGTGAGTTGCTGGACGCCGCTGCTAAAGCGGTGGATGAATTGGCAAGCAATATCGCTGACACCACAAAGCAGCTTGTCAACCTCAGGGAAACGTTGCAATCGATCAGC
Source organism: Ardenticatenia bacterium (assembly GCA_003130875.1). Lineage (GTDB taxonomy): Bacteria > Chloroflexota > Anaerolineae > 4572-78 > NAK82 > NAK82. The sequence continues at coordinate 1,442 of QEXY01000085.1, forward strand.
ACATCCGAGATGCTGCGCGTCCAGGAAACCGTGATCGACCGCTTGGCCGAATTGCGCACCGATCTCGACAATGTACAACGCTCCATCACCGAGACATTAGATCAATCAGTCACCAGCGCGTTCGAACGGACAGCAAGACAAATTGACCTCTTGCGGGAGACATTTGAAGCGGCAGAGAGAGAACAGAAGGCAGAGATACTCCGCACGCAGGGCATCATCACCGGCGAAACCTCTGAACTGCAAGCAGAGATCAACGTCCATCGCTCGCTCACCGAAACAATCGGTCAAGCGACCACAGGGGTGCTCAAACGGACAGTTACACAGGTCGGCGCCTTGCAGGAAAGGATTGAATTGGCGGAGCAGGAACGAAGAGAGACGTTCCAACACTTACATCGGCAGCTCGAGCTATACCGTGAGTCATCGCATCAAGAGATAGAAGCGGTCAAGCAAGCGTTTACCGCTCAGCTGACAGACATCAAAGCTGCGCTGGTCACGGTGCGCAATCTCGCTCTCTTCCTGCTTGCCCTTTTCGTGATCACAACAGGCCTTTTTGTGTTACTGGTCATCTTGGCAGCGCGCGGCTGAATACCGAGATGTCATAGGGAACACCACCGAGAACGCTCCCTTACCATCTGATGGTTTCAACCGCGCCCTCATCCGCAAGTTCTGATCATCCGGGATTTGGAATACAATCTACCCAGAGGGAGGTGCTTTCACTTCCTCTTCGGCAACGCGATCTTATGTTCTGCCACCACCCGATCGAGAAAGTCGGCGATCAGCTTGGTCATTGTCTCCACCTCCAGCAAGAAGGCATCATGCCCCCAGGTGGATTTCAGGTTGCAATAGGTCACGTCGGCGCCGACCGCGGTCAAGGCGCTGACGATCTCTTTGGAGTGATATGGCGGATACAGCCAGTCTGAGGTGAAAGAGACCACCAGATACATAATGTGAGCACTCTTGGCAAAGGCGTTTGCCAAGCTGCCATAGCCGTTCGCTAAGTCAAAGTAGTCGAGCGCCTTGGTGATGTAGAGATAGCTGTTGGCATCGAAGCGATTGGTGAATTGGGTGCCCTTGTGTTTCAGATAACCTTCGACGGCGAATTCGGTATCGAATTCGAAGCCATAGCGCTCGCGATTCTGCAGCCGTCGGCCGAATTTCTGGTGCATCGATTCCTCGCTCAGGTAGGTGATGTGCCCGATCATGCGCGCCAGCGCCAGGCCGGCGTTGGGGCGCGGACCATCGTAATAATCACCGCGGTTCCAGTTGGGGTCGGCATAGATCGCCTGTCGCCCCACCTCGCTGAAGGCGATCAGCATGGGGGAATGGCGTGCCGTGGTGGCGAGCGCCAATACCGAGCGCACGCGTTCCGGATAGCTCACCGCCCACTGCAGTGCCTGCATGCCCCCCATACTGCCACCCGCCACTGCCAGCAGCTTCTCAATGCCCAAGTGATCGATCAAATAGCGCTGCGCACGCACCATATCCCCGATGGTGATCACCGGGAAGCTCAGCCCATACGGCCGTCCGGTGGCTGGGTTGATCGAACTCGGCCCGGTGGAACCCTGGCAACCACCGATCACGTTCGAACACACGACGAAATAGCGCCGTGTGTCGAACGCCTTGCCCGGCCCAATGCAATCGTCCCACCAACCTGGCTTGGTGTCCTCTGGCGAGTGATAGCCTGCTGCATGAGCGTCGCCTGAAAGGGCATGGAGGATTAAGATGGCGTTTGAACGGTCCTCGTTGAGCTGGCCATAGGTCTCGTATGCCAGGGTGATCGGCCCTAGCTTTTCCCCGCTGTCCAACGGCATCGGCTCATCGGTCGCGAACGTGAAATACTGGCGTTCGACCAATCCAACCGAATCGGGCGGAAATTCTCGCGTCATAGGCAATCCTTCGCTGCTACCCTACTCACCTGACGGAATGTCCTAAGCTGCTTTGGCCAGTGCTTGATCCAGATCCCATAGAATATCTTCGATGTCCTCGATCCCAATGCTCAGCCGGATGAAATCGGGGGTCACACCGGCACTGATCTGCTCCTCCGGGTTCAGCTGGCTGTGGGTGGTACTGGCCGGATGGATGGCCAGGCTTTTGGCGTCGCCCACATTGGCCAGGTGGCTGAAGAGCTGCAGATTCTCGATAAAACGGCGTCCGGCCTCCAGACCACCCTTGATGCCAAAGCCCAGCACTGCACCGGCGCCTTTAGGCAGGTACTTCTGTGCCAGTGCATAATCCGGATGGCTCTTCAGACCAGGATAGGTCACCCAGCTGACGCGTGGATGTGCTTCCAGAAACTCGGCGACTGCCTGGGCGTTCTGGACATGGCGCTCCATGCGCAGACTGAGCGTCTCCAATCCCTGCAAGAAGAGGAACGAATTGAAAGGCGACTGGCAAGCGCCGATATCGCGCAAAATCTGGACCCGCGCTTTGAGGATGAACGCCGGAGCGCCTAGCGAGGCATACACCAGGCCATGATAGCTTGCGTCCGGCGTGGTGAAATTGGGAAAGCGCCCGCTGCTGGCCCAGTCGAAGTTGCCCGCGTCTACGATGACCCCGCCGATGGAGGTGCCGTGTCCACCGATAAACTTGGTGGCAGAATGCACCACAATGTTCGCCCCCCATTCGATAGGGCGGCATAGATAGGGCGTGGCAAACGTGTTATCAATCATCAATGGGATGCGATATTCGCGCGCAATCGCGGCGACTGCTTCGAAGGGAAAGACGTTGATGCGCGGGTTGCCCAATGTCTCACCGAAGAGGAGCTTGGTGTTGTCGCGGATGGCGCGGCGGAAGTTTTCAGGGTCACTGGGATCGACAAAGGCCACCTCAATGCCCATCCGGGGGAAGGTATAGTTGAATTGATTGAACGTGCCGCCGTAGAGCGTCGACGCCGAGACGATATGGTCACCCGCCTGGCACAAGGTGAGAATGGCCATTGTCTGAGCAGCATGGCCAGAGCTGGCCGCCAAGGCGCCTACTCCACCCTCCAGGTCGGCCATGCGCCGCTCGAACACGTCGGTGGTAGGGTTCATAATGCGCGTGTAGATATTGCCCATCTCTTCCAGGGCAAACAGGCGCGCGGCGTGCTCGGTATCGCGGAAGACATAGGACGTGGTCTGGTAGATCGGCACCGCACGTGCCCCAGTGGTGGGATCGGGTACTTGGCCGGCGTGCAGCTGGCGCGTAGTGAAACCGAACCTGCGAGGGGTCTCTTGCTCCGACATATATCACTCCTTGTGAAAGGATCCAGTCCTGAATCGACAAAAAACCCCTTCTGGGAAAGAAGAGGTTTTTAGATGCACACAGACCTCTCATCTTCCAGAACGATAAACGCTCTGCCGGAATTGGCACCTTGGCGCTGTGCTGCCAGGTTGCCGAGGCTTCCTCGGGCCGGTCCCTCCGCCTCTCTGGATAAGAGCGTGTCCTTATTCAATTGTGCCCCATTGTATCATACAATTGGGCATTTGTCAAGCATGAAATTGACCATTCTAGTTAACCATTTCTCCGAAGAAACCTTCCCATATGGGGATGTTCCAGGTGCTCAATCGAAGGGCTTTAGACAACGAAGGGACGCCGGTGGGCACGCTCGAACCGTCTCATCCGTGGGAGGCCGGCTATAAGGATACTGTGATTGCATATCCAGGGCAGGTTACATGCATTAAAGCCAAGTTTGACATCGAGGGGCTTTTTGTCTGGCACTGCCACATCCTCGAACACAAGGATCATAAGATGTGATGCGACCGTACTAAGTCGGGCTGATACCGGAGGATCTGAAAGGGAAAACTGGGGCTTAGCTAAAGTCCTTGATCCAATGAGGGCGTGATATTTCAGCTGACGCTATTGTATGAAGGGTGCACTCCCTGGCAACACGGTGCCAGGGAGTGCAGATCCTCTACAAAGAGATAACTCAACCAATAGCGTATGCCCTATTGTCTAATTTTGTAGCTGTTTTCGCCAAGATTGCAACCTCATCCTCGTTGAGGAACGATAGGGATTTAACCGCATGGCTTCTTCGAGAAAAGCGATTGCTTTAGGCAGGTCGCCGCACTTATACGCGATAAAAGCCTGCCCAATCAAAAGCCCGTCGAAATTTTCCTTGCCCTGTTTCTCTGCCTCTCGCGCGGCTGCCTCAAATGCCCGATGCGCCTCATCATATTGTTCTTGCTCAAGTAAGGTACAGCCTATGAGAAAATGTGTTGTCCAAGGCTCTTTGTTACTTCTGTCTCTGGCCACCTGCATTAGGACTGAAAGGGCTTCCTTGTATTGTCCCTGTCTCATCAATGCTAACGCCCATGTATGGGCTATATATGCCTCAGCGGGTTTTCGGGAATATCTCCGGATAATCTCAATGGCTCTTTTTTCCTCTCTTTTGCTGATATAGACCCTGGCCAGTCGTTCCGCGATGAACTCTTTGGTCTGTCTCTGTTTTTCTGGAGGCCAGGGAACCTGGAGGGCAGCAAGAAAAAGTTTCTCCGCCTGATCGCGACTGCGCTTGCAATCTTCCGACGTATCTTGTATGCCATAACCGCTGAGTATCCAATAACGGGTAAACAGGATTTTACCCAACCAATAGAGCTTGTAGACCCCGTCTTCCGCGCCTTTCGCTGGAGTGTTACTCTCAGTAGGTTCCTTCTCTTCCTCTATCAGAGAACCATCTCGATCAACAGACCAACACTTATAAAGGTAGTGCCACGCCAAGTCGACGTTCTTCAAATCATCCAATCTATAGGTGATCTGACCCGCCGTCAGAGAGGCATCTTCCTCCCGGGAATCCAACGCCATACTTATCTCATCCCACTCATTCGGAATTAATGCGTGATAAGTACAACCGGCGTGATACAAGCATTTGATGTACTCCTTGCGGCATCGTTTACGCTTATCGTCCTCCGAGGATGGCAGCGCTTCCCAGATCTGAATGGCCTTTAGGAAACAGTCAAGACCTTGCTGAAGATGCTGTACAGCAGCTTTCCATCGCTCCTTTGAATCAGCCCATTCGCGTTGCCCAAAACCAAACCTGATTTGATCGGGCATGATCTCGGCAAGCAAGTACCCCTTCCGATACAGGTCTTTTACGCGCGACGGATCAAGCGACAGTGCTTTGTCCAGACAGTCCAGTGCCTTCTTCGTTTCCTCATAGATATTTCCATCGCGCCTACCTCTCGGTTGTGTGAGCTCCATCACGCTCCGATAGTAAAGGTATCCCAGCGAAGACCAGTGGCGAGGATTGTCAGGGTCTAGCTCGATGCATCGCTTGTATAGAGTCTCCGCTTCACGACGGTAGCGCGCTTGTTGGCTCAAGAATTTCTTCTTTTCACTTTCATCCCGAAAAATTTCAGGAGGGATGCCGGATACTTCAGATAGCTTGCTACATGCAAAGCCCACGGTGCTTAGGGTTTCCGGATCGTTCCAAATTTCGGGGTGGTGTTCCGCAACTTGCCCAACGGGAGCAAAACGTTGATAGATGCCCTGCCAATTATTCCGCTGAAGAAGTGCACTGAGATCATTTCTGAGATCCGAAGATGGGGATGTTAGAAGCACAGCCGCCTGTTCGGCGTTTAAGAGACAACATAGAGGCAGATATTGGCTCTGTTTGAGCAACCCACACCGGATCAACTGCCCTCGTGCGCGTTTTAGCACCTCTCCCGATGAGATCGGAAGTTCTGTTTCCACTGTAAAGCCGATCAGCGCGCTGGAAGAAGATTTTTTGAGAGTATGTACTTTCAATCGTTTGGCAGGGAGATCGTGATAATCACGCTTAACGAAGACCCCGATAGCGTTTTCGATGGATTCAGGATCAAGTGTCAAAAAGTCAGGAAAGATGGCTTTGATGTTATCCAAGGACGTGCCCGAGAAGGAGACACTACCCTTTCGAAATGGCACATCGTCAAAGACAAGTATAAGTAATGTGGTGCCCATAGAACGGTTTCTCCCTTGAAACATCGATAGTGTTTTTGACGGGGATTTGATCTTCCCAGGAGATATCTTAGCTTCGGAAACACGCTACAACCCCAGCAGGTCCGCCACCCAGCCGAGGCCGAGCGCTTCCAGTGTCGGCCGGGTGGGGATGCCACTTTGGACATCCCATCCTGCCATGGCGTAATACGTGTCCATCGCGCGTTGCCATTCCTCGCGGTCCAGCACATAGCCATCGCTGGGTCCGCCCTGAAGCGGCTGGGTGAAGAAGCGCTCGGGCAATGTGTCGTGCTCGCGCCCGATCCCTTCACGCGCGTTGAAGGCGCGGAGCATGTTCAGCCGCCGCTCACCTACTTTCATAATTTCATATAAGCTGACATCCCAGCCGGTCACCGCGCGCACCATCTCGGTCAGCTGGTTCATGCTATAGAGATGCCAGGCCGGCCCATAGACGAACTGACAGACGCTGAGGCTATCCAGTGCACTATAGGCATATTGGGTAACCAGGGCATAGCGCACCATCTCAGCATTTAAGCTAAGAGGCGGCTGCGGGTCGTGTAGGCCGATCTGTGCCATACGTTCTGGATACGGAGCATAAGCTGGATCGTGTTCGTGCGACTGGTGATCAGCACCAAAGGGGTTGGCGGCATAGATGATTGCCAGGGTACGCTTGACCTGCGGCATGTGTGCCGGCGCCTCCTGATTCTTGGATGTGATCAGGAAGCGCTCGCTGCCGCGACCGAGACGCTGCGCCGCCCGTGCCGAGCCTTCGGCCAGTAGGTCGCCGAAGCCCTCACGCCGACCGATCATCTCCGTCAGTCGCACCACCGCCTCGGCGTTGCCAAAGCGCAACTCCAGACCGCCTGTATCCTCCTCGGTGAGCAGCCCGTTCTCGAAACACTCCATCGCCCAGGCAATGGTGGCGCCGCACGAGATGGTGTCCAGACCGTACTTATTGCAGTTTTCATTCGCTTTACATACCGCAGCAAGATCGGACACGCCGCAGTAGGAGCCTAACGTCGCCAACGATTCGTACTCCGGGCCACCATAGGTGGGGTCGAGCGGATAAGGCCCTTCGCGCTTTTCCACCACTCGTTTACAGCGCACAGCACAGGCATAGCAGGTATCGCGCCCCAAGCGCTCCTGTTGGCCCTGAGCGGCACCGCGCAGCAACGTCTCATACAATGTGGGACCATCGAGCGCTTCGTAGCCCTCGAACACCCCACTGGCATAGTTGCGTGTCGGCAATCCCCCATCGGCGTTGTTAAGGCCGATTACCTCTGAGGTGCCATATTTGGAAAGGCCGGCGATGTCAGAGTGGGGCAGCTGTTTGGCACCCCAGCGTGCCAACGCTTGGAGCGCAGCCGGGTCTGCGATGTCCAGCTTCTGTGTGCCGCGCACTGCGATGGCCTTGAGGTTTTTGGCGCCCATTACGGCGCCCATGCCGGTACGTCCGTTAGCCCGGCTGCACATATTCATCAATGCCGCGAAACGCACCCCTTTCTCGCCTGCTGGACCCACCTGGAGCACCTGAATCTTGTTGTCACCCAGCTCTTGGCGCAATACCCCCTGCACCTCACCCGTGACGCGTCCCCACAGATGGGCGGCATCGCGCAGTTCCGCATGACCGTCATGCAGCCACAGATAGACCGGACGTGGCGCACGTCCGCGGACGACAATGCCATCGAAACCGGCGAATTTCATCTCCGCAGGGAAAAAGCCCCCAGCCTGCGAATCCCCCACACAGCCAGTGAGTGGCGACTTGGCCGCGACCGTCACACGACTTTGGCCAGATATCGGTGCGCCGGTGACCACACTCAAGAACAGCGCCAGTACATTCTCGGGTGACAGTGGATCAACTCCCGCCGGTGTGCCGCGCAGTAGATAGGTGAGCGCCATGGCGCTGCCTCCCATATACTTGCGATAGAACTTCTCTTCGGGTTGTTCAACTTGCAGCGCACCACTGGTGAGATCAACGTGCAGAATGCGTCCGTGATAACCGTGTGGCATTGTGAATCCGCTCCTCCCTCTGTGTGTGATATGATGCGTTCATCCTCCGCCCACTGGTGTGTAAATCATGACCTGATCACCTTCCCGGAGCACGTGCCCTGTTGAGACGTGGGTCCGACCGTTGATGGAGACAATCACGCGTCGTTCGATACCCAATGTTGCCAATAAATCGCCCACTGTGGCCGCATCGGGTAGCTCTAGCGTAGTACGGCCCCTTGCCGCAGGGGGTAATCGATCGCGCAGAATTCCGTGGAGATGGACTGAAACATGCATCGATCTAGCCTTTCATCCTTTCGCCCTTTTCCTCGTTGATGAAGATCCAGCCTACCACTTCGCCGATGTTGATCTCCGGCTGTAGCTGCCAGGTAACAGGATCAGACATCGGACGTACATACTGTGAGCTGGAGTCGAAGTCCGGGTGTGGTAAGCGGCTGGCCTCGGCCAATATGGCGGCCATGCGTGCTTGCCAGCCGGCCATATTGCTGACACGCAAGTCGATCCATTCCGTCTCTGCCCAGCGATCAATCTCCTCAGGGGTGGCGTTCCATTTCTGCCATTCCCAGCGGTGATCGTACCGCCCCCGGTTGGCGCACAACAGCGTGCGTCCATCAGGCATCAGAATGGGGATGCCAATGGAGATCGCCTGACTGCGCAATTTTTGGTCCTCACACACCAGCTGCGCCACCGAGCGGGCTATACTATGCGGGTCGCTTTCCGCCACGGCCTGCATAGTACGATAAACACGTTTGAGCATATAGGCTTCGAAAAGGAGTTTCGAAAGACGTGGCGGCCCCAAGATCTCAAAAGCGACGCTGTCGACCCCGTGTTCAATTTCCAGGTGGCGTGCGAATTCGATAGCACGATGGCGCAACACGCCGGCACGATAGCTAGGGCTCATCACGGTACTGTCCAGCGCCCCGATGATGTCACGGCCGGTGCTGATCCCCTTCAACTCACACACCACATTAAAGGCAATGTCCTCGGGTGTCACGCCTTCCATCTGGCCCACGGTGGTGATCACAGTAAACTCAGCCAGCGAGAAATAGCCGTTCTCACCCGTGTCAATGTACACCGACTCCAGGACACCATCCATCCGTTGCCCTCCCTGGTGCTGCGCTAGGTTGAAGACCTGTCCCTCCAACACGACCCCCTGCTCGGGCGAGCAATCGTACAAGGGGATTTCGCGTCCACGTCGCTTGATCGGACCGTAGCCAATTTGTTTCCAGGTGATCGCGGCAGTGGGTTTGATTTCCTTGATGGCAGGGGCGCCGGGTGTGCGTGCCATCAGAAAGAGCAACAAGCTGTGGGCACCAGCCATTGCCGCTTTGCTCAACAGCACGCGCGAGGGTTTCTCCTCACCATGGGTGTACGGGATGTTCAATCCCATGCCCCCTGTGCCGCTGGTACCTACTTTGAGATAGGCACGCGTGTTGGCACGGCGCATCGCCTCGTAGAGGATCTGCACGTGGCGCACCAGTTGTGGTACATACAGGCTGGCCAGCAGGCGCTCCACGGCGGCGACGTAATCGTCCAGCGCCGGCGATGCAATTTCCTTGCCCATATACCAGACCTCGCGCGCCCGGTCATAGATGTCCAACACCTCTGCCGCACTGGTGTAGATGTCTTGATAAGCCAGCGCCGTGGCCGTGTTGATACAATCCACGATGGCGTCGGGGATAATGCCAGGAGCGAAGTCGGTACGCCCCATAATGAGCTGAGCCAGGAAGGAGTTCTCCAGCGTCGCCGGTGTCATCTCAGCCAAAACGTCCTCGAACACCCAGCGGCGGTATTCTGGGTTGGCTAGCACCTCTGGTCGGGTCTTGTCCTTGAGGGCAGTGCGCACGAAGACATTGCCCCACACGGGCAAGAGCTTAACCGGGCTGCCGGCGAACTCGGCGCGCAGACGCTCCACCGCCTTGCGCGCTTCGTCCTCTAGCAGCGAGCTCACAATGAGCATAGCGGGGGATTCGGCCATTAGCTGACGACAAACCGCCATGCCGACCAGCCCATAGCCGCCCAGCACGAGGATGGTGCGATCCTTGATCTCCATTGACCGACACCTTTATCAAAGTGTAAGGTAGAATTGGGATCGGAACACGCGTGAAATCCCCTTCCCCATCCCGGAAGCTAAAACGAAGACGGGGAAGGGGCACCAACGGTGTGGCAGTGGGCTCATTCCTTTCCTGCCTGGTTTGCCAGGATGATTGCCTCGGCGACTTCGCGCATCGGTTTGCGCAAGTTCATGCTCATCTTCTGGATTTTGCGGAAAGCATCTGCCTCGGTGAGGCCTTGGGTGTCCATCAGGATGCCCTTAGCGCGATCCACCAGCTTGCGCGTCTCGAAGGCGAGCTTGAGATCCGCTACCTCCTTGCGCAGAGCTTGGAACTCCTTGAAACGTGCCAATGCAACCTCGATGGCCGGCGCCAGGTCAGCTTCCTGGAAAGGCTTAACCAGATATGCCACCACACCTGCTTCACGCGCACGCTCGACCAGATCCTGCTGACTGTAAGCAGTCAGTAAAATGACCGGGGCGATCTGCTCCTCGGTGAGGATCTTGGCTGCTTCGATGCCGTCCATATCGGGCATCTTGATGTCCATGATCACAATGTCCGGCCGCAGCTCGCGTGCTAGGTTCACCGCGCTGCGTCCGTCGCCCACCTCGCCGATTACCAGATAACCCAAATTGGTCAGCATCTCGCGCAGATCTGCCCGGATGATCGACTCATCGTCGGCGATGATGATGCGCGTACGTTCTTTACGTTCTGTTGTACGCTGCGTCTTGCTCATTGCTCACCTCCCAGTATCGATTTAGGAAATGTCACCACTGCTTCAACCCCATCACGATTGTTGATTTCCAGAGCACCTTTTAGGTCTTCCTGCACCAGTGTACGCACAATGTACAGTCCCAGGCTGCGACTCTCCGCTTCGGACAGGTCAAAATCGGTGGGCAGGCCGCTGCCATCATCGCGCACACGCATAATCACCCGATCTCCACCGTTCTCCAGCACTACCTGGATATGGCCCGTTGTGCGTTCCTCGAAACCGTGTTCCAGTGCATTCTGCAGCAGCTCATTGAGCACCAGAGCACATGCCGTTGCCTGCCGTGACGGCAAATAGATCGGCGGACCTTCGACACCGAAAGTGATATGCTTATCCGGCGCGACCAATCCTTGCTGTACCTGGATGACAATGCGGCTACTCACTTCGCGCATGTTGATCATACGCGCTTCCTGCCTGGAGAGGAACTCGTGAATCACCGCAACACTGAGGATGCGACTGACCGCCTCCTCGATTGCCTGGCGTGCTTCTGCGCTATTAGCACGGCGTGCCTGCATCCGCAAAAGCGCGGCGATGGTCTGCAAATTGTTCTTGACGCGATGGTGTAGCTCCTGGATGAGCGCCGTTTTGACGCGCAGTTCCTGCTCGCGGCGACGTTGCTCCGTGATATCGCTCACCACCAAGATCACGTGGCTGATCTCTTCGTTCTGCGCCCTTGCAATGACCCGTCGCCACAGCGGTGGCGGCACGTTCCACAGCGGGAGCGCTTTCTTGACCCAGATGCGTCCACCTACCTCTTCATTTTGCTCTAGGCAGCGCTGCTGAGTCATCGCGGCACGCACGAGCGCATCATCTTGTGTGGCCAGATTGCTCAACGGCCGTCCTCCCAGATCACCCAGATAGCCAATGCGCCGGTAGAGATTCATGGCCACTCCGCTGACGTAGCGGATGGTGCGCGCGCGGTCTACAACAATAATGCCATCGCTCTCTCTAAAAGGAGAGAGCATGTCCGCGCCGATGAGGCGTCCGTATTGGGCCATACGTTGCAGCTGCAACGTCACCCGTTGAAACACGCGCGAACGCCGTCGCTGACGTTCGTGTTCCAACAGGTTGGTCTCAATACGCAACGTGGCGATCATCTGGCGCGTGCCTGGTCGCCACACCGGATAGACTTGCACGACGATCGGGGCGCCATCACTAGTGAAGCTCTGGCGATTGTGGGTCTCGCAGCTGAACAGGACGTGGGTCAGCCTTCGACGGGCTGTCTCCTCCAGAATCTGACCCACCATCGACCGGGTATGCACCGCCGCAACTGAATGGGGTTGGGCATGGGCCAGTACCAGACACGGCTGACCCGGCTGCCAGCTGCATAACAGGACGTCCGCCCGGCTGATGTCGGCTACGATCGGGATCTGGCCTTCGATCACTCTCAGAAAAGCGACGTCGTTCTCGGAGAGGTAGGTACATCGCGTATAGACAGAGACATCTTCTAGAGTGACAGCGTTGTCTTGCATACCAGTTCGCCACTGCGCCGGGTTTGGTGCCACAATCCTCATTCACTCCACGCGCCCTTCGCGTGCCAAATTATACACAAGTTGTCATGCCATGACAAACGGTTGGTAAATTTGACAAGGTATTGCTTACGCGGTAAAATGGTCGCAAATACCCCCATGGGGTATGTCAGCAGCTTAATTATACCAAATGGAGGGATTGTGGAAATGACACAACAGGTGATCGACAGCCCGATTCACGTGAACGATGATGCCTTCGAGAAGGTGGTGCTCCAATCGTCTTTGCCGGTCATCGTAGATTTTTGGGCGCCGTGGTGCGGTCCTTGCCGCATGATTGCTCCCGTGCTGGAAGAAGTGGCCAAGGAATATGCCGGCAAGGCTATCGTTGCGAAGGTTGACACGGACCAAAATCCGCTGTGGGCCAGCAAGTACGGTGTGCGCGGTATTCCGACGCTGTTGTTCATCAAGAACGGCCAGGTGGTGGACCAACAAGTGGGGGCTGTGCCCAAACAGGTGATCACCAGCAAGCTGGCGGCGCTCCTCAAGTGAGCGTTGAGCCGATACACGAAGGGGAGGTGAACAAGGGGATCTATGCCCATCTACGAGTACGTGTGCCAGGATTGTGGTGAGCGATACGAAAAGCTAGTGCGCTCTGGAACTGATAAGGTTGAACTCATCTGTCCACGCTGTGGCAGCCGGCAAGCACGGAAAGCGCTATCTCTTTTTGGTTTGCGAGGAGACGTCGCTTCATCTCGAGGAGCGGGTGTATCAACCTCTTCTTGTGGGCCAGTGGGCTGAAGTATCCGGCGATGAGAAGGTCGTGCACCTTCTGGATCAAGGTACTTGATGGGTCGGCGACCAATCTCGTCTGAGATGGTCGCCGACTGCGGATTACAAGAACAGGGTAGTGTGTACCTTTCGGTCGTCTGATTGTCTGTGGTGGCGAGAGATGACGACACAAGCGGAAAGCAGGCCAACCTTCAGTCCGGAAGCTAGAGAGAAACTGCTCAACCGTCTGTTGCGGCTGGAAGGGCAGGTGCGCGGCGTATGCCGCATGATCGAACAAGGTCGCGACTGCCTGGACGTTTTGACCCAATTAGCCGCTATTCGCGGTGCGGCACACCAGGCAGCCCTGATGGCAATGCGCGAGTATGCGCTCCACTGTTTAACCGATCCCGACGCGCAAAACTCACCCGACGAGGCGATCGCTCGAATGATGAAAACGCTGCAGTATTTACCCTGACCCAACTTCACATAATCTGCACTTGATAGTCGGCCAAGTCACAGTCCAGCCGATTGTGTTGTACCCAGTTGACCACGTGGCTGAGCAACCCATGGGCATAGTCGCGGTCGCTGGAGACACAGGCAACACCTACCACAGCCCATTGTTTCTGGTCTTGCGCACCCACCTCCGCCACCGAAATGTTAAATTCGTTGCGCAGGCGTGCCATCAAGCTTTTGATCACCTGTCGTTTATCCTTCAGAGAGGTTGCAGCCGGCAAGCTGAGCTCCAAAGTACAAACTCCGATCACCATAGGACTACCTCGCACATGGGGTGATGTAATCTCATACGCGACAGTTCCACTCGTCCGTAGTGTAGCGCGTACGATAGAGTCGCTCTGCCAGGTGCAATTCGTACTCGCTCAGACCACCTTCTACCAGATCGAGATTAAGCGCTTGTGAGAACCCCTGTGCCAATGCTCGAACCACCTCTTCAAACGAGACGGTGCGTCCCAACGCCTGCTCCAGCGTAATCGCGCGGTCACGCAGAGAACGACATCCGGTACTGGTGCGCAGACAGGCGAAGACGCGATCAAGATCTCCATAGAGTGGCAGCGCCCCGTGCTGCAACACCTGCCCACGCCGACGCACTTGAGCACTACCGATCAGTTTCTTGCCATCCACCGTGATCTCATAGTTCGACGGAGTGTCGAAGCAAGCTGCTCCCTGCTGTGGATTGAGCACCTTCTCCTCCTGCGGCTGGAACACGTCCGCACCCAGAATGCGCAATCCAGCCAGCAGTCCCTGGCTCAAGCGACGATAGGACTCGGTGATGCCGCCCTGCACACGCGGCTCGTGCTCTGGGGCAATAACGCTATAGGTGAGCTCGTCGCAGTGCAGAATTGCACGCCCTCCTGTCGGGCGACGCACCCACGTATAGCCGAGGCGGGCACACGCCTCGATATCCACATCGCTACAGGGCTGATTGTAACCTAAGGAGAGACACGGGGGATGCCATTGGTAGAAGCGTAGCGTAGGAAGGCCCATACCATCGGCCAGGGCGTGCAAGATTGCTTCATCCACTGCCATATTCATCGCGCCCTCGGCAGGTGGCGTGACCAGAAGTCGCCATGTAGTAGGTGGAAGTCCATGTTCCATCAGCTCAATTATACCCCGCTTGACGGTTTTGTTTCAAGAATCGGTGGCGGTTATGGCCAATTAGGTGTAGAATGTTATAGTCGCTCTAGGTTGAAGTCCATGAAATAAGTCTATCGGACACGCTCGGGAAGCACAGCGACAGGGATTGGACTGGTGACCGAGGTTGTTGCCAAAAAGGTTAGCCGCGAACGATGGCATTCGAAGATCGTATTCGGCTGCCCACTCTGAGCCTCATTCACCGGCGTCTGCGCCTGTTGAATCTGTTGACCGAGTTCGTCGAAACGGGCAAGCGTCTCATCACGGTTTATGCTCCGAGTGGTTATGGCAAATCAATCCTGTTAGCTGACTTCGCCCAGACCACGGACTGGCCAGTATGTTGGTGTTCCCTGGATACCTCCGATCGTGACCCTGCCGCTTTTCTCACTCTACTGGCGTATAGCATCACAGACCGCTTTCATGAGATCGACCCGGCCAGTTTGCTTGAGCTCATCAAGCATGGCGACACAGAAAGCGTTGTGCGTCGCATTGCTGAAGTGCTCGAGCCCGTAGGCCCGCATATCATCATCATCGACGACTTTCACAAAGCGAACAGCGCTGGAGTCGCACTCGCGCTCAGCCGCATGCTGGAGCAGCTGCCAGAACACAGTCGCCTCATCTTGGCGGCGCGGGGCAGTTTGGGACTGGATACCCGTCAGGTGATCGAGCTGCTCGTGACAGAGCGCGCTGCTGGTCTCTCCGAAGTGGAACTGCGTTTCACACCCGAGGAGATCCAGCTCCTGATGCGGAAACGCTTTGGTCGTCAGATCGACCTGCAGAGCGCGGAGAAGATCGCACAGGCTACCGATGGCAATGTGGCCCAGATATTGCTCACGGGCCATCTGATGCATGCAGAGCGGCTGATCGACAGTTTGCAACAACGCCTGGGTGATGACCGTGAAATCATCTACAGCTATCTGGCCGAGGAAGTGCTGAGCAAGCAGCGGCCTGAGCTGCAGCGCTTTATGCTGCACACCTCTGTGCTTCCGGACATGACGGCAGACATATGTAATGACCTGCTGGACATCTCGGACGCGCAATCGTACATCGAAGAGCTGGTACACAAGGACTTGTTCATCTCCCAGATTGGAGCCAGTTTCCGGTATCACGATCTGTTCGCCGAGTTTCTGCGCAGCAGATTAGCACTGGATGCGGCACGCCACCGTCAGGTGCTCATCCGTGCTGCTGACCTGCTGACGGTGCGTGCCCGCTTCGATGAAGCGGTACCACTTTATCTACGCGCTCAGGCATGGCCTCAGGTGGCCGAGTTACTCGAAGCACAAGCAAGATCCCTGTACGACACCGGGCGCGCCCTAACGCTGGGCGAATGGCTGGGCCAAATTCCGGATGAAGAGCTGCAGCGTCATCCGAGACTGCTGTTGTGGCGCGGGCGTATTCTCTGCGACGATCTCCACGAACCGGTGTTGGCCATCGCTGTTTCCAATCAGGCGCGCATCCGCTTCATGGCTCTCAACGATGTGTGTGGCGTTGCGGAAGCCTCTGTGCTGCAGTCTGTCGCATTGCGCATCGGCGGCGAGGTGGTGGATAGCCTGAGGCTGGCCGACGAGGCAGTGCAGCAGCTCCAGTCCTCGGATATCGAGGATACACGCGTCTTGGCTTATGCTATTCGAAACCGGGGATTGGCGCGTGCCACTGCGGGAGATATGTTGGCTGCTCTGGATGACCTACGCGTTGCATTGGAGATCTATGAAAAGCTGGACGACACGTATCATATCGGACTGTGCCATCATGATCTGGGCGTCTGTCTATGTCGCCGCGGGAATGTCAGCGCAGCGGAGTACCATTTCCAGCAAGCGATCCGTATTTGGGAAAAGCTGGACAGCGCCAATAATCTGGCCAACACGCTCAATAGTCTGGGAGTGTCCCTGTACGCAGTGGGGCGCTTCGAAGAAGCGCTCCAACGTCTGGAAGAAAGTTTGAATGTAGCCCAGAGAGCCCATGCCACGCGACGGGTTGCGTTCGCCCTGGCAAGCATCGGTGATGTTCACCTGGAACGCCGTGCCTACGAGGTCGCGATAAAGGCATACGCTATGTCCACAGCATCGGCGCGCGAGGTCGGCGTACGGCCGCTGGAAGTGTACAACCTGATCAGAACAGGCGAGGCACTATATTGTCAATCCAATCTCGGCGAGGCGCTTAGATTGGCAACGCGGGCGCGTGAGATTGCTGCCGAGGCCGGTTTTACCTTTGAGCTGGGGTTGGCGTGTGCTCTTCAAGCCAGAATCCTGATGCGTCAAGGAGCATATGAGGCCAGCTCCCAGCTCTACCAGACAGCCTTGGGGCACTTCACCCGTAATGATGTCCTAGAACAGACTCGGGTGTACTTATGGTGGGCATATAATCTATTTTTGGATCTGCGGCCTCAGGTGGCACTCGAAAAGCTCCAAGAAGCCATCAAACTGGCCTTGGGAATGGGCGATCTGATTGCCGGGTTGGCGTCCACTGTAGCAGAGACCCGTCAACTGTTATTGCATGTCGCGCATCGCGGAGACACGCCTGCCAGTTTGCGCAACAACGTTCAGCTGCTCCTGGCACAGGATCGTGAAGGTGCAACAAAGAGACCGGGGTTGCAAGTGTTCCTGTTGGGCACCCCGACCCTGGTTGTAGAAGGGGAACGCAAGCTGTTCAGTCAACGTGGTCGTGTGCGTCGCATGCCGGAATTCTTGGCCTACCTGTTGGTACGCACGCGACAGGGCGGCTGTCGTTGGTATGAAGCGAGCGACGCCATTTGGCCGGATGTCGATCCCGATAAAGCTTCTATTCTTTTCCATCAGACTGTGAAACGGCTGCGTGACAGTGTGTTTGGATCTTATGACTATATCATCGTGCAGGATGACTACTATCAGATCAATCCACAATACCTGGAGTGGTGTGACATTTGGGCTTTTGAAGATCTGTACGAGCGCGCGCTCAAGGTGCCTGCGGAGCAGGCGGTTAATCTCCTGTTGGAGCTCGTGAGTCTATATCAAGGCGAATTTCTGGCCGGTTTCGAGGTTGGGGATTGGGGTGCTACCTATCGTGCGGCATGTGAAAATCGGTTGATGCAGTGTCTTAGGTTGGCTGGAGAGCAGCTACTGAAGCAAGGTGCTCCCCAAGAGGCATTGCGCATAGTGGTTAAGGGTCTGGCTCTTGACTTCTTCCAGGAAGATCTCCATCGTATCGCGCTTCGGGCCTATGCCCAGCTGGGGTTGTTCGATCAACTGACAAGCCATTATGCCGAGCTGGAGCAGACCTTCAAGCGGGAACTGGGGTGCCCACCTGATCCCTCTACTCTCCTTCTCTACCGCGATCTAATGCGGCGCCGGGGGACACGTTAATTTGCTGAGAGATGTAAGAGTCCATGGTTTATTCTTATAGTATCAACAGTAGGGACAAGTAGAGAAGGAGGTGTGATCCCATGTTGGCTCGTTTCAAGTCGATCGGTGTGACGGTCAATCATCCTCAGGCGCTGCGGGTTGCTCTCGTTCTGCTGACATTGCTCATCGCAGCATTGGCCGGCGGTGCTCCGCATGACTTCGGTGGTGGTGGATGAGGTGATCCCATGTATGCGCTGACCAGACCGGCAGGGACACCAACGCTTTCCCGACCTGTGCCCAACCGCCCTGCGATCTCGGACGTACTGCTCAAGGCCAATGCGAATGTTTCTTTCAGAAAGCGGTTGCTCACGGATCCCAAAAATGCCTTGGCGGGCATGAATCTGCCGCCGGAAGATCTTGAGATCTTAACAGAGGTTGCAACGTCCAATTTGAAGGAGTTCGCCCGTCAGGTGCAGATGCGGCTGGTAGAGCGTTCCTGGGGTGCCCAGGTTTCTTGAATAGAAGCGAGCGCCTGAATCTCCCCTGGCTCGCCGCAGGCCAGGGGAGAGATCTTTCTGTCTCTGCCTTCCGGTCTCGTGAACAAGGAACAAACATGATCATTGCAGAAGCAGTTATATTTTTGATCGTAGTGGCTGTGCTGCTTCGGTGTAATTTGGGTGCTCTTGCACAACTGCGCTTCCGGGGAGGCTGGAGGTTCGCTCTCCTGGCAGCCGGATTGTTTGCAGCACAAGCGCTGATCATCTTATATGCTCCAGGGCAATCCGCTTTCCAGGTGGCAACCCTTATGCTATCTCAGGGGGCATTGCTGGGATTGGTCATTCTCAATTACCATGTGCCTGGTGCTGCTTTGTTCAGCTTGGGCATCGTGTTCAACTTAGCGGTCATGCTGGCCAATGGTGGCTGGATGCCCATTACGCCCGAGATGTACCACTTTGTCCATCCAGAGCGGGTGATCGAGGTGGGATCACGGGCGCCTGACAGCAAGGGAATTATACTGCCGCGCGACCAGACGAACCTGTGGGTTCTCTCTGATATTGTGCCTATCACTCTGCCGTGGCGGCGCACGGCAGTCAGCATCGGGGATTTGTTGCTGATAGCTGGAGCTGCTCAATTCATCTTCCAGGGGGCAGCCAAGAGGCGTGTTGCGAAGACATCGCCGGTGGCGGTCTCGCCCGTCTCGCCCGATGGATCGCGCGCACCCAGTCGGGCCTGTGAATAGGAGGAGAGTACGCGGATACGATCTGAAAGTTCCATTGTAGAGAAAGGGAGGGATCTGGCACTAAAGAGTTAAGAATACAATACTATCTGCCAGGTCCAATACACAGGTATGGGTTTAAAAATCACCAACCGTGAGCATATGGATGCATCGCCAGGATCCCTGACCGGCGCCAGTCCATCGCAGAGCCACGTCGGTGGAGTTGAGGTGAAGCAGGAGGATTGGCAACAGTCGGTGGATTCTCTGTTGCGTGTTGCTATCGAGCAAACCACGGAAGGTGTCATCATTACTGATGTACAGGGCACGATCACCTATGTGAACCCTGCATTCGAATCGATGAGCGGTTATCGGAAGTCCGAGGTGATCGGTCGGACGCCCCGTATGCTCCAGAGTGGCGAGCATGACATTGCCTTCTACCGACAGCTGTGGGAGACGATCCGTGCAGGGAGAGTCTGGCGAGGCCGCTTCGTCAATCGACGCCGCGACGGTGCTCGCTATATTGTGGATGCGACGATTACCCCTGTGCGCGATGCTGATGCTCACATTACCCATTACATCAGCCTCCAACGCGATGTGACTCGTGAAGTGGAACTGGAGGAACAGTACCGCCAGTCGCAAAAGATGGAAGTATTGGGTCAGCTGACTGCCGGCATCGCTCATGACTTCAACAATGTGCTCACAGCGGTGAACGGCTATGCCGAGCTGATGCAGGCACAGCTAAACTCGGATCATCCGGCATACGACATAGTGCTCAAGTTATTGCGGGCTGGGCAGCGGGGTGCCGACTTGGTGCGCCAGCTGTTAATGTTTTCGCGGAAACAAGCCAACCGGCCGCAAGTGCTGAATGTTAACACTCTGATCACTGAAATAGAGGCCATGCTGCGACGCATCATCGGCGAACATATCCAGCTCAGCACGCATCTCGCCCAGGATCTCTGGCTCATAAAAGCGGACCCGGCCCAGATTGAGCAAATCATCGTAAACTTGGTCGTCAATGCTCGTGATGCGATGCCTCACGGTGGCCATCTGTCAATCGAAACCGCTAATGTGGTGCTGGATGAACACTATGTGAGCACCCATCTGGAGGCACGTCCAGGCGATTATGTCGCGCTCATCGTGAGCGATACTGGCGTGGGTATGTCCGCTGAAGTTAAACTCCACCTTTTCGAGCCATTCTTTACCACTAAAGGTCGCGGCAAGGGCACTGGACTTGGTCTGGCCACCGTTTACGGCATTGTGAAGCAGCACGGGGGCAGCATCTGGGTCTGCAGCGAGCCCGGCGTTGGCACCACATTTAAGATCTACTTGCCTCGTCTCCAGGAAGACGAACAAATCGCGGTGTGTAGCGAGGTCACAGAGTGCCCACGTGACGGTCGGGAGACAATCCTGCTGGTGGAAGACGATCCCAGTGTGCGCGATCTCACCGAGTTGATCCTGCGCAGGCATGGATACACGGTGCTCTCTGCTGAAACTGGCAGAGAGGCACTGTGCTTGGCAAAAGAACACCCCGGTAAGATAGACTTGCTCCTGAGCGATATTGTGTTGCCCGATCTCAGTGCTATCACACTGACCGAACAGTTGAAACGTCTCTATCCCCGTGTTAAGACGTTGTACATGTCTGGCTACGGCTACGAGGTGATAGCGCGTCACCTCCCCACCCTTGGGCACATTACACTCTTGCGAAAACCTTTTAGCTCCACGGAGCTGACGCGCCAGGTGCGGAATGTCTTGGATGCGCCGATAGCGGCTGAGGCTTGGAATGGAGTCAGCCTTCCGAGTAGGTCTCCGGGGCATGCCAGCAAGAAATCAGACAGTCAAGCCCCCTGGCACAGGCTGCCCAGATACCCCCAAGCGCCCGATATGCTGAGGCCACCACTCAAATGAGCGAAGCGTATCTCGATCTCGATGCCTCGTCAGCGCGCGAACTCGTATGTAATTGTGGTGATACGTCCACGCCAATATGGCTTGGCGCCTTTCGGCAATAACCATGCCACTTCCCCTTCCAGCGGGAT
Organism: Ardenticatenia bacterium; assembly: GCA_003130875.1. Taxonomy (GTDB): domain Bacteria; phylum Chloroflexota; class Anaerolineae; order 4572-78; family NAK82; genus NAK82. Next base: position 22,635 of record QEXY01000085.1, read on the forward strand.
CAGCATGCCTTGTCGCTGCGCATAGTCGCGCCAGCGTCCCTCCCAAGCTGTGGGGATTGTCATATTGCCCACGATGCGCCCACGTGCTTCGGCGCGCACCGATTCGATCAATCCGTCTTCATTGAACCGAAACGTCATTGTCAACACATTCTCTCCATCTTTTAAGGTTGCTTGGGCGGATCGATCATCAATCGCTTGCCAGAGCACTCCTTGGCTGGGCAAAAGGGCCGTGGGGTACCAAGCTGCTTCGGCGAAGAAGCGCATGAGCTCACCGCGCGCGAGTTCCGGCGTGCTGGGCAGATGCATGAGGGTTATCAGTCCCAGCACGTTTGCCCGCAAGATACCCCTACCTGCTACGTAGGCATCGTGGACATAGGCCACCACCCCCGGGAGCATCGTGATGCGAGCATCCCAAACAAAGCCAGGCCTTCGTGTGACAACACGCTGGGATGAGACGAAAGGTTTCCACTGTTCGCCCTCCGCACTCATATTGAAAGTGCCCACGTGTTCCACCTGGACGAGGCTCACAATGGGTTGCCCCTCTTGGAGCACAGTGCGAAAATAGCGCTGGACCGGTGCCGGCAGGCCCTTGAGTTCATGTTCCTCGAAAACCTTCGGCGCGATAGGAACGCGGGCAGCTTCGAGCTGAGCGTGCAGCTCCTTTGTGAGTGCATCCCACCGCAATTTGCCATAGGAAATCCCTATAGCCACAAGGACAACCAAGCCAAGAATGAGCCCGAGAATCACCTTCCAATCCATAAATGGGTCTCC
>QEXY01000015.1 GCA_003130875.1 Ardenticatenia bacterium
CTATTATATCTTGAGGCAGAAGGGAAGTCAAATTAGTATGGGAGAGGGTGTTGAAAAACTCTTTAGTTACCCGCTTTATTGGCCCATTTTCCTATGAAAATCTGATCGGTCAAGGGACTTTTTCAACACCCTCAAATACTGAGAGCGTTGAACAAATTTCCCAGCCACTTCCTTATCGATACATTGCCTATGAGAATTTGGGCTCACCATCTACAGGTGAGCAACTCGAAATCCTCGCATTCAGTGCTTCTTATGGCGCTACTGTAATGTATGGCTGAATACGCGCAAAGATAGCCTCACCGATCCCAGGCACTTGTTTGATGTCCGTGACATGCGTGAAAGGCCCGTGCGTCTCACGCCATGTCACAATGCGCTCGGCTAGGGCAGGGCCAATTCCGGGCAGGCTGACCAGCTCCTCTACCGTAGCCGTGTTGATGTTGATCTGGCTAGGGAGAGTCTCCGACACCGTCGCATCGCTCTCCCGGGCTGGTTGTGCTGCCTGCTCGCCGCGACGCGGCACGTGGACATGTTGCTCGTCATGGAGTGCCAACGCCAGGTTGATGCGTTCCAGATCAGCGTCCGTCGTAGCGCCGCCAGCTGCGAGCAGAGCATCCTTTACAATGCTCGAAGCGGGTAATTCGTATACATCAGGACGGTATACTGCTCCCGTCACATAAACCCGTAAGAACGCCGGCGTGGGTGTGGAAACAGGTGTCGGAGTATCCGGAAGAACCAGCTCCATAGCAGGCGGAGAAGGTGTCCGCAGCCAGAACAATGCGATCAGCAGCATGGTCGAGTTGATGAGCACGACCAGCAAGTGACCACGGTTGCGTTCAATCCAGCCCATCATTCGCTCCGAATGGAGCACATGTGCTCTAGTGCACCCAGTTGGCCAATCGCTGCCAGAGTGGAACACCTAACATCAGGATGCCCACCACCACGGCTACAAGTGCGGTCACCAGCACACCCGCTGCGGCGGCATCCTTCGCCACTTTCGCCAGCGGATGGTACTGGGTCGTCATCAGATCGACAGTTGCTTCGATCGCGGTGTTGAACCACTCAGCCACCAATACTGCCCCGATGACCAACGCGAGCATTACCCATTCAAGCCGGCTCAGTCCCACCACTATGCCCAGCCCAACTGCCAAGATCAATGCTGCAAGGTGGACGCGCGCATTGCGTTGTGTGCGCACGACATACCATAAGCCATCCCAAGCATGGTGGAAGCTACTGAGCCAGGTGTCCTCTGACCTTGCCCTGCGTGCCTGCATACTCAGAAACCTTCCTCCGCTTCGTTCGGTTGCACATGGGCCAGACCCAGCCGGTCCAGGATCATTGCTTGCTTCGCCCACATGGCTTTCCTGTCCTCATGTGTCATATGGTCATAACCGAGGAGATGGAGCACCCCATGCACCACCAGCAAGACTAACTCTTCTGCTGGTGTATGACGCCCCATCGCCTGTTCAACAGCGCGTGGATACGAAATCACCACATCGCCCAGGTAGGAGGCGCCCTCTGGCGCTACGACGAAGTCAGGCGCTGTGCCACCAAATGCCAGTACGTCTGTAGGGGCATCCACGCCTCGATACATGCGATTGAGCATATGCACCGTCTCATCATCGCTGATCACCAGGGTCAGCTCGGCGTCAGCGGCATCAGCATCCTCCAGGCAAACCTGCGCGGCACGGCGCAACGGTTCTTCTGTCACGTGCTTGCGATATGCATCGACGATTTGGATATGGATCATCAGCGTTCTCGTACCTCCACCGTCACCACTCGCTCGATCACACCATCGCCCGTCTCTGCGCGCAGGACGTAAGTGGTAGTCGTAGCTGGACACGCTTCGCGCCAGCCGTAAGGACCGGTGATACCCAGGTTGCGGAAATCACCTCCACTCAGATACGCTGCTTTGATATTTTCGATATGCCATTGGAGAAGCGTGCATTCGCCAGGTACAAGGCTGACCCGAGCTGCCACTAATTCGACGACCGGGCCTACTGGCGTGGGTGAAGGGGATGGAGAGGGTGTGAAGGTCGGCATACGCGTATAGGTCGGTGTGGGAAGCGACGTGGCGGTTGCTGTAGGGGTAGGGGGCTCCGGTGTCACGACAACCGGAACCTCGCTGGTGTCCGAAGCCTGGGTGAAATCGGCAAACACCCATCCACGTCCCTCACTGCCCTCCGGATAGACCACCTGCCACCATGTCGCCTCAGGATTCTTTCCCACAATGCGCAGCTTTGTACCGGGCGGCACCAGCCCCAAGATGGGATAATGCTGTCCCGGCCCTTGGCGCACATTCAAGGCGACAGTGGTTATCGCGAGCGCGCCAGTTTCTTCAGGGGTAGGTGTCGCGGTCAGAGGAGGCTCAGTGGGAGCGGGCACAACCACCAGAAACAGCATCACAGGTTCACTGGCTACACCTTGGATATTGTATGCCTTCAGCTGCAGGGTATAACTGCCCGCTGCTGGTGGTGTCCAAACCCACTCGGCCTGCAACGTTTTGGGCGTCTCACCATTGGCGACACTTTGTTGTCCTATCAGCGTTCCCCCAACCCACAGCTCGAGGCGCATCACGCCTTGGGCATCATTAGCCACCGCACTCACCTTGACAGGTTCATTAACGCGCACTTGGGTGCCTGCACTTGGTGATTGGACAAACACGACGGGCGCTACTGGTGCAACCGGAGCTGCTGGTGTGGAGAGCACATAGGAGATCATCCCTCCCAGCGCCAAGATCAACACAACAATGATCACCAAACCCGCTATGCCGGCGGCAAGCAGCCAGATCGTGCTGCTGCGTGCATGCCCGGAGACAGCCACCTCTTCCTCAGCGCCCACCTTGTGCCGAGGTGATTCAGGTCTCAGCGGGGCCATCGCCAGCGTATCGGGAGCAGGCAATCCCTCTATGGAGAAGACCGTCCTCCCAATAGCGATCGTATCATCTGGCTGCAGCGCCTGAGGCTGGGCTATGCGGCGTCCACTCACCAGGGTGCCATTGGTACTTCCAAGGTCTTCAATGATCAGCGTATCACCTCGGCGTATGAGACGGGCGTGATAGCGCGATACCTGGACATCATCCAGGACCAGATCGTTGTCCAGAGCACGGCCAATCCGCATAGTCTCACCCGACATGATATATGCACGGCCGATCTGATCACCCACCTGCACGCGCAATCGCACCGGGGCATGTCCTGTGGTCAACTGGGTATTGTTTGTGGTGCTCCGTTTCGCTTCTTCCGGAATTGGTTCCAAATTCATGTCCTATCTCCCGATCATCACTGGCGCTCAATGCGCGGATTCACCCACACTGCATGGTTTTGTTCAGCAGAAGCCCCGCCTTGCACCACCAACCACACGCGCTGCCCACCAGCCACTGCGCTGAGATCTACTTCGATGGCCTTGAGCGCCCCATCAGCGTTGTCATCCTGATTTGCCAACAGCGTAAAACCAGACAAGCTTCCGCCATCAATGCCCACTATGAAGCGCACTTCACCGGTTGCTCCGGCCAAAAAGCCCACTCGGGCCACAAAGCGATCCCCCGGCCGCACCGGTGTCGGCAACGTGAAGAGTCCCAGGATGTTCCCATTAGGCGCTCGCTCGGGGTGCATCTCGAGCACGCGCGTCGGCCGAGAACCGTCCTCTAGCTGCTCCCCATCCCGCCATCGCGCAAAACCACGTGGGTCGTCCGGAGCGCCATTCCAGGGCAGCAGGTCGTGACCATTACTCCAGATAGCGGCCGGCGCAGCGCTCAAAAAGTCGAACAGCACACGCGGCCCAGATGGCTCACGCACAACCACGGTGACCTCCGCGACGGTGGTGCCAAACGCGTTGCGCGCTACCAGCATGTAAGTGGTGGTTGCGGAAGGCGATACTGTCTTGAATCCTGGCGCTACTACCCCTTCTTCACCGCCATCATAGCGCAGATAGGCCGTTTCCACGTTCATCAAATCCCAGCGCAACGTGACAGTCTCACCTGGATTGATGACATAACGGTCGGCCGTGAAGGTGAGAATCACCGGACGTAGGGGGTTGGGGGTCGCCGTGGGTGTTGATGTCGGAACAGGGGTCGGCGTCGGTGTGGGTGTTTCAGTTGGGGTAGGAGTGGGCGTCGGTGTTGGTGGAGCAGGCACGACCGGTACGTCCTGGGCATTATACGACATGGTGTATTGCGACCGTGCCGAGACCCAGCCGCGCTGTGCGGTGCCAGGTGGATACTCGATTTGCCACCAACTGCCCTCCGCATTGCGCCCGGTGATGCGCGCTGATTGCCCACGTGCCAGCCATCCGATGGGCGGTACATATTCGACACCCGGCCCAAAGCGCACATTTACGCCGACAAGCGCAGTCACCATGGGTTCACCCGGCACCTCATCGACCGCCACAGCTGTCGTGGTAGGGACAGCGGACGCCTCAGGAGTAGTGGATACCACCGTGGCTGGCGCAACCGAAGGAGTAATGGCAACACCACCTTCCGTGACAACGTTGACGTAGACTTGAGCAGGTGTGCTGGCGACATTGTCCGACGTATATGCACGCACCTCTAGCACATGGGTGCCCAACACATCAGGTGTCCACGGCAAGCTGGCACCGTAGGAACTGACCGGCGGATTGAGTGTTTGCACACGCACAACTTGACCGTCTATCCAGAGCTCCACCCGAGCGATGCCCCGTGGGTCGGTTGTGGCCGAGACAGATTGCACGGCAACCTCACGTCCGATCGGAACGCTGCTGCCGGACTGAGGATAGGTGATCACTACAGTCGGGTGGCTGCGCGGGGTGGGGATGACGGCACAGGCAAGGGTGATTATCAGCAGCAAAATAGCAAGTGAGAACACTCCCCAGCGTAGGTAAACGTTCATTGTGCGCCTCCCACTTCGCAGCCCATATTATACCCCAAGCTGTCATCAGGGAAACTCGGTTCAGTAGGGGAGACGAACACCTTTCCCCAATGCTTCCAATGTAGCATCTTACGAGGAAGGATAGTAATATTGAGCAAGATGGCCATTTATCACGGGTAACCACACAGATGGATCTATCACCGCCGTCCTTTTCACAACACGCTCTGGAACATGTCACGTTTACCGTGGTGGATGTGGAAACGACCGGGCTCGACCCTGCTTGGGGGCATCGCCTGTGCGAAATCGCCATCGTGCTCTGGCAAGATGGCCGTGAGCTGGAGGCCTTCACCCAGCGGGTTAACCCAGAACGTCCGATTGACCCCGGCGCCCAAGCTGTACACGGCATCTCGGATGAGGACCTGCAAGATGCACCACGCTTTGAAGAAATTGCCCCTGTCGTACGCAATTACCTTGAACACGCGGTCCTAGTGGGACATAATGTCCTTTTCGATGTCAGTTTCCTGGCTGCTGAGTGGCGTCGTTTGCGCTGGCCGCCGCCGGATGTACTCCTGGTAGATACCTTGGCGCTGGCACGCCGTTGGTTGGGACTGGCCAGCAATCGTCTGACATCTGTCGCGGATGCGCTTGGTATTTCCACGGATGCAGCCCACAGCGCTTTGGGTGATGCACGCATCACGGCGCAAGTGCTTTACGCACTGATGCATCTTTTGAGCGAGTACGGTGTCCGCACGTTGGAGGAGTTGATCGAAGCCCAAGGAGGTCCCGTCTTCTGGCCATACAGCTCGTGGGAACATCTGCCTGATATCCTTCTGGAAGCACTTTCGTGTGGACGCGGTCTTTGGCTGCGCTATATGGACGGATCTGGCGTCATCACCGAGCGCTGGGTGCAACCGCTGGATGCGAATGCAGAATACCTGATCGCCTACTGTTACCTGCGCCAGGCACAGCGTGTATTCCGCCTCGACCGCATCCTGGCGATGTGGTTTTAGCGCACCCGACTCACCATCTGCTCTCTCTCCTGGTATCAAGAACGAGTTCTAGCCTCACTTTTAGTACTTGCAGTCTCCCCATTTCGTTTTTTGAGAGTGTTGAAAAAGTCCCTTGACCGCTCAGATTTTCATAGGAAAATGGGCCAATAAAGTGGGTAACTAAAGAGTTTTTCAACATCCTCGTTTTTTTGCCTTGCTGAGCAGTTCTGATGTATAATGCGTCTAGTCGGGTTTGTCCATCTGAAAACTGTTGTTGCTTGGTAATCGCGTAGAGAAGTTACACGCTGCTCTTTTGCTCGTGACGCAATGGATGTCGTGACAAATTTCGATGAAACCAGACAAATAAGGAGGAAACTATGAAAGGGAATGATACGGTTATCGCCAAATTGAATGATTTACTGGCCGACGAGCTGACCGCTATCAACCAGTATATGGTGCATGCCGAAATGTGCGAAAACTGGGGCTACGGAAAACTGGCCGAAGCTATCGAGAAACGCGCCATCACGGAGATGCGGCATGCTGAGAAGCTCATTGCACGCATCCTATTCCTGGAAGGTCGCCCCATTGTCAGCAATCTCAAAAAGATCAACATCGGCGCGGATGTGCCAGCGATGCACAAGCACGACCTCGAATCAGAATATGAGGCGGTGAAATCTTATACCGATGGCATCAAGCTCACCATGGAGATGGGCGACGTCGGCAGCCATGAGCTGCTCGAGTCGATCTTGCTGGATGAGGAAGGCCATGTAGACTGGCTGGAAGCGCAGTTGGATCAGATCAACCAGATGGGGCTTCAGGTGTATCTGTCGGAGCAGATCAGTTAGAGCGTGGTCCGCGACTCGTAGAAGACAGGACGATGCCGCTCAATTTACTGAGCGGCATCGCCTCTTTTGAGATGAGATCCCAGAGCCACAGGGTTGATGCTTATAGGGATTTCGTCAATCCGGTGACCCAACGGGCCACTCCGGTGCTCCTCACTCTGGGCACTGAATGGCGATAAACGTCAGATACTCCAACGTTTCCGCCACCAGATCTGCCTTTTCGCTGTGCGAAACCGAGCAAGCGGCTTGAAGAGCACCATATCGATCCAGGATAACCAGCAGAATCTCATCCTGTGTCACCGGTTGTCCCATCAAACTCTTGAACCCACCCTGTACAGTGCCTTCAGAATCCCATACCAGATGCAGAGGGAAAGGCAAAGCTCTCTCCTTGATTGCACCAGATGGCTGAACAACAAGCACCTGAGCGTCCGCAAAACTCAGGTCTTGGGATCGTGCCAGGAATTGTTCGACTAACTGCCGGCAACTTTGGCATTCCAATCCATGGGAAAACAAGAGTACTAAATTGCTCTGCTCTCGAAATTTGCCGAGCGTAATCGGCCTACTGTTCGCATCCAAGAACGGTTTTGAAATTGCTGGTGGCACATCATAGCCGAAATACTGCCAGTTCATCTCCCACCATCCTTACTCTATTCCATAACACTTTTTCATATTTTTATATTGATATTTCTTGTCTAATTATACACAAGTCTGACTGGAACCTCAAACTGGGCGGTGCTTGCGCCAAGAAATCGGTGCCAGGTGATGTCAACACCCGCCATAACTTGCCACATCACCTCGCCAGCCGTATACTTCTTAATCCGTGAAGGCCGAAGGCCTCGCTTTACTTACAAGCGGCACAACCGGCATACCTCAACTTTGAGTCGGGCGACGAACCCATGACAATCCTTATCAGGTTGATCGCCAATTACGCCATCTGGCTATACTTGTTCCTGGTACTGATTGCCTTTCTCTTTCTGCGCGCTTATATGGTGGCACGGCGTGAGCGGGACAACGCCATTTTCACCCTGGAACGCGAAGCGGCCAAGGGGCGTATGGCGCAAGCTACCACCGGCTTGTTGTTCACGTTGATCGCGGTAGGTGTGATCTTCTACATTTCTCACTTCTTGGTGGTCGAGATACCGCAGCCCGAGATCACCCCCACGCCCACCATGCTC
>QEXY01000086.1 GCA_003130875.1 Ardenticatenia bacterium
GCCCGCAGCCCGTGGCGGGACGGAGCCGTCGCTTCCTGCAACTCCTGGGCGGTGAACGGCGGCGTTACCCCCTGGGGCGTAAGGGGCAACGGCCGGGTGGAATGCCGTCATCACACCGACGGTGAGGCATTCCATCGCCCCTATCTGCTTCAGGCGCAGAGTGTGCGGCAATTCCTGGCGCTCAACGCCCGTTGAGTGTATGGCTACAATGGGCTGCGTCTGCACACGGAGGCGGGGATGGAGAACCAACCGCCGCTGGCGGTGTTGCGGTGTTTGGGCTATCCCAGGGATGAGGGGATTGCCCTTTTCCCGCCGGTGTTGTTGGATGGCATTGCAGCCGATCGGCTCCTCATTTGTGACCCAGAGGCCGGTAACGAGCTATTGGCCCATTACAGAGTTACAGAGTCGAAAAGTCACGGGGTTCTCGCTTCACTGTAAGTGGGACGCAGATTGCGCCCTCTTCCCATACGTGTTATATAATAGCATCCCTGTGTCCATTTCGTATAGCTTAGCCACGGAGGTGTCCAAGCGTATGGGAGGGTCGAAGAAGAGCAATATGCTGAGTCGTGCTGGCATCATCGGCGAGTTATTGCAGTTTCTGTGGCAACGCAAACTGTGGTGGCTGATCCCTATGATGGTGGTGATTGTGCTGTTCGGAATGCTGCTGGTATTTGCACAAGGCTCCGCTGTCGCACCGTTCATTTACACCCTGTTCTAGCTTATCAGATCAGCTCACTGTAAACACATAGCGGCAGCTGCTCTCAAATCACCTTAGTAGGTCGGTGGGAAACTCTCTATGGAGATTGCTTCGAGCATTGCTTTGGTTCTGCTCACCCTTACAGGCTATTCGGCTGGAGCCGCACTGGGTGCACGCGGCAGAATCCCAGTTCCAGGACTGCTTGATCTCCTGGCAATTGTGCTGCTGTGGGTTGGTGCAATATCCTCTCGTACGGCGTTGGGCCGCTGGCCGGCCATTGGCGTATGGGTGCTCGCCGGTTTGCTCGTCGGACTGGTGTTGACCCGCGCGCGTTTAGCTCAATACTCCAATGCAGAGCGCAATGCGCGTGCAGCAAACGTGTGGCAAGCGTGGAAAGCCTTTGCACGCCGGATGGGCAACTATCAGGGGCGTGTCATCATGGCTTTGCTTTATTTCACAGTTGTGTTACCCTTTGGTGCGGCTGCAACTCTTCTAGGAGACCCTCTGGGGATCAAGCGCAAGAGAGGCGCTTCAAACTGGCAGCCTAAGCAAATACCGATTAAGCCTTCGGTTGAGGAAGCGGGGAGACAGTATTGATGCATATCTTGGGTGTGTCTTGTTTCTATCACGATTCGGCCGCTGCTCTGTTGCGGGATGGGATGTTGGTGGCAGCAGCAGAAGAGGAGCGTTTTACCCGACGAAAGCACGACAATAGCTTTCCGCGCCACGCTATCCAGTTCTGCCTGCAAATGGCCAACATTAGCGGCCGTGACCTGGATTACGTGGTCTTCTACGAGAAACCCTTTGTCAAATTCGAGCGCATCCTGTTGAACATCCTGGGTACCTTCCCGCGCTCATGGCGTGTGTTTGGCGAGGCGATGATCAATTATTTCGATGAAAAGCTATGGATCAAGAACATCTTGATGCGCGAGTTGGAGGTGCCGGCTGAGAAGGTGCTCTTCGTGGATCATCATATCTCACATGCTGCCAGCGCGATGTTTGCCTCGCCTTTTGAAGAAGCGGCGATCCTCACGTTGGATGGGGTGGGTGAATGGACGACGGCCACGATTGGGCGTGGCACTGCCAGCTGGAGCGACGGCAGTCGCAATTGTATCGAACTAAGCGAGGAGCTGCGCTTCCCCCATTCGGTCGGATTGTTGTATTCCGCCTTCACCGCTTATCTGGGCTTCCGCGTCAACAATGGGGAATACAAAGTGATGGGAATGGCGCCCTACGGCGAGCCGCGCTATGTGGACAAGGTCTACAAGGTGGTACACGTCGCCGATGATGGCTCCATCGAGATCAATTTGGATTATTTCTCCTATCACCATTCGACCAGCGAAACTTACAATCATCGTTTTGTGGAGCTCTTTGGTCCGCCGCGCCAGCCCGAGTCGGAGTTCTTCACCTTGGTGACGCACCCGCGACGCGACCATCCACAATGGGATGAACGCGTGGCGGCGGAGAATCAGCGCTTCGCCGATATTGCGGCCAGCATCCAGTTGGTCACCGAGGAGATCATGCTGAAGATGGCACACACTGCCTACCGCAAGACCGGACTGGACCGGTTGGTCATGGCAGGTGGCGTAGCGTTGAACTCGGTCGGCAACGGGCGTATTATGCGTGAGACGCCTTTTAAAGAAGTGTGGATCCAGCCAGCAGCGGGCGATTCGGGAGGAGCGCTTGGCGCCGCTCTGTACGCATATCATGTTATCCTGGGGCAGCCGCGCCGCTTCATCCAGGAACACAGCTATTGGGGCGCGGAATATACCGAGGCGCAAATGCGCGAAGCCATCGAGGCGCGCGGCTTCCCCTATCAGCGTTTCGATGACCTGGAACAGCTGCTCGATCGCGCTGTGGAGACTATCTTGCAGGGCAAGGTGATCGGCTGGTTCCAGGGCCGCTTCGAGTGGGGGCCACGCGCATTGGGCAGCCGCTCGATCTTGGCGGATCCGCGTCGCGAGGAGATGAAGGAGATTGTCAACACCAAGATCAAATTCCGCGAGCCTTTCCGTCCGTTTGCCCCTGTCATTCTCGAAGAATATGCTGCTGAGTATTTCACCACCCCGGGTCTCGACCGCCAGTATCCGCCACGGTTTATGCTGATGGTATCCCCGTTCCGGGAGGATAAACGCGATAAAGTGCAGGCGGTGTGCCATGTGGGCGGCACTGGCCGTATGCAAACCGTGCGTCGCGAGTGGAACCCGCCTTATTATCGCATCGTAGAAAAGTTTGGGGAAGCCACTGGCATTCCTGTGTTGCTCAACACCAGCTATAATCTGCGCGGTGAACCTATCGTCAACACACCCCAGGAAGCGTTGAGCACCTTCGCCAACAGTGACCTGGACCAGCTGGTGATGGGGCCATTCCTGGTGAGCAAACCTGACCAGCTAACGGGTCCTGTCCAGCGCGGGCCAGCGGCGCTGGACTGAAAATGCAGAGACGCCCGACGTCGTTCTCTCGAGAAGCCAGCGGAATCGCAGAGCATATCCAGGCTATCACCTAGGACAAACTAGGACTTATAGCCTATTGCATTTCGATTGTTCCTTCCTATAATATAAGTATAAGGGAAGTAAGCACTGCAAATTTCTTACACAGAGGGTGCTACGTCGGGTAGGCTCAGGTACAGCGTCGTGCGGATAGGCACTTTACCATGGCAAACGGGCATGTATGTGAACAGTCGCATCTGATGCTGCCAGAGGCAGCACCGGGGGGTTTTCTCTATCATCAGTACCGGCTGCTCGTTATCGAAGACGAGCGCGATATGGCACGTCTGGTCAGCTACACACTACGACGTGCCGGGTACGAAGTGCATTGTACTGCCGCGGTGGAGGAAGCGCTCGATCTGATCGAACGCATCGGACTGCCTCATATGGCCATTGTGGATCTGATGCTCCCCGGAATGGGAGGGTTCGAATTCTGCCGACGGGTGCAGGAATTCAGTGATTTGCCCATCCTGATCATCAGCGCGATCCACGACAAGAACACTATTATCCGCGGAATTCGGTTGTATGCAGAGGATTACGTTACCAAGCCCTTCGACCCCCAGGAGCTTCTGGTGCGTGTAGAACGGGTGCTGAGGCGTATCGGCAATTTTGCTTATGCCTTACAGCCAGTTGTTCGAGTGGATGATTACTTGGCGGTCAACTTCGCCCGTCAGCAAGCTTATGTGCGTGGCACACCTGTTGCGATGACACCGTTGGAGACCAAACTCCTCTATATCTTGATGCGCAATGCTGGCCACGTTGTCAGCACCGATTTCCTGCTGCGGCGATTGTGGCCCTATGAGGAAGTGTACGAGGACACACTGCGCGTTCACATCCATCGACTGCGCCAGAAGATCGAACCAGACCCCGCACGTGCAAGTTATATCATCACCCAACGGGGAGTCGGTTACCTCTTTCCACCTGCAGACAATTAGATACCCCCTAAAGAGAAGGCTGGTGACTGAAGCCACGCCAGTGGGCGTGCCACCGGGCATCCCCCTGTGAGGATGTTACCATTCCCATCCGTTGAGGTAGATGGCCACAGGCCCAATAGGAGGACGATTTCAATCGTTGCAACCTACCTTTGCACTGGCTGCAACCCCTTTTCACTATGCTTTCCCAATGAAATGCGCTCTTCATGGCATAGATTCTGGAGAGGCGACAATGAAAAGGTATCACTCAATATTATTTGTCCATATTATCCCTAACAAAATCTAAATCCCTAGCAAATTTTTCCCATTATCCTGGAGCTCTCCGGTTGCGCGAAAGGCTCACTCAGGTGTATAATCAATTGTGTGAAACAAGACCCTTTGCGATGACGAAAGGGGGTGATGCACGCGTTGAGATCTTCTCTGTTCCTATCTGCAAAAACGGAAGTGATGGTTAAATGATCCGAGCCTGCATTATGATCTCAAAGGAGGAGATTGTGCTATGAAACGCATCTATGTGTTTACTGCGCTGTGTCTGATTGTATCCCTATTGTTGTCTCCTGGGATGGCATTGGCACAGGAGCCCAAGGAGATTGTTGCCACCTACATGCAGGCCGGCACCTATGACAAGGCGGCAGAGGAATTGGTACCGGCCTTCGAGAAGGCGACCGGTATCAAGGTGGAGCTGATTGTGGCGCCCTGGGATGTGCTCAATCAGAACCACATCACCGACCTGACCACCGGCACCGGCGCCTATGACGTGATGTCAGGCGAATTCTGGATCGCCACCGTCTTCGAGCACATGCTGCCGTTGGATGACTATGTCAAGCGCGACAATTACGGTGGTGATTTCATCGAGCGCATCTGGTCACCTGGACCATCCAACTTCTACGACGGCAAGCGCATCGGTGTCCCCTACAGTGCCGACGCCTACGGCATCTGGTACAACACTGAGATCTTCGAGCAGTGCCAGCTGAAGGCCGAGTGGGAGACCTGGGATGACTATATCGCCGTCCTGGACAAGCTGCAGACCTGTCTGAAGGGCAAGGACATTGCCCCGATGGTGCACTACTTCGGCCAGATCGAGCAGCCTGCCGCCATCTTCCTGGGCATGTACGATGGCTATCTGGTGGATAAGAACGGCAACTACGCGCTTGACCGCGAGAAAGCCATCGCTGCTCTGAACAAGATGCAGAGCTTGCTGAAATACAACCCAGAGGGCGTGTTAGGCTTCGATTTCAACGCGGGCAACGCGGTGTTCCTAGCAGGCAAGGCGGCAACCATGGTGGGTTGGCCCAGCTTCATCCGTGCCAATGCGGATGATCCCGCGCAATCTCAGGTGGTGGGCAAGTGGGCGATGGCCAAATTCCCCGGCCCTGGCTTCCCTATGGTGAGCGCGTGGAACCTGTTCATTTCCAAATACAGCAAGAACCCGGATGCTGCCTGGGAGTGGATCAAGTTCTACGCCAATCCGGAAAACGGCAAGAAGTTTATGCTAAAGTACGGCATCGGTTCGCCGTTCAAGAGCACCTATGAGGACCCGGAGCTGCTGAAGACGTTGGCGCACTTCCTCCCCGGACAGTTGGAGAACCTCAGCCGCGTCAAGTCGCTGCCATGGACTTTCGCCGCGTTCGAGGCATTCTTCCGCAATGAGGGTGACTTCCATCAGGGCAAGATCACCGCGGAGGAGATGCTCGACCGTGTGCAGGCGGAATGGAACGAGATCAAGGTGCCTGAGGCACTGATCCAGCTGGCCGATGCCCAAGGCTTGATGGAGAAGTAACGTAACTTCCGCCACCGTGACCGGCGAGGGGGCGCACAAAAAGCGCCCCCTCATTTTGCACATTTTGTCTGTTCACTACTTTGGGGAGCTTCGCGCTGACGGAAGAAAGGGTTTTGATGAGCACCGTTATGATCACCCAAAAGCGTCGCCGGCGGTTGCGCCATGATTGGCCCTGGATGGCCGCTTTCGTGGTGCCGGCCGCATTGCTTGTCGTCGCGGTACAATTCTACCCACTGCTCTTCTCTGCCTATCTGTCTACCCAGGATTGGACGCTGACCAGCTCGCAGTCCTCGGAGGGGTTCGTTGGACTGCAAAACTTTGCCAAGGTCTTGCAAAATGACGTGTTCCAGCGCGCTGTGCGCAACAGCGCTCTGATCACGGGCACAGCAGTAGTGCTGGAAATGATCATTGGCACTGCCCTGGCCTATCTGGCGGCAGGCAGCAGTCGCATTATCCGTGCCGTGCGGACACTTCTCATCCTGCCACTGGTGATTGCACCAGTGGCTGCTGGCACACTGTGGCGCATGATGCTCAACTCGCAGATGGGACTGACCAACTACCTGCTGAGCTTTCTGGGCATCCAAGGTCCCGACTGGCTGGGCAACGCCGACTGGGCACTTGTCTCGGTCATCATCGTGGACGTGTGGATGACCACCCCCTTTGTGCTGCTGGTAGTGTTGGCCGGAGTGAGCAGCATCCCGGATGAGCTGCACGAATCGGCCGCGCTGGACGGCGCCTCGCGTTGGAAATCGTTCCTCTACATCGACGTGCCATTGATGGCGCCGTTGTTGCTCTTGACATTCCTGTTCCGCATGTTGGAATCGCTCCTCTCCCTCGACTCGATTTACACGCTCACGTTGGGCGGTCCGGGATATGCTACTTTCACGATGACTTACTACATTTATACTTTGGGTCTGCGCAGCTTCAATCTGGGCATGGCCGCGGCGGCTTCTTGGCTGTTTATGTCCTTCGCTACTGTGGCGCTGTTGGTCGTGTTCTGGCTGCAACGGCGCTGGCAGACAGCGCAGTAGGAGGTGCTGGTCCACATGTCGAGCGGAAGCTTCACCAAAGGGATACAACGTGTCCTACGCGTCTTGGCCCTGACGATCGCCTGTCTGGTAGTATTGGTGCCGTTGGGCTATCTGTTGCTCAACAGTGTGAAGCCCCAGAGCGAGATGTACACCATACCGCCGATCATCTTTCCCAGCCACATCACCTGGGAGCACTTTGAGGCGGCCTTCAACAATCCGCGCACGTTGCGCTTTTTGACCAACAGTCTCACGGTGACCGGCATCACAACAGCGGTCACTGTGGTGGTCAGCACGATGGCGGCCTATGGGTTGTCGCGTATGGGACTGCGTGCCGGTGTGTTGAGCTTGATTATTTTTGTCTTCCTGTTCATCCGCTTCTATCCACGCATCACCACTGTGATCCCTTACTTCCTGGTGATGCGGCAGCTGGCACTGCTGGACACCGTCTGGGCGGTGATCATCGGCCACCTGGGCATCACTATCCCGTTTGTCACCTGGCTGATGCTGATCGTCTTTCAAGACCTGCCGCGCGAGGTGGAGGAAGCGGCTGAAGTGGACGGCGCCAGTCCATTACAGCGCTTCGGCTTGGTGGCGCTGCCGATGGCAGCACCGGGTGTGGCGTCCGCTGCAATTTTGACCGCTTTCCTCTCCTGGAACGAGTTCCTGATTGCCTCCAGCGTCACGAAGCGGCAAGCGCAAGTGCTCTCCATTGCGGTGGCCAGCTTTGTCACCGACCGCGGGGTGCAGTGGGGGCCTATGGCTGCGATGGCGGTGATCATGATCGTGCCGATGATCCTCTTCGCTCTCTTCGTGCAGCGTTATCTAATCCGTGGCATCACACTGGGCGCCGTCAAGGGTTGATCGGAGAAGCAGGGATGCGATCGAAGATGACTTCCCTGGAGCGCTCGTTGTGTGCCATCTATCATCAGCAGCCTGATCGTGTGCCGGTGATCCCTCAGGCACACGTGTGGGCACTCTACGCCTACGGGAGCAGCAGCCAGGAATGTATGTACGATGGCGCGCGCTATGCTGAAATCCAGATCCAGGCCTGGCGCGATTTCGGGTGGGATGGCATCTTTGTCGCGACCGACAGCGTTGCCGTCGCCCACAGCTTGGGCCTGGAGGTGCAGTATACCGACGTGGGGGCGGTACCGGGTCCCAAGGGCTTGATCAAGAGTTTGCGCGCTGCGGAGCAGCTGCGCTGGCCCGACCCGCGCGAGACTCGCCTCAATCAGTGGATCATCGCTACGCGCATCCTGGCACGCGAGCTGGGCGACCGGGTGCTCATCCTGGGGCGAGCCGACGCGGGTGCCTTCAGCCTGGCGGCGCAGCTACGCGGCATGGAGGAATGGCTTATGGAGGTGGCTCTGGAGGAGCAGCCGGCTCAATTGCACGCGTTTCTCGAGCAGTGCAATCGCTATAGCTTGTGGTTCGCCGATTTGCTGCTCGAAGCGGGCGCCCACGTGGTCACCATCGGTGATGGGCTGGCGAGCGGCAGTGTGGTGTCACCCCGCGTGTATGAACGCTACGTCTTCCCTTACCATCATGCCCTGGCACAGACCATTCGGGAGCGCAACGCCCGGCTGAGCATCCACGTGTGCGGTGACATTGCGCCGATGATCTCCCAATTGGTGCAGACCGGCACACACATCCTGGAATTCGACGCGCCGACCGACTTCGAGCTGGCGTGGCAGACGGCACGCGGCAAGACGTGCCTTTTAGGCAACGTGCCCGTCTCGGAAGTGATGACGCGCGGCAGCCCCGATCAGGTCGAAGCGGAATGCCGCTGGCGACTGGAGCGGGTGAAGCCTGCCAGTGGTTACATTCTCAGCTCCGGCTGCGCGCTCTCACCCGATGCACCGGCGGAGAATCTGCACGCCATGGTCGAGAGCGCACAGCGTTATGGACAGTATGAGTGAGACTCATCATCAGACTATGTGAACAACCGTTGGGTAGCATTTTAGGGAAAGGAGTGTACCAATGACCGATCCATCCGTCCATTCCGCGAAATCCGAGACACGGCCGTTGCTTACGACACCTGAAGGTCGCCAGGAGCTGATCCGCATCTATCGCGACGGTTTGCTATATGATACGCTGCCCTTCTGGATCAATCATTGCGTAGATCGCGAGTACGGCGGCTTTATGTTCTGTCTGGACCGCGACGGCACGGTGATTGACACCGACAAGGGAATGTGGACGCAGGGCCGCTTCACCTGGTTATTATCCACCCTGTACGTCGAGGTTGAGCCGCGTCCGGAGTGGCTGGAGCTGGCCAAGCACGGGATTGACTTCATTCGTCGCTACGGATTCGACACCGATGGGCGGATGTTCTTTCACGTCACGCGCGACGGCCGGCCAGTGCGTAAGCGACGCTACGTTTTCACCGAGACCTTCGCTGTGAGCGCGTTGGCGGCGTATGCCCGCGCTGCCAACGACGACCAGGCACGTCAGGAAGCGGTCGATCTCTTCAAGCTGATCATTCGGTATCTGACCACACCGGGCTTATTGCCGCCCAAGTTCAATCCTGAGGTGCGGCCGATGAAGAGCTTGGCCGTGCCTATGATCCTGATCGTCACCGCGCAGACATTGCGCCAGGCAAGCGACGACCCCATCTGCAACGAGTGGATCGAGCGCAGCATCGCCGAGATCGAGCGCGACTTTATGAAACCAGAATTCGAAGCTGTCCTGGAAACTGTCGGTCCGAACGGTGAATTCCTCGATCACTTTGACGGCCGCATGCTCAACCCGGGCCATGCCATCGAGGCGGCATGGTTTATCATGCAGGAGGCACGCTATCGTGGCAATGATCCCCATCTGCTCAAACTCGGCACCACCATCCTGGACTGGATGTGGAAGCGTGGCTGGGATGAGGAATACGGTGGGATCTTCTACTTCCGCGATGTCAAGGGACTGCCAGTACAGGAGTACTGGCACGATATGAAGTTCTGGTGGCCTCATAATGAAGCCATTATCGCTACACTGCTAGCCTACCTGTTGACTGGCGATGAAAAATACGCCCACTGGCACCAGATGGTGCATGATTGGTCCTATGCGCACTTCCCCGACCCCGAATATGGTGAGTGGTTCGGCTACCTACACCGCGACGGTCGTCTTTCGGTGCCACTGAAGGGGAATCTATGGAAAGGCCCGTTCCACCTGCCCCGTATGCAGCTACGCTGCTGGCAATTCCTAGAGCAGCTGGGGCGTTGACATGGCCATAAGCGCCTCAGGTAACCTGCCACAACCGCTGTTGCAGACAGAATATCGTCTCTTCGTCTTTCCCACGCAAGAGGAATTGGGCGCCGCCGCGGCAGCATATGTGGCGCGATTGGCTGCCGCGGCGACCCGGACGTGTAAACGCTTCTACGTCGCCTTCTCCGGTGGCTCCTTGCCCGGGTTGTTATGCCCTGCCCTGACATCAACTCCTTTGCGCACTGCAATCGACTGGCGGGCATGGTACATCTTCTGGGCCGATGAACGCTGCGTGCCCTTGGACGATGCGCAAAGCAACTACCGCCTGGTACGCGAACAGCTGCTTGATCGGGTGGACATCCCCCCGGCGCAGGTGTATCCTGTTGATACGCAACTCAAACCAGCTGCGGTGGCGCAGGCATACCAAACGGTGTTGGCAGAGGTCTTCCGGCCATTGGAAGGAGAGATACCGCGTTTTGATCTCATCTTGCTGGGGCTGGGTGAGGATGGGCATACCGCCTCGCTCTTCCCATGGCATCCCCTGTTGCACGAGAATGAGCATTGGGTGGCTGCCGTTCACAACTCGCCCAAGCCACCGCCGGAGCGCGTCACCTTAACTTTTCCCGTGCTCAACAGTGCGCGCGAAGTGGTATTTATCACGGCCGGAGCGGGCAAGGCAGCCGCTTTGGCGGGTGTCTTCGCTCCCCATGTGTCTCCGGAAGTCCTGCCAGCACGCTTGGTGCGCCCACCATATGGCCGCGTCACATGGTTTGTGGATCAAGCAGCGGCTGCACAGCTGTAAGCGGGAGGAGCGAATGCTGCTAGCTGGTGATATCGGTGGCACTAAGACCACCTTGGCCATCATCGCACACGATGCTGGGATACGTCACCCATTGGCACAGGCCACCTTTGCCAGCCAAGCTTATGCCAGCTTGACGCAGCTGGCGGGCGAATTTCTGCGCCAGACCGGATACCGTGTGGACAGCGCTTGTTTTGGGGTTGCTGGGCCGGTAGTGGCCGGACGTGCCAGCGTCACCAATCTTCCATGGGAGGTCGAGGCAGCCGAACTCAGCCGCAGCTTGGGTATTGCCACCGTCCATCTGATCAACGACTTACAGGCAATTGCCACCGCCATTCCCCATCTAGAAGCGAAGGACATCCACACGCTCAACCCTGGCCACCCGGTTGAGCAGGCTGCCATCGCTGTCATCGCGCCGGGCACCGGGCTGGGCGAGGGATTTCTCACCTGGGACGCAACGCGCGGGCGCTATCAAGCTCAGCCATCCGAGGGGGGTCATGCCAGCTTTGCGCCTTCCAACGCACTGGAAGACGGCCTGCTCCACTTCCTGCGCGAGCGCTACGGGCACGTCAGTTACGAGCGGGTCTGTTCTGGAATCGGTATGCGCAACATCTACCAGTATCTCAAGGCCAGCGGCCATGCGGAGGAACCACCGTGGCTTGCCGAGCGACTGGCATGTGCCGAAGACCCTAATCCTGTCATTGTGGAAGCTGCACTGGATACGACGCAACCGTGCCCGCTTTGTGTCCTCACCGTGGATACGTTCGTTTCGATCCTGGGCAACGAGGCTGGCAACCTGGCGCTTAAGGTGCTCGCTACCGGTGGCGTCTATCTGGCCGGCGGCATCCCGCCACGCATCCTGCCGGCGTTGGAAAAAGGTTTTCTCAAGGCTTTTCGCCACAAAGGGCGCTTCGCCGAGCTGCTGAGCCGGGTGCCGGTGCACGTGATCATCAATCCCAAGGTCGCCCTGCTCGGCGCTGCCTGCTACGGTCTGGGATTGTAAGCGTGAAAAAAGGTACAAATCGCTTGCGCAGCAGGTTGGTTTGCATAGAATGGAGCCCACACCCGTTTCTCAACATCTTCTGGAGGTCTGAATTATGTCCGTCTTCCGAATCCTGGTCACCGATGAGTTGTCGCCGCAGGCGATGGAGCTGCTCGACGCCGCTGCCGATGTCCAATACGATGTGGTGAAACGTCCCCCTAAGGAGAAATTGCTGGAGATCATCCCTGAGTACGACGCTGTGTTGGTGCGCAGCAGCGGACGCATCGATGCCGATGTGCTGGCTGCCGGCAAGCGCCTGAAGGTGGTGGGGCGTGCTGGCGCCGGTGTGGACAACATCGACCTTGAAGCCGCTTCGCTGCGCGGTGTGATGGTGATGAACACGCCGGGCGCCAACACTATTGCCACCGCCGAACACACGATGACGCTGATGCTGGCACTATGCCGCCACATCCCGCAGGCGGATGCCTCATTGCGCGCCGGTCAGTGGGAACGCAGCCGTTTCATGGGCGTGCAGCTCTATCAGAAGACCCTGGGCATCGTCGGGCTGGGGCGTGTAGGACAGCAGGTGGCACGCCGTGCGCAAGCGTTCGAGATGACCGTGATTGCCTATGACCCGTATATCAGCGATGAGGTGGCGCGCGAGCTGAAGGTGGAGTTGGTCAGCCTGGAAGAGCTGCTCAGTCGTGCCGATTTCATCACCCTCAACGCGGCGCTCACTCCGGAGAGCCGCGGGCTGATCAACGCACAGAATATCGCGCGCATGAAGCCGGGCGTGCGCATCGTCAACTGTGCCCGTGGGGCATTGATCGACGAGGAAGCGCTGTACGAGGCGCTGGTCTCCGGTCACGTGGCTGGCGCCGCGCTGGATGTGTTCACCGAGGAGCCATTGCCAGCCGACAGCAAGCTGCGCACGCTGAGTAACGTGGTGCTGACACCCCATCTGGCCGCCAGCACCATTGAGGCGCAGCGCGACGTCGGCACCAAGATCGTCGAGCAGGTGCTGGCTGCCTTGCGCGGTGAGAGCTATCACAACGCGGTCAACGTGCCAGTGGCCGACCCGAGTGTCTTCCGCCAGCTGAAGCCCTATCTGATGCTGGCCGAGAAGCTGGGCAGCTTGCAGATGCAACTGGCCGGCGGGCCGATCAAGCGCGTGGAGCTGGAGCTGCAAGGTGACGAGGTGGCAGATCACGGCAAGCCGCTCACCGTCGCCTTGCTCAAGGGGTTGCTCGACCCGATCACCGACATCCCGGTCAATTACATCAACGCGCCGTTGCTGGCAAAGCAACGTGGCATCAGTGTTTCCGAGACGAGCGGCATTGCACGGGCTAGCTATGCCAACCTGTTGTGCTGTTCGGTTGCGTGGGAGGGCGGCCAGCGCACCATCGCCGGCTCCTTGCTGGGGCGCGAATTGCCGCGCGTGGTGCAGGTGGACGATTTCACCATTGACGCATTGCCCGAGGGCATCATCCTGGTGATGGAGAGCATCGACGTGCCGGGTGTGATTGGGCGCGTCGGCACGCTGTTGGGTGGCCACGGCATCAATATCGCCGAGTGGCGGCTGGGCCGCGAAGCTCCGGGTCGCCAGGCGCTCTCGTTTATCAACCTGGATGCCGAGGCGCCGCCGCAGGTGCTGGCCGAGCTGGAGCGGCTGGAAGGCGTGGTGCGCGTGCGTCAGGTGCGCCTGTGAATCGCCCATTCATTATGAAAGGCGTGTGAGCGCCTCATGACACTGCATATTGACGGTTTCGTGTTCGACCTGGATGGAACGGTGTACCTGGGTGACACTGCGCTGCCCGGAGCGGTGGAGTGTATTGCCACGCTGCGCCGCCGCAATAAACGCACTGTCTTCGTGAGCAACAAGCCGCTGGAATCGCGCCAGGCATATGCCGCAAAGCTGACCCGCTTGGGCATCCCCACCGATCCGGACGATGTGATCACCTCGGCATTAGTATTGGGGCGCTATCTGGCACGCACGGCGCCCCAGCTGCACCTCTATGTGATCGGCGAGCCCTACCTGGTGGCCGAGCTGCGCAGCCATGGGCTGACCGTAGTGGATGAGCTGCTGGATCAAGACCCACGTGAGGTTATCCAGCCACGGGGGATCGACGCGGTGGTGGTCGCGTTCGATCGCACGCTGGATTATCGCAAGCTGAACACGGCCTATCAAGCTTTGATGCGCGGGGCACGCTTCTTCGCGACCAATGCGGATAAAGCGTGCCCCATGCCGGGTGGCGCCATCCCCGATGCCGGCGCCACCATTGCCGCGCTGGAGCACATCACAGGTCGCAAAGTAGAAGTGGTGGCCGGCAAGCCCTCGACGCTGATCATGGAGATTGCCCTGGAGCGCCTGGGGCTGCCGGCGGCGCGCTGCATGATGATCGGCGACCGCTTGGAGACGGACATTGCGATGGGTAAGCAGGCCGGCATGGCAACAGCGGTGGTTTTGACCGGCGTGACGAAGCGTGAGGATGTGGCGCGCCTGGCCTCGCCCCCCGACCTGGTGCTCGAGAACCTGGGCGAGCTGCCGGGGCGAGTGGAGTGAAGCACAGCATGGACGCCCTCCCGTCCACGGAGAGATCGGGTCGCCCCGAAGCGCGACGGATCCACCGCCGCTGCTTCCTCATCTATGGGGGTTAGAAGCCGTCAGTGTGCTGCACGCTGAGAGATTGCGCTCCCTCCCCGTCCACGGGGAGGGTTGGGGTGGGAGAATCTTTCCCCCAATGCACCCCTCCTCCCAAGCGTTGCACTGCTGCCAAATCTACAGTATACTACCCGCGAAGATAGTAGTTTGCGCATTTGCACTGCCAGAGGATAAGTGAATCAATGGTCAGGAGAAGCAGACGAAGTGGTCAGCAATCCGTGGAGGACTTTCGCCACGACGAGGCAACGCGGCTGAACAATCCCCCGGCTGGCATCGCCCCTACCTATGAGGTGCGCGAGCGCAGGACGCAGCACTATGCCTACGACCCCCATCTCGATCCCCAGCTGGTCTGGGCCGGCAAGGCAGAACATATCTCCTTTGATGTGGACATCGTCTCTCTGCACATCCACGAGCGCATCTCCACGCGCGCTATCCTGGATGCCGTGCGCCGCCCCGAGCCGCTGCAGCTCTCCTTCTTCGGTGAAACGCCCCTGCCCGCCGACCAGCAGATTGAGTTCTACCAGCATGAGGTCGGCTGGGCCAACCGCCTCATCCTGGGCGACAGCCTGCTGGTGATGAATTCGCTCCTGGTCAAAGAGGGCATGGCCGGCAAGGTGCAATGCATCTATATGGATCCGCCCTACGGCATCAAATACGCCTCCAATTTCCAGCCGCGCATCGACCGCCACGACGTGAAGGACAAGGACGAAGACCTCACCCACGAGCCGGAGCAGATCAAAGCTTACCGCGATACCTGGCAGCTGGGCATCCACTCCTACCTGACCTACCTGCGCGACCGCCTGCTGCTGGCGCGTGAGCTGCTGACCGAGAGCGGCTCCATCTTTGTGCAGATCAACGACGAGAACCTGCACCTGGTGCGTTGCCTGCTGGACGAGGTGTTCGGACGGGAGAATTTTGTGGCGGTGATCCCTTACAAGACCACTGGAGGTGCACAGCAGGAACATGCTCCAAAGAGAACTATGGATTTCTTGTTATGGTACGCCAGAAACGGTCAGTTGGTGAAATTCCGTCGCTTATTTCAACCGCGAGAGCTCAGCACGGGTATATTCACGAGTGTTGAGCTTACAGACGGTTCTCGTCGCCCAGTGAACTTGGTGGAAAAGAGCAACCCTGAGACTCTGAAGGGGCAAAAGTTACGACTCTTCACAACGTTACCCGTACACTCGAAGAGCCCTGGTGACAGACAACCGAGGAAATTTCGGGAAAACATTTGGAACATCCCTGCCGGTTCCTGGCGGTACTCCATTAATGGCTTCAAAAGGCTTGCAAGTGCAGAAAGGATTGTTGCACTTCAAAAAGCCCTTCGCTCTGTTGCGTACTTTGATGACTTCGCAGCTGAAGAGCTCACGTCCACGTGGACCGATACATCGCCTGAGATTGCAAAGATGTACGCCGTCCAGACTAGTACCAAAGTCATCGAGCGTTGCATCCTGATGACGACGGATCCGGGTGATCTGGTGCTGGATCCGACGTGTGTGCGCAGGGGGACGGGGGTGTTGGCCCCCACCCCGGCCCTCCCCGC
>QEXY01000087.1 GCA_003130875.1 Ardenticatenia bacterium
CGTGTCGGTGACCAGCACGTCGTAGAGCGTCGCGCTGATCGGCGACGCCGGGACGAGCAACGTGTAAGTCACCACGCTGCCCAGCGTAGCTGTGGGTGGCGGGTCAAACTGCACCAGCTTGGCGATCCCACTATTCACCGTCCTCAGACCGGCACTGTGCGAGCCATCGGCGTACACCCACTGATCGGCATCTCTGCCGCTCACAATAGGGGTGCCCGTTGGACCGTCGCCGGGTTGGGTGTCATAGTAGGGCAGGAACACCTGATTGCTGAAGCGCGCATTAGCGCCGACGGTATCTGTGACCTGTGCCACGACCTGTAGCTGTAAGGTTTTCATATTATCATAGCGGAACGTGCTGGGGCTGGTGCCGGAGATCACATTGATGCCCCATGTGATGACGCCGGTGGCACCAGGCGACGGTTGATAGGTGAACATCGAGCCGGCCGGGGCACTCACCAGCTGGGAGCTGACATATGCCAATTCGACAGGCAGCACGTCGCTGATGACGATATCATACGCGGGCATGCGGCCCTGATTGGAGATGGTGATGGTGTAGGTGATTTGATCGTTCGCGCCGATCAGACAGCCGGAATCGTACAGGCGGGTCACGAACACATCGTCAAAGCGGCACCCGTTGGCATCACAATTGTTCGCATAGAAGCCAACCGATCCCGCAAGCAACGGCGAGGAGTCGACCACGTCAAGCAGCGGTACGCCGTCAAGGTAAACGCGCAGGTGCGCCCCTTCGGCGCGCACTTCGAGATGATACCAGCGGTTGATAGTTGGTGTAATGCTCGCCGTGACTAAGCTGGAGACCGTGCCGGAAATCTTCTCCAGGGCGATGTTGTTGCCACCATCGCTTTGTCGAAGCAGCACACGATAATAGTGTGCAGGATCCTGATAACGGAATACTAGGCCGCGGCTGGAGGAGCTATCCGTCGACTGCACCATCGCGCTGTAGCTGAAGTCGCCGGCATTAAATCCGCCGCGCACCAGCACGGCATTGCTGGTAGTGCCACCTGTCAGTCGGACATACCCAGCGGTAGACTCTAGACCCCAAGTGCCTGTAATAGGATTCCAACCCGCGAGCGTGGATGTATTGAAGGCATCTTCCAGCCGTAGCGCCTCACACTTATCCGGGGTGACGTAGGTTTTATTGATATGCAGTAGCGGCTGCCCCACATAGGAATTAACGGTTGCAGTGAGAGTCTGGGAAACGAGCGATGCGTTATAGCTTCCGCTATCGAGATCATTCCAGTACAGGTATCCACTATTGGTCAGAGTTGTAAGAGCCTGTGGATTTGTCCATTGCACAGTTCCATTGCGATCGATCCCGGTGAGCTGTGCCTGGAAGGTGGCGGTCACCCAGCCGGTGATGGACGCGGTGCCGTTGTCCAGAGGATCCAGCCACCATTCGATTGTCTCCACTGCCGACGAGGCTTCGCTGCGACCTATGCGTGGGTTGGTGGTGGAAGTAGTCCCTTGCACCCCATCAGGTCGGCTGTCATAGCTTGTTGCTGCCGCCAGGGGATCGGGCGGTGTGAAGGGCAACGTGCTGGTCACCTGAAAGGTGCCGCTCACATAACGCACCCCGAGGGGCAGGTTGTCATAGAAATAGGGCCATGGCACATAGATCCTAGGTGGCACCTGGAGCACCAGCGCATAGGTGACCACATCGCCCACCTTGAGCGGAGCATTCGATGCACTGGCAGGCTGAACCGTCTTGCTGAAGGCGAGGTTGGCGCTGCGGATGGAGGCGCTGTCGGTGACGACGTAATCGTTTACCCCGCCCGAGCCATTGCGCTCCTGGCCCACCGGGTCATCCGGCGTGCTGGTCCAGGTGGTCGTAGCGCGGTTAGTCAGCGTGATATTCGGCGAAGCGCCCTGGATGCGCGCAGTATAGCTGACGGTCCGCGTCGCGCCGGTCGGAATAGCCGCAAACGTCCAGGTGAGCGGACGGTTAGTCGGCCCGCTTTTGCCATCGCCGCCGTAGACGGCAAGGATGTTCAGGCTAGAGGGCACCTCATCGGTGATGAGCACATCATATGCTGGCCAGCCGCCGAAATTGGTGATGGTGAGCGTATAAGTCAGGATGGCGTTGCCGTCCAGATTGGTCAGGCTGCCAGTGGAACTGCGCACGTCCTTGTCCAGCGCCAGAGCGGGCTCGCGCACATCCACAGCTGCCGTGTTGTGGTCGTAGGTGTACGCCCGACCATCGTCCACATAGCGCACCCGCAGCTGGTTGGTGAGACTTATGCCATCCTGGTTGGAATCGATGTTCTGAACCACCGCGGTGAGCACCCCGTCCACTTGCACCGTGCCGGACAAGTCGCCCAGGCGCCAGACGACAGCACCGGAAGCCGAATAGCCGGGCGTGAGCGTGGGGGTATAAGAGATGACCGGCGTCCCGTCTTCATCGTCATCGGAAGTATACGTCAGCACTGAGGCAACGTAGCCCAACCCGGTGGGCAGAGTATCGGTGATGGTGAGCTGCGCGTAGACAGCATCTTCATCGGGCAGCGTGAGGGTGAAAGTGAAGACCACCAGACTGCCGATGGTGGCGGTTTGAATTGCCGGTCCCTTGTCAAATGCCTGCAGCAGGGTGACGTGCGCCTCATCAGAGTACGAGGTGCTCAAGCAGCCCGTGTCACACGTGCCAGTGGCGGTGACCACGTTACGGTTAGAGCCGCTACTGACCGGCACTGCGCTCACCTGGGCCATCCATACCCCGCCGACAGAGATGGGCTGCGGCGTCCACGTGATCACATTTCCCAGAACGACGGGAGAGCTGCCGTCGGAACCCGCCGTAGCCGTCACACTGCTGAACGAAGTGTCCACCACATCGGTCACCACAGGATTGTAGGCAACCCCCAGACCCGTATTGGTCACCCGCAGTGTCCAGGTGATGCGCTGCCCTACTTGGGCGTTCAATGTGGCGGGCGACTTACTCACCACGAGCTGCGGATTGACCACGGAGATGGGGGCATCTGCCGTGATGCTGTATGATCCGCTGGCAACACAACTGGTCGCATCGTCATACTGTAACGTAACCTGGTTATCGCCAGAGGGGGTAGCACATATCCCACCCGCGTTACTGTTGCGCACCCGCAATGCAAGGGTTGTGACCCCGCTAGGCAGCACATTCCAGGTGTACACCACGCTCGCGCCCAGATCGACGACTCCGGAGAACGGCGTGCTGGACGTAATGGTATCGCTATAGACATAGCCGCTGGGCAACGTGTCGGTCAGGACGACGTTATAAGCGGGCGGACCATCATTGCGCAGGGTGATGGTAAGCACACCGCCGCACTGATGCAACGTGCGCGGCGGGATGTCCGTGGACATTGCTGGGGAGTCGAAGACCGGGCGGGTACGCAGACGCGCCTCAGCTGAGGTCTGCTCACGGCAAGCGACATCGCCCTCATCGCAACCCCACGTGGCGGTGAAAGCGTTGGTAACGTCCAGCACAGTACAGCCGTCAGCATTGACCGTGGCGGTGATGAGCGCCGTGAAGGTTGTGTTAGCGTTTAGAGTGCCCAAATCCCACACCAATGTCCCGCCGTCGACGCTGCTTGGCGGGGGCGAAGCAGCATCAAACGTCAGGTTGGATGGCAGCACATCGGTCACCACTGCGTTATAGCCATGCGCGGTTGCACTGGAATTGACCAGAGTCACCTGCCACTGCACCTGGTCGCCCGGCGCGGCGTCGACACGCTCACTCCACTCCGAACCGGTCGTCAGGTTGCGCCCCTGCTTACGCGCCGTGATACGCGGAGGATCTGCTGGCATGGCAAAGTTGCTCGCCTGCGAACGGCGCGCTTCGCCGCACACATCCTCGTAGCCAGCCTGAATGGTAATGTTCCCCCCGGCAAAGGAACAGCTGGCGCGCACATCGAAGCGGATCCAGACCGTCTCACCCGGCGACAATTTGGCCAGGTTGGTGATCTGCTCGTCAGACCACACCAGCGGACCAAAGGGAACGCCACTCGGATCGCTGCCTGGCGACCATGCGTTCTCGTCCGGCGGTGTGCTACCCCAGCCGATGGCGTATCGCGTGCTGCCCAATACATAGACCATACCGGCAGGCAGTGTTTCCGTCACCGTGGCACTGTAGACGCTCAGCAGCCCGGCGTTGCGCACCGTCGCGGTCACCGTGCGGGTGGTGCAGTCGGCCAATGGGGTTAGAGCGACGTTGGTGTTGATGAGCAATGTCGGTGGCAGCACCACGCGCGACATACGTGGGAGACCGCTCAGACACGTTTCTCCCAAACAGCCCTGCGTGCCGGAGAAGACATTGGTCAGGTCCTCACAACCGATGATTTCGGCTGTGTACGTTATGGAATATTTCTCACCGGGGAGGAAACTCAGGCCGCGCCAAGTGACCAGATGGTCAGAGGTAGAGGGTGGCGCCGCAGCTGCAGCAGAGCCCATCATCGAAGTCATCGAAGCGCTCAAGTAGCGCAGCCCGCTGCCCAGAACGTCGGTCAACACGACCCCATAGGCAGCGCCCGAGCCCGAATTGATCGCCGTCAGCGTCCAGGTGACGACATCCCCGCTGGCGTAGATGATCTCAGGGAACTTGTACATGATGGGCGAGGGGCGTAACACGATCGGCCTGTCAAGCACACCACCCGTCTGGCAGGTGCTATCGGTGCTCGTGTCGTTGTGACAGGCGTCATCGTAGTGCAGGGTCGCCGCAAATGCCCCGTCACCGGCCTGGCAGCGCAGTTGCATACGCAATGTCACGGAAGCGACCGTAGTGCTGGCAAACGAGTCGTCGTAGTCGAAACGGTAGCCGGTGGCATCTGAGACCACCCGGGGCGGAGTCACATTGCCATAACCGACGACTTCCACGATTGCATAGGTGGAAGTAGGCACGCGCAGCTGCACGTCGTAGGCCGGCGCCGATGAAGTGCGCTCCAGATTCAAAGTGACCGTGTAGATCCCACAAGGGTTGACCACCGAGTCAGCCGGGATGCGTTCCATGCGCACCGCCATCTGAGGTGCCTGGCTCGACACGAACACCCCCTCTTCGAGGACGCCGTCCTGCCCGCAAGCTCCGACCGTCGCGGCCCCCACATCGAAGATTGTCCAATCGTACCAAGTATAGTCCGAACAAGATGCAGCGGATTGACCCGTGGTTTGCAGATCGTAGCGCACGATCAGGGTGGTGCCCGCGACCGGCGTGGTCACGTCGGTGAAGGTGATGACCAGCTGCGGAGCAGTGATGACCGCCTGGGCTTCCAGGGGATAAATCTCGGTGCCGCTTACCACGAACGCCTGTAATGTGCCTGAGACATACTGTTGCGCGTTGGCCAGTGTCTCCGTCAGCACCATACCTCCCCAGCCGATTCCTGTGATGTCGCTGCCGAAATGATAGGTGTTCGTGTAGGTGTAGGTCGAGCAGGTGTCCGCGCTGGCCGGCGTCACCTCTTTGGCGGCGGCGATGCCAATATCACATTGCACGTATGTTCTGGCAGAGGCTTCTGCATCCAGATCACAATTCTGACAATCAGTGGCGCGCACTTCCACATGGTTGGACATATCGGTGCCACAGTAGAGGCAAGCGGCTTCCTCACTCGGCGTGGGGGATGCCAACACGGGACGGAAGGTGGTGATGCCTGCTAGCACATTATCCCACACCAGGTACGTCCGATTGCCGTCCAAGATCACCTGAGCGCCATCGGTGGAGACCACCATCCAGCTCAAAGGCACGGTATCGGTCACGCGCAGGGTACCGCTGACGTTGCTGGCATTGACCACAATGGTCGGGGTGACGACATCGCCCAACTGGATCTCGGGCGGCATGTTCTTGCTCACCGACAGCGTCGGCACCTCTCCACTCCGCGACCAGCGACCTGTGCGCACCGGCGGCTCGAAGGGATTGCCACACGCGTCATAGTATCGGGGACGATAGATGAGCGAACCACCCGCGCTGCCGGTGCACGCCTGAGGGAAGCTGGCGTCAAAGGTCAAAGTGAACACCTCACCCGCAGGCAAGGCATCGATGAGCACAAAACCAGGCTGGGGCGTGGTGACATAGGTGGCGCCACCTGTAGGGGTGATCACCAGTGGGCTCAGATCGACACCGATGAAAGGCGTATACGCGGTTCCGCTCCCGATGTTACGTACCGGCATTTCAAAATGGCCTTGGTTGGCACAATAACCAATCTCCAGCTCAGGCGGTGTGAAGTCGAGCAAAGGCTCCTCGGTGAGCAGATCGATGCTCCCTTTCGCCGTCTCGGTCTGACACGGCGTGTATCCACAACCCCATGTGGCGGTCGCCTCGTGCTCGAGGCCTGCACAGCCGATCACCCGCGCCACGAGGGGGAAGGTCACCACCGATCCGACCGGAATCGTGATGAAGTGGGCCTCGGTGTAACCGCCCACAAACTCTAAGCCGCTCGACAGCACATCGGTGACGCGCACATTTGAGACGGTGCCATAGCCGGTGTTCTCCACCATCACCGTCCAGGTCACCACATCGCCGAGGCGGGCCGCGATGACATTGGGCAGGATGCGCAGTGTGATGGCTCCGGGATTCACCATAAAGTCGGTGTAAACCGTGACAGGAGCCTGCCCGTCCTGCCCGTCCTGGCTGATGGTCACAGCATGTTGGCCGGAGACCGCGTCGCAACCAGCGGTGAAACTGTCCTCGAACACACGCATCTCATACGGCGTCAGCTCGCCAATGTTGTGGAAGCGTTCGCGTGGACTGAAACCGGCCGGCATGCTGCTGGTCAAGGCCACGTTGGTCGCCGTAATTCCGTCATTGGTCACCACAATGGTATAGGTGACCAACTGGCAAGGTTCGATCTCGCTAGGGCCGAAGACGGTCACATTGCCGGGCCGAACGGTGAAACGAGGCATCGCCGCACCACTGGTTGCACCGGACGTGCGATACCACGCCGGCAGCATTGCGTATGCCAGATGTGTGGCCGAATGGGCTTCGTTGATCTGCGTGGATGGAAAGTGAGCAGCATCCGCCCGATACCACGCCGGAAGCACGAAGCGCATCGATGGCACAGACGTGCGCTTCGTCCAATCCGGTTGTGCACCCTTCAGTGACCGCGAGGCTTCGATGCGTTGCATCGCCGTCCGATACCAGGCTGGCAAAGTCATTGTGGCGATGCCATCCCCATGACGTACCAGGGTGATTGGCAACGCCTCAGCCTGATCCAGCGACCAGGTTTCCTGGCCGGCTGAGGCGACAGGCATCCCATGGATCACGCTGGGAACAGGCCACAAGCTGCTGAGGAGGCCTAAGATGACAAGCAATGATTGCACAGTGCGCCCAATAACCATCAAAGTCCCCCCTTTCGTGTTTCTTGGCTTCGTCAACAAGCCAGAGGCGCTATCTCATCCCACGCCTGATGGGTTCATTTCTCCGGCAGATGGGCGATCACCTCATCCACCGTTGGTCGATCGAACGCGTTCTGTCCGATGTAAGACCAGACAATGTACCCGTTCGGGTCGACGATGAACACGGAAGGTGCTGCGACTCCGTCTCCCAACCGGTCGAACACTCCATACTGTGTGGCAACGGCATGATCCGGGTCGGCCAGAATTGGGAAGGCGGCTCCGGTGAGCTCTTGCATCCTCTTAGCCCGTGCGACATCCTGCACTGCCAGAGCCAGCACCTCGGCATGGCGCTCTCGAAAACGCTCATAATTGGCTTGCAGATCCACGATCTGCTGACGGCAGGGTCCTCAGGTTTGCCCCCGATAGAAAACTAACACCACCGTCGCACGCTGGCGGTAATCACTCAGGGTGACGGACATACCTTGCGCACTGCTAAGAGTGAAATCCGGAGCAACCGGATGGATTTCTTGTGCAAGATGGCTGCCCTTTTGCACAGTCTCAGCGGTCGGGGTGGAGGTCGCTTCGAGAAGCCGCGTTGGCGAGATGTCGACCCGGCCCAGGGATATCCCGTTCGTGGGGTACACCACGATGGAGGCGTCCGCCCGTGCCTGGGTCAGCCAGCGGTCAAAATCGCCATAACGTGCGCGCAGAATCTCGATCGCGCGCTCGACCAGGACCAAGCGGGCCGTGTAATGGGTCAGGTCGACCCAGCGCAGGCCGTGAGAAGCCAACGTCTCGCTCAGGCGCTGGTCACTGATGCCAAAAGTGTCCTGGATCTGCCGGATGCGCGCCTCAGCTTCGGAAATGGGTAGAGGTGAGCGCTCCAGCTGGGCGGCATGCAGGGCCAATCGCTCGTTGATCAGGCGTTGCAAAGTCTCCTCAGCGGATGGCGGGGGTTGCTGACTCAGCTGACTCATCACGCCGTCCAACAACAGCGCCACACGCCATTCATCTTGCGTGATTGCAGCATCGTTGACGCGCGCGATCACGGTGCTGGCCGGGGTTGCAAGGGGTTCTGAGGGTGTCGGATTCGACGAAGGAGAGGGGTTCGGAAGCCCACGCGGAGAGACGGAAGTATTTGTCTCAACCGGCTGTGAGAGAGGGGAAACGGCGATCAGGGATGTCGTTTCAGAGGACACCGGCAGAGACGCCAGCTGTTCCATGAGCCAGAACAGAGCCACCAGTGCCAGTAGAGCAAGCCCTGCGGTGATAGCTACCGCGCGTGACCGGTGTCCCATAGGGTAGTCAAGTAGTCAAATGGAGGTCAATTCAGCCGCCGCGATATAATAACCCATCTATACTGAATATAATAACCCATCTACACTGATTCGTCAAGACGGAAATTGCGGAGGGGAATTGTCCTGTATGATCCCCGGTACACTTTACGCCCCGAGAACGAAGGATCACCCCTCGCGTGCTTCTGCGGATGCCGTCACCCACACGCGCGCGTCAGGCTCCGGCAGATCGAACACTAACTCTCCTTCTGTCACCGCTGGTGCTTGGGTGTAGAAGCCGATCTGCAATCGATATTCGCCAGGTGTCATGTGCGCCGGTATGCTCAGCATCCCCTCCTCGACAATGATCTGGCCCTTGCGCCAGGTCGAGGGATCGCCGTTTTCATGCAACAAGGGCTGGCTGATCGCTTCGAGCAGCCGGCGCCCCTTCTCGTCCAACAGTCTGAAGAAGAACTTCTCTTCGGGGCGCTTGCCCAGATACTCCCAGTAGAGGCGAAAGTGCAATCCATCTCCGGCTGCCACGGTGGGATGCTCCGGATCGGCCGCATCCAGCCAATCCCAGCCCAACAGCGCGGCAATACCCCGATAGCTGCGGCGATGCTCGTCCACGCGGTCTTCGACGTAGTGCTGCATCCCGGGCCCGGGGTAGATTACCACGTAGGGAATACCGTGGAGTGAGATAACTGCCTCAGGCTGGTAGCGCTGCTCGAAATAGCGAAAGAGCTCCTCGTCGGGGAAGCGCCGCTGCAGCTGGTTGATGTAGAAGAGCACATAGTTGCCACTCAGCGCCTTGCCCTTCTCCTTCGAATAGCCCACCGCTGTACCCTTGAAGAAAGGGGAAAAGGTGGAATGGTACCAGGCCGCGACGCGCAGCCGCTCCGCATTCGGTTTGCGGTTGAGATAATCCGCTGCCAGGTCCAGCCCCTCACCCCAGCCGATGGTCACCATGGATTGCGCCCCACGAATGCCTCCCAGCAGGGGGTTATAATAGGTGAAGTAATAAGGATGATGCACGACGATCAAGGAGCCCTGGAAGATCAGAATTACCACCAGCAGCAGCGGGAAGGCCGCGCGCGCGATGACGAGACGCTGTGTCACCTGTCCCGCTAATCCCTGCACCAGTCTGACCAGTCCGACCGCCGCCATAGCCGTCAGGATGGGGTAAACCGGCAGCAGATAGCGATCCTGTTTCTTCTCACCCAAGGTCATAAAGAGCGTGAAGAGCAGGACATACAGGGATAGGAACCACAGGACCGGTGCATCGCCCGTGCGTAGCCGTGTGCTCACCAGGCCGGCACGGGAAAGCCAGCGACACACCCGATTGCGGACGGGCACACTGCTCACATCTGCATCGTTTTCTTGGATCCCCACGGCCCGTGTCCAGCGCTTGATCGCTACCCAGGCCAGTGCCAGCAGTCCGACCCAGCTCAGGGGCGAGCTGCGCAACAGCCAGGTAAAGGGATAGAAGAACCCCCCGGGGTCGTTCGAGATGGCACCCAGGAAATAATTGCCCTTGGCATGGCCCTCGCTGGCGTATTTCATCCCTACGGAGAAGATGGTGCGTATGGCGTCCAGCGGCACCACCCACATCGCCGGCCAACAGACACAGAAGGTGATGACAGCGGCGGCCAGCCACATTACCACTTCGGCGAGCACTCTCAACAGGAAGCGTCTGCTGAGGGGCTCGCCGTGCACGCTCCGAATCAGCAGTGTCCAGAGAGCTAGCAGGAGCATAAAAGGTGCCAGAAACAGGGCGGAGCTCTTGCTGAGGAACGCCAATCCGCCGCACACGCCTGAAACCACGAGCCAAGGGCGTGACCCGTGACGCACCCAGTACAGCAGCGCGGTCAGCACCGCAAAGCTCATGAAAGTGGCTGCCAGCGCATCGTGGTGGATGACGCGCGACAGGGCGGCATGGAACGGGTCAAGCGCCAGGAACAAGCCGGCCACCAGGCTGATTCGAAGATCGGCGAACAGCTTGCCGATCAACCAGGCGATCAGCACGATGGCCAGGCTGAGAAAGAGCACTGAGGGCAAGCGTTCAGGCACGATGAGTCGGGCATCCAACGGGTTGGTGGACAGGCCAACGGTATAATCCAGCAGGGAACCGGGCGTTCCATCCGCCACGTAGCGCAATAAGATGCCCAGACTGCCGGTCCACATCGTGGTGACGCCCGGATGGCCGGTGCGCAGCGTGCACGCCAACCCTTGCGCCCGCTCGAAGCCGGTGTGCAAAACCTCCGACTTGCAGGTGAAGTCCGGACCGAGCAACCCAGCGAGGAAATTGCGCGAGCGGTCCACCCAGAGGAATTCATCCGGGGTGAGGAACTTGCCCAGATTCGGGAGGCGCACCGCCAGGGCCACCACCAACAGGCCCAGCAGCCACCAGTGTTCCAATCCTCTTACATGCCGCTTCATACGTGAAGCTAGAAGCACACCTTTCCCAGGTTGACGAGTGCCGCGTTCAATCTCGATTTTCAGCTCGCGCGGCTGCCTTCCAGCTGGCGCAGCCGGCGAATGCATTGCACGATGCAGCGCACGGTGTGATAGCTGATCTTCCAGGCATGACCCAGCGCATCATCAATCGGGTTGCCGTAGCGATCCACCCGCTCATACCATTCCCCGCCCGCGTCCATGACCACAAATTTATCGAACACGAAGCGATAGACGTTCTCGAACCCCTGCCAGTATTTCTCATCGCCGAAGAGGGCATAAGCGTCCAGGAAGCCGATCATCACCTCTGCCTGCTGCCAGAATTGCTTCTCGGTGAGGGGGGTCGGACGATTGTAAGGCCCCTCGACGAAGACGCCGCCATATTCCCAGTCCACACCGAATTCCAGGCAGTTGTCGAAGATGGGACGCACCACCGCGGCATACTCCTGGCGCGGCTTTCCCAGGATGTCCGCAGCGTGCAACAGCAGCCAGGCAAACTCGACGTTGTGGCCGTATGAGGTGTATTCCAGCGGACGTGCCTGACCATCCTCCGGGGGTTTGTCACGCCCCCATTCCACCTCGAACAGGATGGCCGGCAGCGGGGTGAAGTCCAGTGCGAACTGGATATAGCCGGTGCCGTTCTCAGGGCGCAGCATACGATGGATGATCAGGTCGATCACTTCCAGCAGGCGCCGGCGGTGGGTGGCCGAGCGGGTCATCTCGTACATATTGGTCAGCGCTTCCATCATATGCATGTGCACATCCATGCTTTTGCGGTCGCCACCGAAACGTCCCGGACGTTCGGGTTGCCAGTCAGGCTGCATGATCTCCAGGTAGCCTCCATAGCGGGTGTCGGCCATATGCTTGCACACCGCGGCGTAGGTGCGTTCGGCCATCTCGCGCCCACGCGCGTCGCCGGTCGCCATGTAATACTCGCTGAAGGCATACATCGCAAAGCACTGACCATACCCGATCTTCGCCTTTACGGTGGGATTGCCTTTCCGATCCGCGATCCAGAACCAACCCTCGTGCTCCGCATCCCAGTAGTGATCGCTCAAGAACTCGGCTCCCATGCGCGCCAGTTCCCCGCACCGACCGCCGCCATAGCCGTAGCGATGCGTGCTGGACATCGTGTAGAGCATGCGGATTTGCATGAGGAAGGTCTTGGTCGTCTCGCCGGTGGGCCGGCCGTGGCGGTCGAAATAGGTGAGGAACCCCCCATATTCATAATCCGGTGAGCGTTCGATCCAAAAGGGTAGCAGACTGGTGGTCAGGTAGTGTTCCAGGTGTTCCCGTACCTGGCGGATACGCGCGGTGTCAGGCATCGAACCATCCTCCTAAAGCAAGCGAGCTCTCAAAAGGCATTGAATTAAGGTTCTCCGGAGGCGGGGTGCTGGGGCGGTGCCGTATGGGAATCGAGCAGCGCCTTCACGCGGGCGAGCACCATGTCGGTCACCTGGTGTAACGCACCGGACACGGTGGCACCGGCAGCCGATGCATGGCCGCCACCACCCCATTCCGCTGCCAGATCGTTGACCGGCAGCGACGCATCACTGCGCAAGCTCACCTTGACCCGTCCGTCGGGCGTCTCCACACACAAGACGCTGACCAACACACCGGCCACCTGCATGCCCAAGCTGGCGAAGTTGTCCAGCTCGGCCTCCCGCACACCATAGGCGCGCAGCGTATTTTGATCCAACGCGCTCCACACCAGACGGCCTCCGGCATCCGACTGCATGAGGTCCAGCATGTGCCCCTGCAAGCGCAGCAGGTTCAGCGAATATTGGTTGTAGGCCAGCCTGGCCAGATCAGCGGGGTTGGCGCCCAACTCGATCAGCTCGGCAGTGATGCGGTGCGTGCGGGGGCTGGTCTTGGGATAGCGAAAGGAACCCGTATCGGTCAGGATTGCCACGTAGAGGGCACGTGCCATTGCCTCGGTAATCTTGCCCGCAGCGGCGCGCAGCAGCTCGAAGATCAACTCGGCGGTTGCTGCGGCGCTGTCATCTACAACCTCTACGTCGGTGAAGCTTTGCGGGTCGGGATGGTGGTCGATGCGCACCGAGTAAGGGTGCATGCGCGACAGGGTATCCCCGATCCGGCCAAGGCGCTTCCACCCCCCAGAAGCATCCAACACGATGAGCACGTCAGCTCCTTCGATCAAGCGATCATGGCGGCGCGGCTGGTACACGCGAATACGTCGCTGCGGATCGACAAAACGATGGAGCCGCGCGGTGGGATCGCTGTTCAGGATGCATACCTGTTTGCCGATGGTGCGCAGGTGTTCGTCCAGCGCCAGCTCACACCCCAGGGCGTCCAGATCTGGGTTGGAATGGGTGGTGATGACAAAGCGGTTGTGACGCCGCAGGATATCCAAAACCTCATCCCACATGGGGCATCCCTCTCCCGCGCCATAAATGCCAGTCCGCACCGCCCTGTCCGCGTTTCAGGGCTCCAAGAGTGGTAGCGGCGCAGTGTCGTAGCACAGTACGCGACAACGTCCTCATCCTAGCAGTTCTCTCACACGTCGCGCCACAGCCAGCCCCAGCTTATGATGTTCGGGCGGGTCAAAGTGAATGCCGTCCACATCGCTGGAGACGATCACTGAGCCGGCATCCAGAAATGCACAGCCGTATTGGGCAGCGATCATCTGATAGTGTTGTGCCAGCCGCCGCGACTTCTCAGCAGCGCCCTCGAACATCTCGGCAAATTCGCTCAACCTGGCCACCGGCGGTGGCGCAATCAACAACACTTGTGGCGCGTTGCCGCTTGGACCCGCCGCGCTCTTCTGGATGATATCCACCAAAACACCCACACCCTGCGCGATGTCATATGCAGAGAGCGAAAAGCGCATTTTGAGATCGTTAGTGCCGAGCATCAGCACCACCAGGTCCAGCGGACGGTGGGTCTCCAAACAGGGGATCAGGTACTCCTTGCCGTTCTTGTAGCCCTCAATCGGGTCATCCCAGACAGTGGTGCGCCCGTTCAGCCCCTCTTCGATGACGTAGTAGTCGCTTCCCAGATCGCGTGCCAGCACTCCCGTCCAGCGCACCTCACGGGGATAGCGTTCGGCGTTGAGCGGGTTATATCCCCAAGTGTTGGAATCACCGTAGCACAGGATGGTCTTCATCGTTCTGCCTCCTTTGCATTTGGCACCGGGCGCATCCCTTGCACACCTCAAACACCTTATGATGATACCGGCGTCGCCACCGCCTGCATCTGTGCCCGGATAGCGGCCAGCAATTCATTGAAAGACTGCGAGAAGGCCGCCACGCCCTCCTCGAGCAACTGGTCGGTGATCGTCCGGATGCTCAGACCAGCCTCCTCGAATTGGCGGATGGTGGCCTCGGCGCCGGCCAGGTCTTCTTCCAGGCTGTTGCGCAGCCTACCGTGGTCTTTGAACGCCTCGATCGTCTGCGGCGGCATAGTGTTCACAGTGGGCGCGCCGATCAGCTCTTCAACGTAGATCACATCGCGATAGGCCGGATTCTTGGTGCTGGTGCTCGCCCACAGCAGCCGTTGTGGTCGCGCACCCTGTTCTGCCAGGCGTTGGAAGCGCGCCGAACCGAAGATCTCCTTGTACTCGCGATAGGCGATCTTGGCGTTGGCGATGGCCAGTTTGCCCTGCAAGGTGCGCAGGCGCGCGCGTTCCACTTCGTCCTGTACGGCATCGATCTTCGCCTGCAGCAGGCGATCGGCCAGCGTGTCCACGCGGCTGACGAAGAAGCTAGCGACCGAGGCGATGCGCTGGAGTGGGCGACCTGCCGCGGCGGCATCCTCTAAGCCGGCGATATACGCCTCTGCGGCGCGCCGATACATCTCGACGGCGAAGAGCAGGGTGACGTTCACATTGACCCCCTCGCCGATCAGGGCGCGGATTGCCGGAATACCCTCCATCGTGGCGGGCACTTTGATCATGATATTAGGCCGTCCCAGGGTGGCGAACAGACGGCGTGCTTCGGCAATGGTCGCTTGGGTGTCGTGTGCCAGCAACGGATTGACCTCGATGCTCACATAGCCATCTAACCCATCGCTCTGCTCATAAACAGGCCGCAATACATCCGCCGCGGCGGCGATGTCGGCGATGGCAAGTGCCTCATAGATCTCGAGCGGTGACTTGCCCGCCTGGCTTAATGCGATGATATCGGCACGATACTCCTCTCCCTGACTGATGGCGTTCTTGAAGATAGTCGGGTTCGAGGTCACGCCGCGCACACCCTCATCCACCAACCGTTGCAGCTCGCCCGAGCGCAGCAAACCGCGATGAATATTGTCGTACCATACACTCTGACCGTACTGCAGCAATTCCTTCAAGGGATTGGCACTCATCTGACTCGAATCCTCCTTGTCCTTTATGTCTCTCCATAAACGTTTCACAAGAGCAAGTTTCGGGATGCTTGCTTCGGCGATAATTCCATTCTATTCTATGGCGCTCCGCTTGCTTCCAGGGCACGCAGGATATGTTCCGGCTTGAAGATGCCACGTTCGGTGATGATGGCAGTGATATAACGCGCCGGTGTCACGTCAAACGCTGGATTGCGCGCCGTAGATCCGCTCGGTGCGATGCGCACCCGTCCCATCTGACCGTCGTCCAACAATCCCTCGGCATAGAGCACCTCGTCGGGGCTGCGTTCCTCGATCGGGATATGTTCCCCGCTGGGACATGCCGGGTCAATAGTCGACGTGGGAGCAGCCACATAGAAAGGGATACCCAGCTCGTGTGCCACCACCGCTTTCTCGTAGGTGCCGATCTTATTGGCGATGTCACCGTTGGCGGCGATGCGGTCGCTGCCGACGATGCACAGGTCAACCTCGCGGCGCTGCATAAAGAAGCCGGCGGCGTTATCGGCGATGATGGTGTGGGGGATGCCCTCGTTGGCCAGCTCCCAGGCAGTCAGTTGGGCGCCTTGGCCACGCGGGCGTGTCTCGTCGGCATAGACGAAGAGGCGTTTTCCGGCCCGATGTGCGGCGTAGATGGGCGCCAGCGCAGAACCCCAATCCACAAAAGCCAGCCAGCCGGCATTGCAATGGGTCAGCACGCGACAACCGTCAGGCAGGAGGGAGGCGCCATACCGTCCGATTGCCTCGCCTGCGGCGGCGTTCTCGTCGGCGAGCGCCTGTGCGCTGCGCACTGCCGCCTGACGCGCTGTGGAGATGTCGGGCGCTTTTTCAATCGCCGCCAAGACGCGGTCCACCGCGTAGAACAGGTCCTGCGCTGTGGGGCGCGTGGCGCGAATGATAGCAGCGCCCTGGTGGACGTAGGCAAGGAAGCCGTCTCCATCGGGCGCTTCCAAGGCGACCTGAGCCATTGCATAGCCGGCCGCGGCGCCGATGGCGCCGGCGCCACGCACCCACATGTCGCGGATGGCGACGGCAGTGGCACGATGATCCGGCAACGCGACAATCTCGAAGGCGTGGGGCAGCCGCAGCTGGTTGATCATATATACCGTGTTGCCTTCCATCCATACGGTGCGGTAGGCGGTACCGTTGACGATCATCCTTCGTATCTCCGTGCGATGATGCAATCTGTTCGCCTGTTTCCGGCCATGCTGGAGGGACGTCAGCGCGCCCCATTGTACATTAGCGCGGCGAAAATAGGTAGTTTGAGGGTGTTGAAAAAGTCCCTTGACCGCTCAAATTTTCATAGGAAAATGGGCCAATAAAGCAGGTAACTAAAGAGTTTTTCAACACTCTCGTAGTTTGATCGGTACGAATGATGAGGAGCGGGAAAGGATCGGGCGTCGCAAGCGATGCCCAGCGCTCTACCATGCTTGACAGCGCGATTTGCCCGATTCGCGCAAACCGAGTATAATAACAAATAGCAAAGGGAGATTGAGCTGGCGGCGTAGCTCAGCGGCCAGAGCAGGGGACTCATAAGCCCTTGGTCGGTGGTTCAAATCCACCCGCCGCCATTTCCCCGCCAGGCGCCTGCCACCGCATGCTGCATCGTCGCAACCTGCCCCGGCAGGCGCTATTCTATTTTTCTACAATGCCGTACCTAGTTTGGCGTAGATTCCTCGCTGCGACCAGCACGCCACTCGTCGCATACCTCGCAAGTGGCGTTTTTGTGGCCTGCTCTGAGCACCTCAAGAATTGTGGTCAAATTGTGGTCAACCCGACCTGAACATCAAAGTCCACCACGGTGTGCACCTCTGACGGCCCGTATATACTTCGCTCCCGTCAGGGTGGTGCTTTCACCCTGGCCCGCCCCGGCACTGCTTACACAGTCCAGGGCGTGGCCGCTGGTGAGCCAGCACCAGACGGCGTGGGTAGGGTAGCACACAACCGCCAGAAGGTGCAAGTCACCTTCTGGCGGTTTTCTGTTTTGTGGCTGACAGCAATCTGACAGCAATTTGACCACATTCCTTTAGCGCTTGAGCGGGGCAAACGGAGCGGTGACCACAATATCTCGTGGCAATAGGGCAACCAAGGCGCAAAATAAAGCGCCCCGGGCGGGACTCGAACCCACAACCTACTGATTCGAAGTCAGGCGCTCTGTCCACTTGAGCTACCGGGGCACAGACTTCATGATATTCCCGTCTACCTCATTGCGCAAACGGCAGCCCCACACGGGTGTATTTCAGATTTGGAGCAGGTTGAAGCGGCAACCCAGAGTACGCGGCCCGGTTTGACCCCCCCATCTCCCTCGCGAAACGGAATACCCCCCGCTCGCGTCAGCACAATAAGGTGCACAGCAGGATATCTGGGCAACTGTGGCCCTCGTCATCCAAGCACCCGATTTCCCGACCGCCGAACCGCTGCAATCACGACAGCCTGCCCATCTGTCGATCACGCCAGAGGGCACTTACCCCCGTTTCCATTTTCGAAGGGCAGTTGACGCACACTCCGCGCGACACCCTATGCCTTGCAGCATGCTGTCCTGGCACACTGCATCTCCGATGCGGAACAGCCAGGGCGAACAGGAAACGCACAGAGAGCTTGGCACGCTCTCTGCGATGCGACAGACCGCCTGCCCATATGCCGCTCAGTTCAGTCCAGCAGCAAGTACGGCTCTTCGATCAGCTGCGCCAGGCGCTCCAGGAAACGAGCACCCTGGGCACCATCCACCAGACGATGATCCAGCGAGAGGGTGAGATACAGAGTGGGGCGTATCACCACTGCGCCACCGACGGCCACCGGGCGCTCGCGCACACGTCCTACCGCCAGGATGGCTGCCTGAGGCGCATTGATGATGGCCTGAAACTGATCCACGCCGAACATCCCCAGGTTGGTCAGGGTGAAAGTGCCGCCTTCCAGGTCCGCTAAGCTCAGCTTGCCCGCCCGCGCACGCGCGACCAGCTCGGCACGCTTGGCAGCAATCTCGGCCAAGCTCAGACGATCTGCCTGGCGAACGATCGGCACCACCAACCCATCCTCGAGCGCCACCGCTACGCCCACGTTCACCTCTGCCTGACGCACCAGGCCAGGCCCACCCGACGCCTCGGCATAGGCGACGTTG
Source organism: Ardenticatenia bacterium (assembly GCA_003130875.1). Taxonomy (GTDB): domain Bacteria; phylum Chloroflexota; class Anaerolineae; order 4572-78; family NAK82; genus NAK82. The sequence goes on from QEXY01000087.1 coordinate 18,487, forward strand.
ATCTCCGGATGCTCGCGCAGCGCATGGGCGCACACCTTGACCAGGATATCCGTGATGGTCAAACGGATGCCGGTCGCCGCTTCGATGCGCGGCAACAACCCATCGCGCATGCGCGTCAGCGCGCTGGCGTCCACCTCGGCGGTCAGATAGAAGTGTGGCGTAGTGGTGAAGTTGCGCGTCATCCGTTCGGCCACGATGCGGCGCACGCCGGTCAACGCTTCAACGGCGCCTGTCGGAGTGACAGGTGGCGGCGGTGATGGCGGGGTCGGGGGCACAGCGGCAGCTGCCGCCTGACGTGCAGCCGCAGCGCGCTCAACATCCTCACGCCGGATGCGACCGCCTTCGCCGGTGCCCTGCACGGTACTCAAATCCACGCCCAGCTCCGCGGCAAGACGCCGCGCCACTGGCGAGACGCGGGGTGGCTCCTGCACTTGCGCGGCCTTCTGATCGGCAAACCAGCGCACATCCGCCTCCACAATGCGCCCACCCGGGCCGCTAGGTGGCACCTGGGAAAGATCGATGCCCAGCTCGTACGCTTTGCGGCGTGCGCGCGGCGTTGCCACGACACGCTCCCGCGTCTCAGAAGGCGCCGGCGGTTGCTCCGCAGCTGGAGCCGGCGTCGTGGGGATAGCAGCGACCAGTCCAGCTTGGGGAGCCTCCGGCATCGACTCGCCCACAGCCAGCACGTAGCTCAACACGCCCCCGATCGGCGCCGTCTTGCCCTCCTCCACCAAGATAGGGCCTAACACTCCATCCGCGGGAGCTTCGATCTCGGTAGTAACCTTGTCGGTCTCGATCTCGACCACCGGCTCGCCCTGCTTCACTGCGTCTCCAGTGCGTTTGAGCCAGCGGGTGACAGTGCCTTCCGTCATTGTGAGGCCGAGCTGGGGCATGTAGATCTCGGTGGCCATCGCTCAATACCTCCGCCCGAAGAGGCCGCGCGTCGTGGCGACCAGCTGCTCCACGTTGGGCACGGTGGCTTGCTCCAGCACGGGCGCCATCGGCACCGGCACATCCATCGCCCCCAGGCGCTTCACCGGGGCATCCAGATAGTCAAATGCCTCATCGGCGATGATGGCGGCGATCTCGGCCGTCACGCCGTAGCTCAGGTGCCCCTCGTCGATCACCACCGCGCGACCGGTCTTCTTCACCGATTCTAAGATGGTCTCCTTATCCAACGGCTTGAGCGTGCGCGGATCCACCACCTCGGCGCTGATGCCTTCTTGTTCCAGCACCTCCGCTGCCGCCAGCGCCACCTGCACCATGCTGGACGTCGCCACAAAGGTCACATCCGTGCCGACGCGCTTCACGTCGGCGACGCCCAACGGGATGGTGTACTCGCCCACCGGCACCAGGCCCTTGACCTGGTAGCTCATCTTGTCCTCGAAGAAGATCACCGGGTTGTCATCGCGGATGGCCGACTTGAGCAATCCCTTGGCATCATAGGGTGTGGACGGCATCACCACCTTCAGTCCGGGGATGTGCGCCACCCAGACGTGCAAGCTTTGGGAGTGCTGCGCGGCAGCTCCGCGCCCTGCGCCCATCAGCGTGCGGACGACCAGGGGCACTTTCGCCTGCCCACCCGTCATGTAATACAGCTTGGCTGCCTGGTTCACGATTTGATCCATCGCCAGGGTCATGAAATCGCAGAACAGGATCTCGACCACCGGGCGCATGCCGGTCAGGGCAGCGCCGATCCCCATGCCGGTGAAGCCCGCTTCGGAGATGGGGGTGTCGATCACCCGCTCCTTGCCGAACTCATCTTGCAATCCAGCCGTGACGTTGAAGACGCCGTTGGCGCGTCCGATGTCCTCACCCATCAAGAAGACGGTCGGATCGCGGCTCATTTCCTCGGCGAGCGCCTCGCGCAGCGCCTCGACAATGGTGATCTCGCGCATCTCAGGCATAGACATGCTCCGTTATCGTGCTGACGTCCGGTATCGGCGAGCGATGGACAAATTCGATGGCTTCTTGCAATTCAGCTTCCACCTGAGCTTCCACCTCCTGGATTTCCGCCTCGGAGAGCACCTGGTGCTCGAGCAACCACCGGCGGAAGCGTCCCACCGGTTCCTGTTGCATGTGCGCTTCCAGCTCCTCCTTGGTGCGGTAGCGGCGGGCGAAGCCGACATCGCCCATGTGATGGCCACGCAAGCGGTAGGTACGTGCCTCGATGAAGCTGGGCCCCTGGCCAGCACGCGCGCGCGCGACCGCCTGCACCGCTGCCTGATAGACCGCGATGACGTCGTTGCCATCCACCTGAGCGGTGGGCAGCCCAAAAGCCGCCGCACGTGCGCCGATGGGCAGATCGGTGACCGTTGCCTCCTCGTAGCGCGTGTACTGGCCGAAGCCGTTGTTCTCACAGACGTAGATAACCGGCAACTTCCAGATCGCTGCCATGTTCAACACTTCCATAA
>QEXY01000088.1 GCA_003130875.1 Ardenticatenia bacterium
AGATAAAGGCGACCAGGGCGAGAAAAATGCCACTGAGGATGAAATGTCGGGTACGCCTGCTGTTGAGTCCACGCCACAGGAAGAAGAACGCTGGCACTTGTAGGAAAGGCACTCCGATCGCCGCAAAGGCGATCCGGCTGCTCTGAAAGTGCCAGCTCGAGGTAGCCATTGCAAGCGTGGCCATCATGGCCAACAGGCGCGTCGAGACGACAGAGTTGCTGGCTCGCCCCGCTGTCCCGTCCTCCTCACGAAAAGCTTCGCGGACGAAAAAGTAGGTCGCCACGATCGACACCATGCCGGCGAATGCGGCGGTGCCGCGGATGGTAGCAATGCTCGGGCCGAACAGGGCGAACGCTAGGGCGACGATATAGAAGCCCAGGGCACCCCCGCCTCCCTGTCCCTCGTAGTAGAGGCGTATCCCGCTGCGCAGCGTTTCCAGCGCACCCACTGCCCCAACAGCCTCGTCGGAGTTGAAGCCCGGCGGTATCTCGTCGATCTTGTAGTACCGCAGGAAGGCGGCAAAAGCTAAGACGAGAAAAAGAGCGATTGCCTCCCCCCACGAGATCTTGTTTGTTGCCTTGGGGAAGGTATGCTGGGTCAACTCAGACCCATTCTGGCGATCTGTCTTGCCATCGGACATAGGCGCTCTAGAAGGTGCCATCCAGCGCGCGATCAAACCTCCACAGGTGACGTCCTATCTCTATGCGAGCCGAATCGGATTTTCAATCACTGGGTGGGGAGACACCGTGCACGGAACCCAGAAGCGCGGATTCACAGTTTCCCCAAACCACGCAACACCCGCTCCGGTGTCAGTGGGAACTCGTTAAACCACACCCCGGTCGCGTCATAGAGAGCCGCAACCACGGCAGGTGCGATGCACAGATAGGGCATCTCGGCCATGCCGCGCACCCCATAAGGCCCGTTGGGGTCGGGATTCTCGATGATGATGGTCTCCACCTCGTCGGGGATGTCCAGCACACCGGGGATCAGATAGGTGCTGAGCGTGGGTGTGAGCACGTAGCCGTCGCGCATCTGGAAATTCTCCAGCACGGCATAGCCATACGCTTGTACCACGCCGCCTTCCACCTGGCCGATCACCTGCTGAGGATTGATCGCCTTGCCCACATCGTGAGCTGACACGACCCGCAGAAGGTGGATGAACCCTGTCTCGGTGTCCACCTCCAGCTCGACCGATTGAGAGACGTAACCATAGGCGAAGTTTGGCTTAAAGGGGATTCCCTCTTCGCTGGGGAACGGCTCAGTCTTAGGCGCAAGGTAGGTGAATTCGGCAATAGCAGGGCGTTCCTCGTCGCGCCACTTTGCCAGAGCGCGTTCAGCGGCTCCCTTGACTGCGTTGCCGGCCATATAAGTCAGCCGCGAAGCTGAAGCGCTCCCTGAACTCTGCGTCACCGCCGTGTCCGAGACTACCAGTGCAATGCGCTCCAGAGGCACATCCAACGCTTCCGCGGCGATTTGAGCTACAACGGTGTGATGTCCCTGCCCGACATCCGCGCCGGCGATGAAAACGGTCGCGCGTTCGATCTCTGTCTCTCCCTCCAGCACCACTTTTGCCCAGCTGTTCTCCTGGTAGCCGAAGCTGAAACCGATGTTCTTGAAACCGGTCGCAAGCCCGCGTCCTCTCCTTTTGATCGCATCGCCTGCGTGCGGTGCCATCGTACCCTCAGCTGACGCGTCCAGCCATCCGGCCACGCGCGCAGCCATCTCGGTCACCCGCCTGAGACCCCCCGCACCCGGTAGGGGTGTGCCAAACGCAGCTGGATCGCCTTCGTCCAGCAGATTCTTCATCCGAATCTCGACCGGGCTCATCCCCAACGCGGCGGCCAGCCGATTCATCTGGCTCTCCGCGGCAAAGATACCTTGCGGCGCGCCGAAACCGCGGAACGCGCCGCTGGGCAGGTTGTTGGTATAGACAGCATATCCTGCAATGCGCACGTTGGGAATCTTATAAGGGCCGGTACACGTCAGTACCGCATTGCCCAGCACCTTGTTGCTGGTGTACATGTAGGCACCCGCATCGCTGACGACTTCCACCTCGGCAGCGACCAACGTGCCGTCGCGCTTTGCCCCCCATTTCGCGTGGATGACCATCGGATGACGCTTGCAGTGGCCCAGGATCGACTCAGTACGGCTCCAGATGATTTTGACCGGGCGGCGGATGCCGCGCTCGAACAGTCGCCAGGCGGCTAGCGCTAGGATAATCTGCACGCTCATATCCTCACGTCCGCCGAAGGCACCACCGATGGCATCGTAGATCACCCGGATGCGTTCCTGTGGCATGTTCAATGCATGGGCGATCTGGCGCTGGTCTTCCGAGGCCCACTGACCGGCGACGTGCACAGTGATCCGTCCCTGATCGTCCATATAGGCGGAGCCCGCTTCTGGCTGCAGATAGGCGTGTTCCTGGGGCGGGGTGCGATATGTTTCCTCGACGATCACGTCGCACTGCGACCAGGCGGCGTCCACGTCACCTTTGGCGATGTGTAGCTCGCAGGCAATGTTGTGCGACTGATGGGGATGGAGTGGGAAGGCGCCCGGCGCACGTGCTTGCAGAGGGTCGCTCAGCACAGGCAGGTCTTGCCATTCGATGCGGATCTGTTCGCACGCCTGAGCTGCGATCTGCTCCGTCTCGGCGATGACGAGTGCCACCTGATCGCCTACAAAACGCACCACATCGGCACCCGGTTTGTCCGACCCAGGTCCGCAGAGCACGGGTTGATCGGGGAACTGCAAACCGTACTCATTCACCGGCACGTCGCGCGCCGTCAGCACGGCCACGACCCCTGGCAACGCTTCGGCCGCGCTGGTGTCGATGCGCAAAATGCGCGCATGCGGGCGTCCGGCGAAGAGCACTTTCATCCAGAGTGGATTTTCGTAGGTGCGGTCGCCGGGAAATATCGCCGTGCCGGTGACTTTGGCCAAGGCATCCACACGAGCTATTGACTCTCCCACATAGCGATAGGTCATCTGCCCCTCTCCGCTGCCTGCTCGATCGCTTTGATGATAGAGTAGTAACCGGTACAACGACACAGGTTGCCGGTAAAGGCATGGCGGATTTCTTCCTGCGTCGGCCTCGCCTTCTCGGCCAACAACGCTGCGCCGCTCATGATGAACCCCGGCGTGCAATAACCACATTGCACCGCTCCGGTCTCGATGAAGGCCTGCTGCACGGGATGCAAATCTTCCGAGCTGCCCAGGCCTTCCACGGTCACGATGCGGCTGCCATGCGCCCGCGGCGCCGGCACCAAGCAGCTCATCACTGCGATGCCGTCCAGGAGAACAGTACAAGCGCCACACTCTCCCTCGGCACATCCTTCTTTGGTGCCGGTCAACCCGAGCTCTTCGCGCAGAAAGCGCAACAACGTCTTATGGCTGCCACTCTTGATACGGTAGAGCGTCCCGTTGACCTCTGTTTCGATCACCTGATCCCCATCGGCGTCGTGTACCAGTGGGCCGTCGACCGGATATCCCGCGGGCGGAGAGGACCACGTGGGAAAACGACCATCGGTCTTGCCCCACAACATGACAGGGAGTTCGGGGAGCACCGCACGCTCGTGCCCAGCGCGGATTTGCTCGAGCGCCCGACGCGTGTAAACGGCCACCATACGCCTGCGATACGCAGCAGAACCACGGATGTCGTCGATGGGCTGCGCCTCTGCGGCAGCACGTTCCGCTGCCTGCACAATCACGTCGTCGCTCAGAGGCCGGCCGATGAGCACTTGCTCGGCCGTATGCGCGCGGATGATCGTCGGACCGACGCTGCCCAGGGTGATGCGCGCGTCGGATACAGTCGCCTCTCTCCCATCGTCGGTCGCTTCCGATGCGAACGTCACCACCACCGCGACGTTCACCACCGCGATCGCCTGGGCCATCCGCAGGCCCAGCTTCATGAACGTCCCGCGCTGTTGGGACGTCATCGCCCTCAGGCTAATGTCCACTACCATCTCATCCTCTTGAAGCGCGGTCTTGCGCACGCCCTGAAAGAAATCGGGGAAGGAGAGAGTACGTATCCCGCGCACACTCTGCAACGTGACCTGGCCATCCAGCGCCCAAAGCGGGGTGATGGTGTCGTTGGCCGGACTGGCGGTGATCAGGTTGCCAGCCACGGTGCCGCGGTTGCGGATCTGCGGAGAGCCTACCATCCAGCACGCTATGGCCAGCGGCAGCGCATACCGACGGCACAAGTCAGAAGCGACCACTTGATTGTGTGTCACCAGCGGCCCGATGTGCAGGCGATTTGCCTCGTCCAAGTATATGGCGTCCAATCCGGGGATCCGCGTGATGTCAATCAAGACGCGTGGGCGTCGGACTCCACGGTCCATTTCAACGATAAGGTCGGTGCCGCCCGCCACAATGCGTGCGGCATCGCGATGTTCAGCCAGGATCTGGAGCGTCTGCTGAAGTGTCATCGGAGTGTAGTACGTCTGCCACATCTCAAACCTCGTCCTCTTGCTGACCCGCTAAGCTATCCAAGACATTCTATCACGATTCCCGAATCGCTCAAAGAAAAGCAGGAAGGGCGCTATAATGCTCGTGGGTGTTTCAATTTGGGGAACAGGTTGAAGCGATAACCCAGAGTTGCGAGGGTTATCCCAAGCCGCGACCGTCAGGGGAGAGGTGTAGAGGCGACCAGCTGCTCGCCGCCACTGGACTGACGCACGCAACCTTTTGTCAAGATCGCCTCGATCACCTGGTAACGATCTCCTGGCGCACGTACGAAACTTGAACGAGGCGGAACGCATCGGGGAGATTCAATAGCATCGCGCGTTGAGGCCGTGGGTGACACTCCCGGCCTCCGGCTGGTCGAACGGCGCATACAAGAGAGAGACATGGCAAACTTGCCACGTCTCTCTCTTGCCATCCGGGATTCGCCGCTTGCTTCATCACGATCGTGTTCCGAACGCTTCTCACCGTCGGGTATGCAAAGAGCGCAAGGTATTATAGAGGTTGGGCAAAACCCCCGCGCTCTCCACGGTGGCACGACGCTCTGTTTCTTAAACCCTTCCCTGTCTGTCCCCAGAGACCTGGGATGGCGATAAGCGCGAGGTCACTCAACGGCGCAACGCCGCGCGCACTTCCTCCAGCCGACCGGCACAGCCCAACTTCTGGCTGCGCCGCGCGATGAAATGGGCAAACTCACTCATAAACACTTCACCTGGCTTGCGAAAGTCGAAGTTTTCGGGATGGTTGCGGAAGTGCTCACGGTAAACGCGCGTCCACACCAAACGACAGTCGGTGTCGATATTGACCTTGCACACCCCCAGCGGATAGGCGCGCGCGTAATCGTCCTCATCCACCCCGCGTGCCGAAGGATCGAGCGCCCCGCCCGCGGCATTGATGCGCTCCACCTCCTCGCGCGGCACCGACGAAGCGCCGTGCATCACCAACGGAAAGCCGGGCAGACGCCGCTGAATCTCGGTCAGCCGCTCGATGTGCACGCGCTGCGCCCCCTTGAACTTGTAGGCGCCATGGCTGGTGCCGATGGCCACCGCCAGACTGTCACAGCCGGTGCGCTGCACGAACTCCGCCGCTTCGTCCGGGTCGGTCAGACGCGCATGCTTCTCGTCCACCTTGATGTCCTCCTCGACACCACCCAGCTGACCCAGCTCCGCCTCTACGCTGATACCCTTCGCATGCGCCCGCTCCACCACACGGCGCGTGACGGCGACGTTCTCCTCAAAGGGCAGATGCGAGGCGTCGATCATCACCGAACTGTAAAAGCCCGACTCGATACAGTCATAGCAGGTCTGCTCGTCGCCATGGTCCAGATGCACGGCGAAGATCGCCTCGGGAAACATGGCATCGCACGCGCGGATGATCGCCTCGATCATCGTGACGCCGGCGTACTTGCGCGCCCCGCGCGAGATTTGGATGATCAGCGGCGCCTGCGCTTCCAGGCTGCCGCGAAACAGCCCCAACGCCTGCTCCATATTGTTGATGTTGTAGGCGCCGATCGCAAAACGTCCATAAGCGACCTCGAAAAGCTGCTTGGTGGTGACTATCATGCTCGGATCCCTCTCTTTCTACGGCTATGATCAACCCAGGGGTTCTGGTTCGTACCCCGCACAGTTCCCCAAGGCGATCTTTTCTCCGACTTCCCGAAGGAATGGACCGTCAGCCATTGCCCATAGTGCGACAAAAGGATCAGCGTGCGGTGTCCTCCGCCGCCGAAGGCGTCTCCGTTGATGATGGAATATCCGCTTCGACAGCTGGAGTGGCCTCGCCACCCTCCGCAACAACTGACTCTGAGGCAGGTGGCGCCGGGATGGCTTCCTCAGCCCGTGGTCGCAGGAAAGACCATGGGCGGCGGGACGGCTGATCGCGGTTGTTGCTCACCTCGGCAGCTGCGTTCGCCTGAGGGGTGGGGGACACCAGCGGTGCTGGCTCCGCAGCTGGCAGAGCCGACGCAGATGGTGTTTCCGTCACGGACGACGCCGCCGGCGTCAGCGTCTCCGCGGGCACCGGCGGTGTCACCACCGGCGCTGGCTCAGCGGGTGGCGTCGCAACGGACGGCGCCGGGCTAAAGCGCGATGCACCGACAGCCGGACGTGGCGGTGCTTCTACCCGCTCGCCCTTGAAGAAGGACTTCGGATAGGGCGCGTGCCGGATCACCACGCGCATCGAATCCAGCTTGAGCCCCATGTGCTGCTCCATAATATCCCGCGTGCGCTGGCGAATCTCTTCGGTGATGGCGGGCACATCCACCTCCGGGTTGGTCTCAATCGCCATGTCAATGCGCACCCCTTTGCGCGCGCCACGCACCCGCGGCCAGACATGGATGATGTCGGGCAGCTGTTCCAGATTGTATTGCAGCCGACTGATGATCGAATCCACCGTGAGCTCGGCATGGCCCCCGCTGATTTGTTGTACCGTGATTGTGCGCGCACGGGGACGGCGCGTCTCCAACCACAACAATGCAATACATACTGCCCATATCAACACCGTCAGGCCAAATCCACCTGCCCAGCGCAGGAGCGGATTGGACTCGGCTAGTGCGTTCAGCGTGGCATATGCCTGCTGTAACATGCCGATGGCGAGCTGCAGGAATGGTCCCCAGGCAAGGAAGAGCACCGCGGAGAGCACCATGACGGCCAGCAGACCCAGGACGACCAGGATGCGGTTGAGTATATGCACCTCACACCTCCTTTTGGAGACACGCCTCAAGGATAGACGCCGCTCTCATCTCCAGTATACGCTAATATAGATGCCGCGTCAATGTATCCGCCAGGCGAGCGTGCGTTTTCATTATCGGGAGAGAGGTGAGGATTCAAACCGAGCCAGGCGCGTCAGCAAGCGGCTCTGACTGTGATATTCCTCTGCGCCCCCCTTGCGGCACAAACACGCCCTGCCCGCAAAGGCTTGCCAACTTGGCCATACCGTACCCTTCGGGTATATTAAGGAAACAATCTTCAGCGATCATAGGGTAGCCAGATGACCCCGGAGGAATGGTTCGCTTTCCTGCGCCAGGATTTCGCGCGCGGCTTCCCAGCTTATTGCGGCATCGAGGTGGTCCACGTCGCCTATGGCATCTTTGAGACGCGCCTGGAGATGCGGCCGGAGCATCAGCAACAGGATGGCTTTGCCCACGCCGGCGTCATGGCCACCATGGCAGATCACACCGGTGGCTATGCTGCCTTCACCATCGTGCCGCCGGACCGGCGCGTGTTGACCATCGAGTTCAAGATCAACTTCTTCAAACCGGCAGCCGGGCAGTATCTGATCTGTCGTGCGCGGGTGATCAACGGTGGCCGGCGCATCATCGTCTCGGAGGCGGACGTGTTCTCTCTGCGGGATGACACCGAGAAGCACGTCGCGCGCGCCATAGTGACGTTGATGGCAGTGGAGGCGGACCACTTGCAGCGTGGTAGGTGAGGCCCACCGTCACCTCCCCATCTGTGCTACAGCCCCAGAAGAGGGGATGAGAGCTTGCAGCGATGAGTGTCTCACACCTCACCGAGCGGCGTCGATGCGATCGAACCCCGCCCTATTCCGGACACTAGCCGCGCACGGGACAGATGCGGCACCAAAAACTCCTCTCCCATGCACGGTCAACACTTCACAGGGCTTCATAATATGGTGATATAGTTCCCGTCGGGGAGCGCTTCCTGGACGTCGCCGCTCTCCTCCAAGTTTCACCTTTGCGGCTTGTAATCGCGCATGAGGATGGCCAACAGGCCGCCGAGCAAGATAAGCCAAATGCAGATGGTAGAGTCTATTCTGACCAACCCTCCGTAGGGGCGCAACGGCGCTGCGCCCCTACGGTCTTAATGCCCCGAAGGACTTCCTGTCTATTCTGACACACCGCACCCGTGATGACGCAGAGCTTCGCGGTGTTAGTCTTAATGCCCCGAAGGACTTCCTGTCTATTCTGACCCAGCGTCTGCCCGATGCTGGACAGAGCGCTGCTCAAGTCTTAATGCCCCGAAGGACTTCCTGTCTATTCTGACGGTGCTGAAAATGGAAGAGGTATACGATGGTCTCGTAGGTCTTAATGCCCCGAAGGACTTCCTGTCTATTCTGACCCACCTCACCCCCTTAGGGAATAGACGCTCTTTCAAACCATATAGTGGTGGTAAAGCCCGAGCTCTTCCACCACATGCTACACAGAATACAGCATTCATGCAAATTCCCCTTCCACTGTTAACATTTTGCGAGGGCCTCCTAAGTTACCCATGTTATCAGGCCCATTTTGCGGCCTTTTGGAGGGGGTGCTCGCTAATTCTAAATTTCACTAATTTTTTTCGCTCCTTCACACAATGAACACCAACGGTTCTTCATCTGGCAATTTCGCCCGTCCAAAAGCTTGAATGCGCCCCACACATTCCCGACACAACAGATACACCCGCACGCTATCCTGCTCATCACTTATGACCTGCCTCACCTCACGCACCATTTGTTGCAACTGCTTCTGCGTCAGATCACACTCGAACACACTGTACTGGACACGTTCTCCATAATCTTGTAGCACCTTCGCCAAACGGACACGCCGTCGATCATCCGGAATGTCGTAGCTGACCAAGATGAACATCTCGCCTGAATGCCCACGCACATGCGGAGACGACTAACCATCCTAACGCACCGTAAAAGGACGGTAGGAGGTGCCCGATTGGATCGCGCGCGCCATCTCACGCGCTTGCAACTCAAAACAGCGCCGATAGGTCACCTGCTCATCGGTCAACGGATGGGTGAGCATGCTCGCCAGGCGCGTTTCGAACTCGCGGATGAAGACGTTGCGCCCCGCCTCGTCGAGCAGGACGGGACGCGCCGGGTCATCCTGACGGCTGAAGTTCTCCGGCCGGATCAAACCGCCGTTCAGGCAGCGCAACACCAGGCTATCCACCACCACACAGCGGAATTCCTCGGCGATATCCAAAGCCAGGCTGGGACGGTTATAGGCATCGCCGTGCAGACACCCCAGATAGGGATCAAGCCCGACCGCTTCGACGGCGCTCTCGAGGTAGCGTACCAACAACGTGTAGCCGAAGCTGAGCAGGACGTTGACCGGGTCGCCTGGCGGCCGCCGCACCCGTCCGGTGAACTCCCAGACCGGGTCACGCAGCAGGTGACGGAAGACGTCGAAATACGCCGCGGCGCCGGCGCCTTCCACACCGCGCAGGCTGTTGAGGCTGCGCACCCGCTCAACCTGTTGCAACAACTCCGCCAGGCGCTCGATCGCCAGCTGAATGTCACGTATGGCCCGTTCGCGCTGATAACGCAGCAACAACGTGCGCGTGTTGTGTAATTTGGCACGCACCACGGCGCGCGCCGTTTGCAGCACAAACGCCGGATCGTCCACGCGCCGATATTGCCAGCGTCGCAGCGCGCTGTGTCCACTCATCTCTCCCACCACCCGTCCGCGATAATGGCCATACTGATCACAGAAGACCACGTCGATGCCCTGGCTCATCAGATAGACGAGCGCCGGCGTGGTGATCGAAATGTTACCAAAGATGAGCACCTGCTCCACCTTGATCAACGGTACACTCTGCAACACCGCGTCATCCTTGGTCACCACCAGGCGACGGCTCTCCCTCTGAATTTTGGCGCCCTGTTCCATCACATACAACGGCGGCATCGCTTTCCCACCCTGGCTGCGCGCACGGCGGTCAGGTGTCGTGTGGCCTCTCGGCGACCACCCGCACCTGCCCCAGGCCGGCGGCGGTGCCGTAGCCGACGCCGCTGAAGAAGGCATAGTGCGCCAGCAAGTTCAGCACGCTCAGCCAATAGCGGTCGCGGTTGAGCGCGCTGAAGGTCACCTGGCCGATGAAACCGATGTGCAACCCGCCCTCCTTGCTCGGCAAGGAGCGGGTGCGCAGCATGTAGCGGCTGACGACGACCATCTCGGTGGCAAAGCGGCGCAGCTCGGGGCTGAGCGCTACGGGAGCAAATGCCTGCCAGCGTTCCAGCAGACTGCCGAAGACCAGCTCGGGCAATGGCAGGGGCACATAGCGCCCGCTGCTGCGAAAGGTGGTCGGCGAGGCGAACTCCAGCGTCAGGCGCGCCGCCGGCACCCGCTCACCTGCCAGCAGATGGCGCGCCGCCAGCGTCTGAT
>QEXY01000089.1 GCA_003130875.1 Ardenticatenia bacterium
GGTCTAGACTGACTTGAGACAGTCCTCCGTTCGCCATTCGGACAGAATTTGCATCGCATTTGTCACCTTTGACTGGGGTTGAAAATAATCCTTAGGGTTACAGGAAGTGGTGTTGGCGATGTTTGGTTGGCCTGGAAGGAACGTCGGTCTGGAGTGAACTGACTTCTCCCTGTTGCAACGCTGAGCAGGCAATAAATCTGTGGAGGAAAAAGTTACATATTCTTCCGTTAAAACTACTCTATTTTATGGATTTTTTAACCATACCATGCATGGGCTTACAACTGAGCAAAATGCACCCGTAATGAGGTATTTGATTTTCGGGGAGAGGCGGGGTTGAAACCGAGCCGCGTGCCAGCAAGCGACGTATGAACTGCTCCAGAACGATTCGACACGAATAACCCTGGCAATGCAGACGGTGGTCGGCCACAGGCCCTCAAGCAACGATTTCAGTCGTTACACCTGCTAGAAGCGTACCCGTTATCCGAGCCGCGCGCGTAGTGCGTAGGGGCGGACCTGCCGGTCGCCCCCACAAAAGGGCAGGGATTTTACCGCAGGGCATGCAGAGAGCAAATAAAAAATCCTCGGCGTTCTTTGCGGTGAAGAGGTTTCCGCTCCCTGACGGTCGCGGCTCGGATGGATAACAGGTGCCATTTCGAGCCGCTGCTTGCACTCACCTTCCAATTTGAAATGTACCCTCCGTAAATTAGTTTGACTCCACCTCTTGCCATGTGTAAGATGCATATAAGCGACCAAAGGAACCTATGCGATATCCTTTATCCGGCAAGTGATGCAGAAAAATCGCTGGCACAATTGGAACCAGGAAAGGAGCCGCTACCCATATGAACCCCTCATCGCGTGCAGCATACGAAATCCTGGCACAACAGGTGGCAGAGCAAGGGATCGACATCCAACAGGTGGAAGCAGCGTTGAAAAAGCAGCACATCGAAACACCCAGCTGGGGTTACGCGAACAGCGGCACACGTTTCAAGGCATTCGCCTGGGAGGGCGCTGCTGTCACCACACGGCAAAAGATCGATGATGCCGCAATGGTGCATAAGATGACCGGTATCGCACCCTCGGTGGCCATCCACATTCCTTGGGACAGACCGGAGGACGGCGATTATCAGGCAATGCGTCAGTATGCCGAGGAAAAGGGGCTGCGCATTGGCGCCGTGAACCCCAACCTCTTTCAGGACGACGCGTATCGCCTGGGTTCTCTGGGAAACCCTGACCCGGCTGTGCGACAACGCGCTCTGGACCACATCCTGGAATGCTGTGAAATCATGAACCAGGTCGGGAGCACCGTGCTGAGCCTCTGGTTCGCCGATGGCACCAATTATGCCGGCCAGGACGACCTGCGGGCGCGCAAGCGCCGCTACGAGGAGCTGCTGCCCATCGTTTATCAACACCTGCCAGCGGGCAGCCGGATGTTGCTGGAGTACAAGCTCTTCGAACCATATTTCTACAGCACCGACATCCCGGATTGGGGCACTTCTTACGCCTTGTGCCTCAAACTCGGGGCACAGGCACAGGTGTTGGTGGATTTGGGCCACCACGCTCAAGGGGTCAACATCGAGCAGATCGTGGCATTTCTGCTGGACGAGGGGAAGTTAGGCGGCTTCCACTTCAACAATCGCAAGTATGCTGATGATGATCTGATCGTTGGCAGTGTTAATCCGTACGAGCTGTTTCTCATCTATCACGAGTTGACCAGCGCCGCACAAGGAGACGCCGAGCCCGCTCGCTCCACCGCCCAAAATGTGGCGTACATGATCGACCAGTCGCACAACATTGAGGGCAAAATGGAAGCGATGATCTACTCGGTGCTGAACTGTCAGGAAGCATATGCACGGGCGTTGTTGGTGCCACGCACCCGGCTGGCTGAGGCGCAGGCTGCCGGCGATGTACTGGAAGCGCATCGCATGCTCACTGCGGCATACCGTACCGATGTGCGCCCTCTGTTGGAGAAGGTGCGCGAAGAAATGGGCGTTCCACCTGACCCGTTAGCGGCTTATCGCGCCAGCGGTTATGAGCAAAAAATCCGGGCAGAGCGTGGTTTAGCGCCCACCAGCGGTGGATTCCAGTGATGAGGAGATAAGGTGATCCGTAAGACACTGATACGCACGGATCAAGGGGTTGTGGCACGAATACAATTCAGACTGCCACACAGTATTTGGGCTGATCACATCTGCCTAGTGGGTGATTTTAACGGCTGGGATACCACCGCACATCCTATGCAGCGCAACAGCAACGGGGAGTGGTACATCGAGTTAGACCTGGAACCGTCCCGTCGCTATGAATTTCGCTACCTGTGTGACGGCGAACGTTGGATCAACGACCCGGAAGCAGATGCTTATGAACCTAATCCCTATGGAGGGAAGAACTCTGTTATCTTCACCGATCTGCCCGAAGAGGAAGGTGATAGCATAACAGACAGGGGATGAGGCGTCGTTGGATTCTCTGGGTGCTCATCATCGCCTTTGTCTGGCTGGTGATCACCCGTTTCACCGAGATACAAAAGCTGCTCGATGTCCTAGCACAGGGGCAGTGGGAGTGGGTGCTGGCAGCGGTCGTGCTCCAGGCCCTCTTCTTTGTTGTATATGCTGCGCTTTACCAGGCCGCTTTTCACACCGTTGAGGTCGAAAGCCGGGTCGGCGAGCTGATCCCGGTGCTTTTGAGCTCCTGGTTCTTGACCGTGGTGGCACCAAGTGGCGGTGCCAGCACGGCGGCACTTTTTGCAGATGATGCCGCACGCCGTGGCCAGTCGTCCGTGCGCGCCGCAGCCGGAACGGTGTTGGTGCTTCTGGCCGACTTCAGTTCCTTCGTGGTCATCCTGGCGATCGGGCTCCTCTACCTTTTCGGCCAACACTCGCTCCAGCTGTACCACATTCTTGGCAGCGTGGTGCTGTTCTGTTTCATCGCTGCCCTGAGCACCCTGCTGTTATTGGGGGTGTGGCAGCCCGATCGACTGCGGCACTTCCTACACTGGGTGCAGCGCAACGCCAATACGCTGGCGCAGCAGCTGCATCGACCCGCTTGGTTGCCTGCGGACTGGGCGGACCGGATCGCCGACGAAGCCATCGATGCATCCCTGGCGATGGTTACCTACCCACAGCGCTTGATGCGTACGCTGGCGGTGGCGCTGTTGGCGCATTTGGTGAACATCGCCAGCCTGTATGCCCTCTTTCGTGCCTTCCAGGAACCCATCCAATTTGGGCCGCTGGTGGCAGGTTTTGCGGTGGGCGAGCTCTTTCTGGTGGTCTCTCCCACCCCGATGGGCATTGGGGTGATGGAAGGCGCTATGGTCTTGGTATACAACTCTCTGGGGATCGCCACCGAGAAAGCAGCGGTGGTCACGCTGGCCTTCCGTGGTTTATCGCTTTGGTTCCCCCTCTTCATCGGTTTCTTCCTGCTGCGGCGCGTCAAATCGTTCGGAGCGGAGGAATACTCGCGCGCTGAGGTCAGCAGCGTGCGTGCAGTGGCCTTACTGACTGCCCTGATGGGGCTGGTCAACATGGTGTCCGCGTTCACCCCTTCTGGGGTTGAACGATTGCTGCTGGTCGCGCAATTCTCGCCGCTCGGCGTCACATATGCCGGGCATCTCCTTGTCGCATTGGCCGGCTTTGCGCTCCTGTTGCTGGCATGGGGGCTGTGGCACCGCAAACGCCTCGCCTGGCTCCTCACCCTGGTGACCTTGGATGTTTCCATCGTGTGCCATTTGCTCAAAGGGCTGGACTACGAGGAAGCCATCGCCGCCGGCGCGTTGGCGGCTTGGCTGTTCTTTCTCTACCCTCACTTCCACGCCAAAATGCAGCCGCCTGCCTTCAAGCAAGGTATCGTCACGTTGGCTGTCGCCATTCTGTATACATTAGCCTATGGAACGTTAGGATATTTCTACCTGGACATGGATTTCAGTGTCGACCTCGGACTGGATACCGCGTTATGGCAAACGTTGGTCACGTTGGGATCGTTTGGAGGTGTCGCCGGTCTATCCCCCAACACCAGCTTCGCCGAATACTTTGTTTCTTCCGTCCGCTTGGTAGGCGTGATCACTTTACTGTACGCCTTGTTTGTCATGGTACGCCCGCTATTTGTGACCCCTCCCGCCACGGCCTCCGAACGTCGACGCGCTGCCCAGACGGTGCAGCTGTATGGTCGTACACCCTTGGCCCAGCTCGCGCTCCTGGATGACAAATCCTACTTTTTTGACTTGGGTGGGATGATGATCCCCTATGTGGTTCGAGGACGTATAGCACTGGCGCTGGGCGATCCGATCGGACCATCTGAGAACGTTGCCGAGACGGTGCGCGCGTTTCGGGCTTGGTGTCTCTCCAACCGCTGGCAACCTGCTTTCTATCAGGCACGTCCCTTCTTTTTGGAGCACTATCATGTCGCGGCATTGTATGCATTGCCCATTGCCCAAGAAGCTCTCGTCGACCTGACCAGCTTTGACCTCGAAGCAGACACGCACAATATCCTACGCCTGCCGGTCACCCGCTTGATCAATTTGGGTTATCGATTCGAGGTAGTACGGCCACCTCTACCTCGGCATATCATACAAGAGCTGGCTGTCGTAAGCGATGAATGGCTCATCACGGTCCAGAGCAGTGAGAAAAGTTTCTCACTGGGATGGTTTGATGAAAAATATGTGCGCACTACGCCAGTGGCAATTGTACGCGCCTCGGAGGGTTTCGTGATTGCTTTTGCCAACCTGCTGCCGAGCTGCGATCGCACGGAAATTGGGGTGGATATGGTGCGTCATCGGCGCGATGTGCCAGGTGGCTTATTAGAATATTTGTTCGTGCATATGGTACAATGGGCAAAGGAGGAAGGCTACCGACACTTCAACATGGGAAGTGTTGCATTGGACCGAGAACAGGGTGAGACAGAGGAACAGGAAATGGAAATGAGATGGGCACAGCATTACTTGCGCGAGCACATCGCCCAAATGTATCGGTACAAGGGGTCTCGATCCTTTAAGGAAAAGTTCCATCCTCACTGGTCACCACTCTACTTGGTCTATCCGCCCGAGGTGAGCTTGGCGCTGGTGACCATGGCGGTCATCCGCGCGGATTCCGGTGCTAATTTAGTGCGAGGATATGTGCGTGGGTTGCCACGCCCGGTGCACTTTAAACCGAGAGAAGCATGATGCACCCCGAACTAGAGGCGACGCTCAAAAGCCTGCCAGCCAAGCCAGGCGTCTATATTTTCAAAAATGCGCTGGATAAGGTGATCTACGTCGGCAAGGCGGTCAACCTGCGTGCGCGAGTGCGTTCTTATTTTCATGGATCAGCACAACACACCCCTAAGATTCGTCGCCTGGTGGCCGAGGTAGCCCGCTTAGAATTCATTGTATCACGCAGCGAGCTGGAAGCGCTTCTTCTGGAAAACACGCTGATCAAGCAGCACCAGCCCCGTTTTAACGTGCGGCTCAAAGATGACAAGCGTTATCCCTACATCAAGGTACACTGGCAGGATCCCTTTCCTCGGGTTACCACCACCCGCCATATCGAACAAGATGGTGCACGCTACTTTGGGCCTTATACGATGGCTTCCGCCGCCTATCAGACACTCGACTTAGTGCGCAAAATCTTCCCGTACCTCACCTGCACGCGCACCATCACGGGCAAGGACGAGCGCCCGTGCCTTTACTATCACATCAAGCGCTGCGCCGGTCCGTGTATTGGGGCGGTGAGCCAGGAGGAGTACCGGGCTATTATCGAGGGTTTGTGCGATTTCCTGTCCGGCCACGTCGATGCAGTGGTGGAGAAGCTGCGTCGTCAAATGCAGGAAGCTGCAGAAGCTCTGGACTTTGAGAAAGCGGCGACGTTGCGCGACCAGATTGCTGCCATTGAACACATTGTGCAGAAACAAACAGTGGTCAGCCCGACATTGGCCGATCACGACGTGATCGCCTTCGCGCGCGCGAATGGGGACGCGTGTGTGCAGGTGTTTTTCATCCGGGATGGGCGATTGATCGGGCGGGAATACTTTGTGCTGGATGGCACTGCCGAAGAGTCAGAGGAAACAATACTGGCCAGCTTTGTCAAGCAGTTCTATGACAGTGTCAGCCAGGTGCCGCCGGAAATCCTCTTGCCGCATGAAATCGACGAAGTGATGATTGTGCGCGAATGGCTGCGCAGCAAGCGCGGTGCCGACGTGGTGGTGAAGGTGCCTCGCCGTGGACCTAAGCTGGAGCTGGTCAAAATGGCGACTGAGAATGCCACCGAGACGCTGCGCCATCTGCGCAACCAGTGGCAAGCGGATGAAAGCAAACAGAATGAGGCATTGGCCGAGCTACAGCAAGCGCTCAATCTGGCCACTCCACCACTGCGCATCGAGTGCTACGACGTCAGCACCCTTCAAGGTGCCTATACGGTTGCCAGTATGGTGGTCTTTGTCAAGGGCACACCGCATAAATCGGATTACCGGCGTTTCCGCATCCAAAGCGTGCCAGGCCAAGATGATTTCGCCAGCATCCAGGAGGTGTTGCGCCGCCGCTTCCGACGTATGCAGGAGAGCACCCCAGGAGGGCCACTGGAAGCCGGAATACCTGGCAGGAATCAGGCGAGTTGGAGCATCCTGCCCGACCTGATCATCGTAGATGGTGGCAAAGGCCAACTCAACGCTGCGCTGGCGGTGTTGGACGAGTTTGAGTTGCGGGACGCTGTGCCAGTGGTGGGACTGGCTAAACGTGAAGAAGAGCTGTTTCTGCCTGGCCAATCAGAACCGGTGGTGCTCCCGCGCAATTCCCCCGCGTTGTTCCTGATACAACGGATTCGTGACGAGGCGCACCGCTTCGCGCTCTCTTACCACCAGCACCTGCGCACGCGCCAGGGTATCGCTTCTCAATTGGACAACATACCCGGTGTTGGCCCGCGTCGTAGAAAGGTATTATTGGAACACTTCGGCTCACTCGAAGCAATCCGCCAGGCCAGTCTGGAAGAGCTCACCGCATTGCCCGGTATCACGCGCCGCGTGGCAGAACAGATCAAGGCGCACCTGTGAGGGGATATCCTATGGCAAGCAGTGATCCGACGGCAAAACCGTCAGAAGAAGCAGAACGGTCCAAAATATTGGTCGTGGAAGACGAACCCGTCCTGCTGGAGACCCTTGAGTATAACCTGACCCGCCAGGGCTATGTGGTCCTCACTGCCAGTGATGGCCGCAAGGCACTTCAGGTGGCACGCTCGGAACATCCCGACATGATCATCCTGGATCTCATGCTACCTGGCTTAGATGGTATTGAGGTATGTCGCATCTTGCGCCAGGAAATGAGCGTGCCCGTATTGATGCTGACAGCACGCACCGATGAGATCGACAAAATTGTGGGCCTCGAGGTGGGCGCAGACGACTACATGACCAAACCGTTTAGCATGCGCGAGCTAATGGCGCGGGTCAAAGCACTGCTGCGTCGTGTACGGTTGATCCGCGAAGAGATAGCAAGCAAAAGCGAGGAGCCGTCGGTTAAATCACCTGCAGTCCCACCCGATCAGATGCTCGTCTTCGACGATCTGGTGATTGACCTCTCGCGACGTGAAGTCCTGCGTGGCCAACAGCCGCTGCGCCTCAAACCCAAAGAATTTGATTTGCTGCTCTTCTTAGCCCGCCACCGGGGTATTGTGCTATCGCGCGACCTCATTCTGGAGCGCGTATGGGGATGGGATTACGTTGGCGGGACGCGCACCGTGGACGTCCACGTGCGCTGGTTGCGTGAGAAGATCGAACCGGATCCGGCCCACCCGGAGCGCATCGTGACGGTGCGCGGCGTCGGTTATCGCTTTGAGGGATGAGATGTTTGCCCCAATCCAATGGCGCCAAGTGGTGCCCTTTGTCGTGGTGACATGGGTGGTGATGGCGGGCGTGGCCATCCTGGTCCCGGCGGATTTGTGCTTTGTCATCATATTGGCTGCGCTGATCCAATCCATTTGTCTCGCCACAGTGGCCGTACTCATCTCGCGGCAGAGGACCCAGCTGATGCAGCGCGTGATGCGTGTCATGCAACGCCTGAGCGAAGGGGATTGGGATGCTCAACTGCTGCCAGAACGTTATCGAGATGCGCAAATCTATGTCGATGCCTTCAACAAGATGATCGAATATTTCCGGGATCGATTGCAGCGTGCGGAGTGGCAATGCGACGAGCTTGCTGCGGTGTTGGAGCACATTACGGATGGGGTCGTGCTGGTGAATGCGATGGGGCGTGTGGAGCTGCTGAACCGTGCTGCCGTCCGTATGCTCGACGTCCCAATCGCAGATGCTGTGGGGAAATCATTCGCCTGGCTGGTGCGTGATCACACGTTGATCGAGCATGAGCGTGGCTGCCGTGAGCACAGTGTGGAGAGCGTGCTCGGCGTGGAGATCGAACGAGGGGATGTTGTCCTGCGCGCTTCGATTGTGCCTCTGCGCCATCGGGAAGAGACGCGGTGTCTGGTGATCTTGCAGGATATGACTCGCTTGCGTCATCTGCAGACGGTGCGGCGTGATTTCATCAGCAATGTCTCGCACGAGCTGCGCACGCCACTGGCCTCGCTGAAAGCACTGGTGGAGACACTGCGCGATGGCGCCTTGGATGATCCCGCGGCGACGCGACGCTTTCTCGACCGCATCGAGGCGGAAGTCGATACGATGACCCAAATCGTGGAAGAGCTGTTGGAGCTCGCGCGCACCGAGTCGGGACGTGCACCGCTGCGCCTGGTGCCCACGCCACTGTCCGCCATCGTGTTGCCACCCATTGAGCGTCTGCGCCCGCAGGCAGAACGGGCAAACCTGGAGCTCATTGTGGATCTGCCAGAGGATCTCCCGCCGGTCTTGGCCGATGTGGAACGTGCCCGTCAGGTGGTGGGCAATTTGGTGCACAACGCGATCAAGTTCACACCGCCAGGCGGTAAGATCAACGTGCGGGCGCAATTGCGCAACGGCGAGGTGCTGTTGGCTGTACAAGATACCGGGGTGGGCATCTCGGCTGAAGACCTGCCACGCATCTTCGAGCGTTTCTACAAGGCCGACCGCGCGCGCAGCGGCGGCGGCACCGGCCTGGGCCTGGCCATTGCACGCCACATCGTCCAAGCTCACGGTGGGCGGATTTGGGCGGAAAGCACGGAAGGCAGCGGCAGCACCTTCTTCTTCACACTGCTCGTCGCTGAGAGCGCCTCCCGCTCGACGTCGCCGGAATAAATCCGCTAGTCGTCTGCCGGCACAGCCGCCCCATGCTGCGCTGGCCCTCCACAGCCTGCCTAAACGCCAGAGAACTTGTTTGTGCTACCGGGCAGAGCGCGCCAGGAACGCAGAGATAAAAACCCTGCGCGCTCTACGACCTCGGCGGTGAAGCGAATTCCTTCTCGTATCATCGTACCGTTCGGAGAAGGCTCGGATAGGGTGCGGTTACACGCTGGGATGCCCGGCACAGCATACCCATCCAGCACGCTCTCCGTTGCAGGTGCTGATCAGAGCAACCAGGTGACCACCAGAGCGAGCAACGAGAACACCACCAGCGGATAGCGGAGCTGTTGCGAGCTGTCATCCTCGGACGCGAGGAGGGAACGCGGCTCAGATGGCAGCTGTTTTGCGCTGGGCATGATCATCTCATAGGCAGTCCCATCGATCACCACAATGACGTGCTCGCCGAGGGCGAAATAGCGCCCCGCTTCGGGGTGCTGCGCCAGGAAATCCACGAAGGCCTCCGATCCAAAAATGAGCTGGACAGGGGTCATACGGGTCGGGTCGAACGTGGTATCCGTCCACACGCCATCCCGTAGCACAAAGGCACGCTCTCCTACTGTACGCACTTGACCGCCATATGGACCGGTGGGTGCGCCAGGGAGTGTCGCCTTCTCCATCTCACTCTGCGCGATTGACTGCTCGACCGCCGCTGCGCCGCTTTGCGGTGCCGGCCCGGCCGCCTCCAGAGCATGGTAGGCGTCTTGGGCGACTCCAGCACGCCCCTCCTCGGTCAGCGCCCGGGTGGGCTCTTCGATCAGGAATGAGGTATACGGGGTGATGATGCCATACCGAATGGACAGGTTCACAATCTGCTGTATCCGTTCCTGGGATTCGCCATGCAGGCGGATCTCATTGAGCAGGTAGCCGATCTTGCGCGTGGCCCATAGGGGCGGGAGAAAATCCTCACCGCCGACATCGCGGAAGGTGAGATCCCGGTATGTAAAGACCTGCGCTTGATCGTTCATTGTGCCGCGCAGAGTGATCGTCGCAGCGCCGCCGGCATAGTAGCGCCCCACGACGGCCAGCTGGCTGCCGGCGAACAAGTCGGGCAAGGGATGCGGATAGAGATCATAGATGCGCACTCCCTCGACATCCAGAGTGACGTTGGCCAACACCGGCGTGCTCACTTTGGCATAGAGGGCACTCACCTGTTCATCGATGCGCTCACCCGGTCGTACATAGGCACTGGCACCGCGCGTTTCGCGTGCCAGATTGTCCAGCAACACGGTGTTCACATCATCGCCCACCCCAAAGGCGAAGATACGCGTATTGGACTGCAAGGCGCGTTTCACATTATCGAGGATGACCGAGATTTCGACCTCTCCTTCAGTGGGCAGACCATCAGTTAAGAAGATCACAATGACTGGCCGCTCCGCGCTGATGGGGTCAGCGGCGATGCGCAGCGCTTCGCGCAAGGCGCCGTCGATGTTGGTGCCACCGGCAGCTCCCAGCGTACGCACAAAGTCGATCCCTTCTTGGGCTTCGGCTGCCGGGCGCACGCGCTCGGCGAAGACCTCAACGCCGGTGCTGAATGACACAATGTTAAAGCGATCCTGCGGGTTGAGATGTTGGAGCACGTACACCAGGGCATCCTTCGCCTGTTCCAGCTTCTCGCCTTCCATACTGCCCGAGGTGTCCAACACCAGGATCACATCTTTTGCCACCGCGCGTTCGCTCTCAACCCGCAGCGGTGGGGTGATCAGCAACAGGAAGAAACCGTCTTCCCCACGCGCCTTGTAGGTGAGCAGGTCGGCACTCAGCGCCTGTTGCGACATGCTGTAGAACAGCACAAAGTCCCTATCTGGCTTGACAGTGCGCGCCTCCCACCCCACCCGCACGCGATAGTCATCCTGACGGTCAATGGCGACGGGATGGCTGGGGGAGTAGACCGCCTTGATGGGGTTGCTGGAGGTGATGGACACGCTGATGGAAGCGTCCTGTAACGGTTGCGGTGAGAACTTTTCCGGGCTCAATGGGTAAACGTAACGGACCAACCCGTTTTCAGCCGATAACACTTGGGCATATTTCAGTTCAACGCGCCGTTCCTCGCCCGGAGCGATGGGAAATATGCTCGCCTGGAAAAGGTCACGGCCGATGTACTCGAGCAGGGCAGGGTCACGTCGCCCGCGCACAATTTCATCATAGCGACGACGTGCCTCATCGCGCGTGAGAATCTGGCCAGAAACAGGCTGACCATCCACCCACATCGTGAACTCCGAAATGGCCGCCTCTTCGGGGAGAGGGAACACATAACTGCCCTCGACCGTGCGCCCCGTATCGTTCACGAACACTTGATCGATGGACGTGACCGCCACCTGATCCTGAATTGTGACCGTGACACGATGATACTTAACGGTCAGATAACGGGTGACCGGTACATCGGGGATGATAATCCCATCTGCCGCTGCAGGGGCTGCGGTGACCAATATCAAACCTAACATAGTGAGAGCGATCAGCAACCAGCGTGCACCCATCAGTTTCTCTCCTTTCAGCTCTTGATCGGTTACCTGGAGGTTGCCCTGTCCTTCTCCGATCTCTGTTACTTAGACGCTGGGTCCATTTGTCCAGTTCCCATTTGACAATTGTAGAAAGTGATGATAAAATAATCTGTGAAAAAGTGAATAGAACATCGTGCTGGGGAGCTGGGTGAGCCCGGCTGAGAGGAGGCCCGATTGATGCCTCGACCCTTTGAACCTGACCTGGGTAATGCCAGCGTAGGGACTTTGCAGATGGGTTGTGAAGCCACCTACCCTGAGGGTCAGGTGGCTTTTCTGTTATGTCACAATGTCTCTGAGAAAGGAGTGATGAGAAATGAAAGGGCAAGTACGTTTCCGCTTGATGCACCTGATTCTGGTGGTCACTGTGCTCACCGCGCTGATGGCAATGTCGATCGTGTCATCTGCGGCGCTCG
Source organism: Ardenticatenia bacterium (assembly GCA_003130875.1). GTDB lineage: Bacteria > Chloroflexota > Anaerolineae > 4572-78 > NAK82 > NAK82. The sequence continues at coordinate 12,131 of QEXY01000089.1, forward strand.
CATCGCCGTTATCACAGACCGCCACAGCCACCCCTGAGCCCACCGCGACACTCGCGTTACCCCCGGATGCACCCACGATCACGCTGATGTCGCATGACAGTTTTAACATCAGTGAGTCTGTGTTGCGTGAATTTGAGCTGGCCAACCAGGTGCGCGTGCAACTGCTCCCAGCCGGCGATGCCGGCGCAGCACTCAACCAGGCCATCTTGAGCAAGAACAACCCTCTGGCGGATGTCTTTTTCGGGGTGGACAACACATTCCTCAGCCGCGCGTTGCAAGCAGATATCTTCGAACCCTATGCATCGCCTGGGCTGAGCGAGATCCGCGAGGAGCTCAAGCTGGATGCGCAGAACCGCCTGGTGCCGGTGGACTACGGGGATGTTTGCCTGAACTACGACAAGGAGTGGTTCGCGCGGAAAGGGATTGAACCACCACGCAATCTAGAATCTCTCATCGAGCCGACTTATAAGGGGCTGACCGTGGTGGAAAATCCGGCGACCTCTTCACCCGGATTGGCCTTTCTGTTGACCACCATCGGTCACTTTGGCGAGGACAAGTATCTGGATTACTGGCGTGCGCTGCGCGACAACGACGTGCTGGTCGTAGATGGCTGGGAGGAGGCATATTGGGGACACTTCTCTGCGGCTTCGGATGGCAATCGTCCCATTGTGGTGAGCTACGCCAGCAGCCCGCCGGCGGAGGTCTATTTTGCCGAGCAGCCGCTGGAAGAAGCCCCCACGGCAGCGGTCACGGCCGATGAGTCCTGCTTCCGCCAGGTGGAGTTTGTGGGGATATTGCGCGGCACCTCGCATCGCGCATTGGCCGAAAAGCTGGTAGATTATATGCTGAGCAAACGCTTCCAGGAGGATATTCCACTTAACATGTTCATGTTCCCAGCCAATGTCAATGCCAGCTTGCCAGAGGTGTTTGTGAAGTTCGCCCAAATCCCCGAGCGGCCGGCCGTGGTGTCTCCTGAAGCGATCGAAGCGAATCGCGAGCGCTGGATCGAGGAGTGGACGGAGGTCATGTTGCGGTGACGTTGGCATGAGCCTCCACCAACGAGCACTCGTCGGGATGCTCTATGCCATCCCGCTGCTCTTCCTGGCGTTGTTCTTTTTCTACCCGCTGCTGTCCATCTTGGTGGTCAGCTTCGCTCCGGAGGGGATGTTCGATCCGCGAGCATTGCACAAGTTGGTCAGCAGCGGGTATTACCTGCGCATATTGGGTTTTACCGTCTGGCAGGCAGCGCTGTCCACCTTCTTGACAGTGGTGTTAGCGCTGCCGGGCGCCTATATCTTCGCCCGTTACCGCTTCCCTGGAAAATGGCTTCTACAAGCGCTGACCACGCTGCCCTTCGTGTTGCCCACCGTAGTAGTGGCCAACGCATTCACCGCCTTGCTCGGACCACAAGGACGTCTCAACCTGCTCCTTATGGCGCTGTTGGGCCGTTCCGAACCTGTGATCGACCTGCAGCATACGCTCTGGATTATCCTAGCTGCCCACGTCTTCTACAACTATGCGGTGGTCTTGCGCATCGTGAGCAGCTTCTGGGCCAACCTCAACCCGCGTCTCGAGGAAGCAGCACGAGTCTTGGGTGCCCGTCCGTATGCCGTGTGGCGGCACGTGACCTTGCCCTTGCTGATGCCGGCGTTGGCCGCTGCTGCGTTGCTCGTGTTCATCTTTTGTTTCACCAGTTTCGGGGTGATCCTCATCCTGGGAGGACCGCGCTTTGCCACGCTTGAAGTGGAGATCTACCGCCAGACGGTCAACTACTTTAATCTGCCGATGGCGGCGGCTCTTTCAGTGATTCAGATTATTTTCACATTTGGGTTGATGTGGCTCTACACCCAGCTGCAACGGCGCAGCAGTGTGCCGCTGGACATGCGCGCTATCACCCAAACCCAACGGTATCCCACCAGCTGGGGTGCGCGTATCCTGGTGGGCGTCAACATCTTCGCGATGATGATAGGATTGCTAGTACCACTGCTGGCGCTGGTGGAGCGCTCTTTCACCCTGGGCGGCACGATAACCCTGCGCTACTATGCCGAACTGTTCGTCAATCGGCGCGATGCGGTGCTGTATGTACCACCGATTCAGGCGGCGCTGAACTCGCTCGGTTTTGCCGTTGCCACAATGGTCCTAGCACTTGCCCTCGGCATCCTGAGCGCCGCCATGCTGGCGCGGCCAGCGCGCACCAAGTCTGGGCGAAGGCTCCAATCGCTGCTCGATCCACTGCTCATGCTTCCACTGGGCACCTCGGCTGTGACATTGGGCTTTGGCTTCATTGTGGCCTTGGACGAACCACCGCTCAATTTGCGCACTTCGCCGCTGCTGATACCCCTGGCGCATACACTGGTCGCCTTCCCCTTCGTCGTGCGCGCCTTGTTGCCGGCATTGCGCGGCATCAAGCCATCATTGCGCGAGGCCGCCGCTGTGCTAGGCGCCACCCCCTGGCGCGCTTGGCGTGAGGTGGTATTGCCCATCATCGGCCGTGCCGTGCTGGCCGGAGCGGTATTTGCCTTCACCATCAGTATGGGAGAGTTCGGTGCCACGGCATTGATTGCACGCCCTCAGCTGCCGACTCTGCCGATAGCGATCTTTCGTTTCCTGGGTCAACCGGGCCTGCTCAATTACGGTCAAGCGCTGGCGATGAGCACGATTCTGATGTGCGTCTGCACGGTGGGCATGCTGGCGATCGAGCGGTTTCGCATCGTCGGGGTGGGAGAATTTTGACCATCTGCCTGGCTAAACGCACACCCGGAATGTACCTCAAGTCCCCCAGATGTCGATCAGGGCTTTTCCCCTTCTCCTATAGCGGTGCTATTGAGGAGTGAGCCAGATGCCATCCCAGCGGGGTAAGCGTTTGCTGGACTAATCGGCGCACGGTGCCCGACCGCGCCGCCGCCAGGGGCGGCGCTACCCGTCGGCCGGGTTGTGGGCATTGCTGATCCTGACGGCATTGCACGGGGAAAGCCACCTGCGCGGGATGTGGTGGTGGGCGCAGGCGCATCAATCCCTCTGGCTGTGCCCGTTGGACTTCCGGACGACAGGGCGTGTGCCGGGGCTGACGACATTGCGGTGGGTGTTACGACGCCTGGATGTGGGCGCGTTGCTGCAGGCAGTCAACGCCTGGGCACAGGGCTGGGGAGAGGTGACGGTGATCAGTTTGGATGCGAAATGGCTGCGTGGGAGCAAGCGCGGGGAATTGGCGGCCGTGCCGGTGCTGGTGGGGGTGGCGCAGCAGTTAGGGGTGGTGGTGCAACAGCGCGCGGTGGAAGACGATGGGCTGGAGGCAGCGCTGGCGCTGTTGGAGGAAATCCCCTTGATCGGGAAGGGGGTCAGGGTGGATGCGGGATGGAGGTGGCGAAGCGGGTCTTTTGGGTGTGCGATGGGACTGTGCTATACTCTGAATCCCACGGCGGATGTGTCGATAATGGCGAAGAGGGAGAACCAATGCGGTATCGACGCTTGGGCAAGACAGGATTACATGTCTCGGTGATCGGTCTTGGTACGTGGCAGTTTGGTGGGGAATGGGGCAAACAATTCACCCAGTCCGAGGTGGATCAGATGCTCGGACGCGCACAAGAGCTGGGGATCAATTTTACTGACACCGCCGAGTGTTATGGTGATCATCTGTCGGAGCAGCTGATCGGCCGTGCGATTCGTGGGCAGCGCGACAAGTGGATCATCGCCACCAAATTCGGACATCAATTCATCCGCAATTTCGAGCGTGCCGAGCGCTGGGCACCGGAGGAGGTGTTGGCCCAGCTGGAAGCCTCACTCAAAGCCCTGGGCACCGAAACGATCGACCTGTATCAGTTTCACTCCGGAAGCGATCAGGTCTTCAACCAGGATGCTTTGTGGACGATGCTGGACAAACAGGTAAAGGCTGGCAAGGTCCGCTTTCTGGGCATTTCGATTAGTAGCAAAAGTGAGAACCTGTATCAGGTGCAGCAGGCCAGCCAAGTGGGCGCCAGCGTGATCCAGTTAGTTTATAACCGGCTGGAGCGCGGGCCGGAGCAGCGTGTGCTGCCCGCTTGTCAAGAGCAGGATCTGGGAGTGCTCGCCCGCGTGCCATTGGCAAGCGGTCTGTTAAGTGGCAAGTATCAGCCGGGGACGCAGTTCACTCAAGCCGACGATGTGCGTTCCCAACAAGACCAGGCGGAGCTGCAGCGGCGGTTGCAGTGGGTACAGGAGATTGCGCGGCAGGAAGTGCCACCGGGCGTGCCAATGGCAGCTTGGGCTCTGGCGTGGTGCCTACGCCATCCCGCGGTGACGTGCGTCATCCCGGGTTGTAAGACCGTGGAACAGATCGAGATGAATGCCCGCGCTGCCGACCTCGTATCGGCAGACCATCCACAAGCTTGGGATTGATCGCTGTTGAGGAGGGAATTCAGGTGCATCCCGGTTCATGTGGTAGAGTCCCGCGTGTGCGTTGGGGCACACCCAGCGAACCCGTCCAAGCGGAGCCAGCACTCTCACATACAATTGTGATCTTCGGCGCATCTGGGGATCTGACCCAGCGCAAACTGGTGCCCTCGTTGTTCAATCTATATCGCAAAGGGCGTTTGCCAGAGGAGACACGCATCATCGGCTTTGCACGTCGGCCGTACGACGACCAGAGCTTTCGCGAGATTATGCGCACCGCGGTCAAGAAGTTTTCGGGCAGCTCATTCGACGAGGCCTTGTGGGATTCCTTCGCACCGATGCTGCATTACGTCCAAGGGGATCTGGAGCGCTTTGAGAGCTATCCACATCTGGAGCAAACGCTCCGCCGCCTGGAAGGTGGTCCGTCTAATCGTCTGTATTATTTGGCCACGGCGCCGGCGTTGTACATCCCTGTCGTCACCCATCTAGGCGCGGCGGGGATGGCAGGGCAGCATGAGGGCTGGCGCAACATCGTCATCGAGAAACCTTTCGGACACGATCTGGCCTCGGCACAAGCGCTCAATCACGCAGTACACAGTGTTTTCCAAGAAAGCCAGGTCTACCGCATCGACCATTATCTGGGCAAGGAGACGGCACAAAACATCTTGTTCTTCCGTTTTGCCAACACTATCTTCGAGCCGGTCTGGAATCGGCAGTATGTCTGCAATGTCCAAATCACTGTGGCTGAATGTGTGGATGTTGGCCATCGCGCTGCCTTCTACGACGCGACGGGCGTATTGCGCGACATGTTTCAGAACCACCTTTTGCAATTGTTAACCTTGGTCGCTATGGAGCCTCCGGCGTCGTTCAACGCCGATGCTTTACGCAATGAGAAGGTCAAAGTCCTGAGCGCGGTGCGTCCGATTGAGCTGCGCGATACCGTGCGCGCTCAGTACGAAGGCTACCGGAACACACCAGGGGTGGCACCCGACTCGCAAACCCCCACTTATGCCGCGCTCAAGCTATACATCGATAACTGGCGTTGGCAAGGCGTGCCCTTCTACCTGCGTTCGGGCAAGGCGCTGGCGCAGAAAACCTCCGAGATCGCCATTCAGTTCCAATGTCCACCGCACGTGATGTTTGACCTGCCACCCGGCAAGGAATTCACACCCAACATCCTTTCTTTGTGCATCCAGCCCAATGAGGGCATTCATCTCAAGTTCGAGACCAAAGTGCCTGATTCGGCTCAGGAGACAATCTCCCGCGATCTCGAGTTTCACTACCGGACAGGCTTTGGCGAGCAAGCAATCCCGGACGCTTATGAACGTCTGTTGCTCGATGCGTTGCGCGGGGACGCTTCGCTCTTTGCCCGTTATGATGAGATCGAAGCCGCCTGGCAACTCATCGATCCCATTTTGCACGGTTGGGAATCACCCGATGCCCCGCCGTTGGTGACCTATCCAGTGGGCAGCTGGGGGCCACCTGAGGCGGATGCGCTGTTGGCCCGGGATGGCAATGTGTGGCACCTCAGTTGCGGCGGAGGATGTGAAGATTAGCTGCACGGCTTGTCTCAGCCTCATGGACATCCATCCCAACTGATATGGGGCACGTTGTGAAATTGTCATCTCAAATCGGCAGGGCTGTTGCATCGAAGCGAAACAGCCACAGAGGACATTCTCGTCAAAACCTGATAGCAATGGAGGAAGCACTATGAGCTTATTGGGCATTGACGTCGGCACGACAGGTTGCAAAGCTGGCGTGCTCACCGAAGATGGTGACCTGATAGCCCTGGCCTACCGCGAGTATCCGATCCTGCATCCTCAACCCGGCTGGGCGGAGCTGGACATGCGGGATGTGTGGAGCAAAGTTCAAGAGGTCATCCGGGCGGTGACAGCCGCGACACGCGGACAGCGCATCACCGCCTTGGCTGTTTCCTCCATGGGCGAAGCGATGACCCCCGTATGCCTGTCCGACCGGATCATCCTGGACCACGCCATATTGGGGATTGACGCACGGGGTGAGGAATATGTTGAACAGATGGCACAGCGACCTGGTGCCCAGCGACTGCACGAGATCAACGGCAATATTTTAGGGTTGGCACATTCCGCCCCGAAATTAGCCTGGCTGCGCGATCACCGCCCCGACCTCTTCGAGCGTGCCGACCGGTTCTTGCTCACCAGCGGCCTTATCGGTTTCTTGCTCGGCGGCGAACCGGTGACAGACTTTTCGCTTGCCAATCGCACCCTTTTATTCGACATCCATGCTGCTGACTGGTCATCTGAGTTGTTGGAGGCAGTGGGCATACCGCGCGAGAAGCTCCCGCGCGTCGTACCTGCCGGCAGCGTGGTGGGAGAGGTAGACGCTGGCTTGGCTGACGAATTAGGACTGCCACATGGGGTTCAGATCGTTGTAGGGGGGCACGATCAATGTTGCAATGCGCTGGGTGCCGGCGTGGTACGTCCAGGGCGTGCAGTGTATGGCATGGGCACTTTTATCTGCATCACCCCAACATATGACCATCTGCCGCCAAGCCAACCCTTGCGCGAAGCCGGGCTCAACATTGAGCATCACGTATTGCCCGGCCAGTACGTCAGCTTTATCTACAACATCGGCGGCTCCATCCTGCGCTGGGCGCGCGATACGATGGCAGCTGCCGAATATGCTGAGGCAAGAGCGAAGGGATATGATATCTACGACCAGCTGATGGCCGAGCTGCCCGAAGCACCCACCAACTTGATGGTTCTACCTCACTTTGCCACATGCGGACCGCCCACCTTTGATGCCAATTCCTCCGGGGTTATTATGGGCCTGAAGCTGGAAACCACCCGAGGACAGTTGATCAAGGGCCTGCTAGAGGGAATCACATATTATTTTGCCGAAGCGCTGGACTTGATCCCGCGCAACGTGCTCCAAATTACCGAGTTTCGCGCTACCGGTGGCGGTTCCAAGTCGGATGTCTGGCTGCAACTGACCGCCGATATTTTGGGGCAGCCGATCATGCGACTTCAGGTGAACGAATGTGGCGTGCTGGGTGCCGCGCTGCTGGCCGGTGTAGGCAGTGGTCACTTCGCCTCGGGTGTTGAGGCATCCGAGGCATTCGTCCGCATCACCCACACCTTTGAGCCACGCCCGGCAACGCACGCCATTTATCAAGAGCGCGTCGCGCGTTACAAACAGCTCTACCCGCTCATCAAAGACTATCTGCATCAGATGTGAAAGGGAAATATGGATCGCTTCAATCGTTTTGAGGGAAAAGTTGCGCTGATTACAGGAGCATCCCGGGGTATCGGTCGTGGCATTGCGCTCCATCTAGCTGCCGCAGGGGCTGATGTGGTCGTTAACTATTATTCCCATGCCGAGGAAGCTCAGCAGGTAGCTGAGGAGATCGGCCGTCTCGGACGCCGCGCACTGGTCTATCAAGCCGATGTCGCCGAACGAGAGGCTGTCCAGCGCATGTTTGATGCAGCGGTGAAGTATTTCGGGCATATTGACATCGTGGTCGCCAATGCGGTTTTCGAACGCCATGCGATGCTGGTCGATGCCGATTGGGAAGTGCATCGACGCGTCTTTGAGGTCACCCAATTTGGGGTTTATCACACGTGCCAGTTTGCGGCGCGACAGATGGTGCGCCAGAGCGAAAGCGGTCGCCCGGGAGGGAAGATCATCATTATAGGCTCGGTGTGTGCCGAGGTGCCTTTCGCCGGCCAGGCGGCATATAACATGGCCAAGGCGGCCGTGCATATGCTGGGGCGTTCGCTGGCGGCAGAGCTGACACCTTACCACATCAACGTCAATGTGATCGCGCCAGGCTGGATCGACACACCGGGTGAACGTGCGATGTACGGCGATGCGGTGGTAGACGCTGGCTGGCAACGCGTGCCGTGGCGTCGCCTGGGCACACCGGAGGATATTGCCAAGGCAGTCGCGTACCTTGCCAGCGATGATGCCGATTTCGTGACCGGAACGACGCTGGTCGTGGATGGCGGGCAAATGTTATATCTGGGCTCGCCGGACACACCGCCACCGCTCGCTTGGGAGCAGCCGGGCAACCAGTGATCGGGAATGATAAGCGGGTGAGAGGAGTGGTGATGGGCATGAAGGGTTTGTTGGCACTTGAGGACGGACGTCTTTTTCCTGGAGTAGGCTTTGGCGCCCAAGGCGTTCAGACCGGAGAGGTGGTCTTCAACACCTCGATGACAGGATACCAAGAGATCTTAACGGATCCCTCCTATCATCGCCAGATCGTGACCATGACGGTGTCCCACGTCGGCAACACAGGCGTCAACCGCGAGGACATCGAGTCGCAGCGCGTGTGGGTGGCTGGCTTCGTGGTGCGTGCCCTGAGCCCGATCGTGAGCAATTGGCGCGAGCAAGGTGATCTGGATAGCTATCTGAAAGCCTATGGTGTCATCGGCCTGACCGAGGTGGCGACCCGGGCACTGGTACGTCATATCCGCAGCCGCGGAGTGATGCGCGCTGCCATCGCTCACGGACCGGCTGCGGAGGATCCCGCGGCGCTCATCGAGCTGGCACGCAATGCACCCGACATGGCAGGTGCCAACCTGGTAGACGAGGTGACCTGCTCCGAGCCTTATAACTGGACCGAGGGTGGCAGCTCCCAGTGGTACCGTTACCGCCGTTGTGAAAAGCTGGATGCTGCGGCACCGCTGGTGGTGGCATATGATTTTGGGATCAAGCACAACATCCTGCGCATGCTTGTGGACCGTGGCCTGCGGGTGACCGTCGTGCCAGCACGTACCCCGGCGCAAGAGGTGCTCGCTATGCGCCCTGCCGGTGTGTTTCTCAGCAACGGCCCAGGTGACCCGGCAGCGGTGACCTACGCCATCGAAAATGTACGCTATCTTTTGGGCAAGGTGCCGATCTTCGGTATCTGTCTCGGCCACCAGATTCTGGCATTGGCATTAGGCGGCCGCACTGAGAAGATGCGTTTTGGCCACCGTGGCGGCAACCAGCCTGTGAAGAACTTGCTGACCGGTGTGGTGGAGATCAGCAGCCACAACCACGGCTTTGTCGTCAGCCCTGACAGCGACCTAGGCGGTGCCGAGGTCACCCACATCAATTTGAACGACCATACAATTGAGGGCATTCGCCATCCCCAATTGGGCGCTTTCAGCGTGCAGTTCCACCCGGAGGCATCTCCAGGGCCACACGACTCCCTTTACCTGTTCGACGAGTTCGTCAAGCAGGTGTTGAATAACCGATAACGGGATTACAATGCCCGCGATCATCACGGTCACCCTCAACCCCGTCCTGGATAAAGCGTTCAGCGTGCCACGCCTGGAACCGGGCACCATCCATCGTCTCCGTCCAATGCGCGAGGATTTGGGCGGCAAGGGGATCAACGTTTCGCGCACACTGCGGATGCTGGGCATTCCTAGCCGTATTGTCGCGTTCTTTGGTGGCCGCACAGGTCAGTATATGTATCAGCAGCTGCTCGCGGCCAGCTATGAAGTGATTTCCATCGAGGTGGAAGGCGAGACACGCCAGAACATCACCCTGTGGGACGAAGCGCGCGACCAGTACACCAAGTTCAACGAGCCCGGACCCGTTGTGGGTGAATGCTCGACCGCCGCACTCCAAGAGTATATCAGGCAGTCAGCAAAGCCGGGTGATGTGTGGGCCTTCTGCGGCAGCCTGCCACCCGGCGCCCCGGACGACCTCTACGCCCAATGTATTACGTTGGTGCAAGCATGCGGAGGGCATGCGTTCCTGGACACAAGCGGCGCAGCATTGCAGGCCGGGCTGAGCGCATCCCCCTTTGCTGTCAAACCCAACAGCGAAGAAGCAGCGGAGGTGCTCGGTACTGGACTCTCCAGCGATGCAGAGCACGCTGCTGCCGCCCGCCGGCTGCAGCAACAAGGCATCGCCTTGGTGGCCATTTCGCGCGGAGCGCAAGGGATTGTATTGGCAATGCGGGATCAAGTGTGGATGGCCATCCCGCCACCAGTGCATGCGCGCAGCCCGGTAGGCGCCGGCGATGCGGCATTGGCCGGGCTTATCTGGGCATTTTGTGATGCCTGTGATCCTGCCGAGATTGCGGCACGCGCGGTTGCATGTGGCACGGCTGCCGCTATGCAGGAAGGCACCGGAGTGGGCGACCGTCAGCTGGTGGAAATGCTGTTACAACAGGTCACCGTCACCGAGCTGTGACCTAAACCTATCCCTCTGTCAGGCACGAATTCAGAATACCACGTCCTCCGAGTCAACTCCCCATCGCTATCGGTCCAACCGGATGCAGCCGGAGAAGCTCAGCGCTGAGGCTGCCATTCTGGATCGCTGTGGAGTCGCTGGTAGCGCTCGCGCACCAGCGCCGCCAGCATCTCGTCCGGGCGAATGCCGCACACCTTCTGCAGTGCTCCCTCGAATCCCAATTCCCGCAAGAGCGACTGTAACTCGGTGGCATGGGGATCGTGGGGATCGTCGTATGCCAATCCGGCGGCGATGCCCCAAGCCAGCCCAGAAGGGGTGATGTTATGCTTCTCGGCCAGGCGCGCTGCACCCACCAATCGATCGTCGGGTGCCAATTTGCGCAGGGGATCGCGCGCCAGGCGGCTGATCGGATCCCCCAGTGCCCGATTGGCAAAGCGATCCAGCAGGTATTGCACATTTTCGGCCAGTGCTACGGCATCCAAATGGTGTTCCGCCTGCAATGCACGACTCGATTCGTTGAGTGCCTGATGGAGCAAGGCATTGATACGTGGATGGCACAGCGCCTCATAACCGTAGGTGTAACCGAGCCGATAACCCAGGTAGCCCAACATCGCATGGCCGGCATTGTGGATGTACAACTTGCGGTCGGTATAAGCTACGAAAGGCGACACAGCGTACATTCCCGCCACTTCTGGCAACGGACCGACGAAGGCGTCGCGGTCCACCGGCAACACTTTGTAGGGCTCGGCCACAATGAGGGTGGGATCAGCGAGACGCTGTTCCGGTGTCGGCACGGGCGACATACGCGCGATCACCGACGCGACGAACCCGACACGTTCGCGCAATAAAGGTCTGAGTGCTTCCGGCAATCCATCCGCGACGTAACGGCGCAAAACGTCGGGCGCATCGTGGAGATTTTCTGCCAGGATGACATTTTGGGGTGTGTTGATCCCGGCTGACCAACGCCGTGCCAGGCCCGCTGCGATAGGAACGGCAATGGCAGAAAGCGCCCGTGCACCCACCGCAGTGGCCATGATGGTGGCAGCGGCCACAGCTTCTGCCACCTGATCCACCTGCCGTGCGTCCACCGCACGCACCGGTCCGATAGATAGATCCTCCACGCCGGAAACGCCGGCCAGGCGCAGGGTGTAGCTCCCTCTCCGATTCAGGGCTTCCACCAGCACCTGATCTACGTCCACGAAGATCACCTGGTACCCCGATTCGCTGAACAGCTGACCCAGGAAGCCCCGTCCCACGCTTCCTGCGCCGAAGATCACCGCAGTGGGTTGTCCACTCATTCCACAAATAGCCTCCTCGCCAATTCGCTAGGGCAATGCCTCTTTGGGCAAATCATCTCCCTCGACCCATACCGCACCATCTGGGCCGACTTCCTTTTTCCAGATAGGCACAATTTGTTTGAGGCGCTCAATGGCGTAGCGGCACGCCTCGAAGCAACCGTCATCACGGTGACCACTGGAGACCGCGATGACCACCGCGACCTCACCGACTTCCAGCCGGCCGATGCGTTGGACAATGGCGACCTCTGCGACGCGTGGCCAACGTGTTTGGATTTCCGCCACAATCTGGCGCAGCATAGCCAGCGCCATGGGCTCGTACGCTTCGTACTCCAGGTAGAGCACCTCCTTGCCGTGAGAGACGTTGCGCACGCTGCCCACAAACGTCGCCACGGCACCGGTATCCGGTCGGATGGCACTTTGGATGATGGTTTCAACATCGAGCGGGTCGTGCGTGATTCCTACATAGCCCGCACCCCCGCTTACGGGTGGAAAGAGAGCCACTTCATCGCCGTCGCGCAATGGGCTGCTTGGCGTGGCGAGCTGGTGATTTAGTGCCACAAATGTGCGCGGGGCATCCTTGCGCAAATCGGGAAACTGCGCGTAAAGTGCTTGTACCAAATCTCCCAGCGTGGCACCTTCTTCCACCTCGCGCACCAGCTGCCCGCTGCCCACCAATTCACGCAGGCGGGCAAACAGTTTGACCGTCACGTGCATCGTCTATTCACCGCTCCAATCACCGCTCTTGCCACCGCTCTTATGCACCAGCCGCACCGCCTCAAGGCGCATCGAACGGTCTACCGCCTTGCACATATCGTAGATGGTCAAGCCGGCGACTGCCACAGCGACCAATGCTTCCATCTCTGCTCCTGTCTTACCCACCGTGCGCACCGTGGCGCTGATCTCCATTGCAGCATGCTGCTCTTCCGCTGCCGGTGTCAGGGGCGTGAACACAATACCGACATACGTCAAGGACAATGGGTGACACATCGGGATCAGTTCATAGGTGCGCTTGGCTGCCATAATGCCGGCTACCTGGGCTACGGCGAGCACGTCCCCTTTGGGTATTCCGCCTGTTTGAATGAGCGCCAGCGTGGATGGTTGCATCACCAGGCGTCCCCGTGCTGTGGCTTCACGAGGGGTGTCCGGTTTCGCCCCGACATCGACCATGTGCGCGCGCCCGCATGCGTCTATGTGACTTAATCCACCCGGGAGTGTCTCGTCTTCGTGTTCTGCCTCTTCCATAATCTATAAGATTCTCATTCTATACCGAACACACGTGTTTTCGGCAGCGCATCGACGTCACACCGCCTGTTGGAATGCCCGGCGTGTGGCGGTGATGGTGGATTCGATCACCATATCATCGTGGGCCAGGGAGACGAAGCCAGCCTCGAACTGCGAAGGCGCCAGATAGACGCCCTGCTCCAACATCGCCTGGAAGAAACGCGCGAAGCGCTGTGTATCCGACCGCTTGGCACTGGCCCAATCGGTGACCGGCTCGGGAGTAAAGAAGACGGAGAACATCGTGCCTACTTGAGTGACGAAGATCGGCACACCCGCCGCGTGCGCGGCGGCACTGATCCCTTCGCTCAGCTTCCGCGTGCGCGCAACAATGCCGTCAAACACACCCGGCTGGCGCAGAATGTTCAGCGTTTCGATGCCCGCCGTCATCGCCAGTGGGTTGCCGCTCAGCGTCCCCGCCTGATACATGGCGCCGGCGGGCGCCACCAGCTGCATAATCTCGGCGCGACCGGCATAAGCCCCCACCGGCAATCCGCCGCCGATCACCTTGCCCAGGGTGGTCAGATCTGGCACGACACCATAGAGTGCCTGGGCGCCTCCCAGAGCGACGCGGAAGCCGGTCATCACCTCGTCGAAGATCAGCAGAGCACCATGCTGCTGGGTGAGTGCTCGCAGACCGGTGAGGAACCCCTCCGCCGGAGGCACTACCCCCATATTGCCTGCCACTGGTTCCACGATGACTGCGGCGATCTGACCGGAGTGGGCCTCGAAGAGAGCGCGCACCGCTTCCAGATGGTTATACGGCGCTACCAGGGTATCTTGCACGGCCCCTCGGGGTACCCCCGGGCTGTCGGGCAGGCCTAACGTCGCCACACCGCTGCCTGCCTGAACCAGCAACATATCGGCATGACCGTGATAACACCCCTCGAACTTGATAATCTTGTCACGGCCGGTGAACGCACGCGCCAGGCGCAACGCCGTCATCGTCGCCTCGGTGCCGGAATTGACAAAACGAATCATTTCACACGCCGGCATCATCTCACAAATCAATTCGGCCAGCCGCACCTCTAGAGCGGTAGGCGCGCCGTAGCTCGTGCCGCGTTCCACCGCCTTTTTCAACGCTTCCACCACTTGTGGGTGGGCATGTCCCAAGATGAGCGGTCCCCAACTCAGCACATAATCGATGTAACGATTGCCATCGGCATCGTACAAATAAGGACCCTGGCCACGCGCGATAAACAGAGGCTGGCCCCCCACGGCACGAAACGCGCGCACGGGCGAATTGACCCCTCCCGGAATCACCTTCTGTGCGGCAGCGAATAACGCTTGAGATTGAGCAATGCGCATCAGCTCCTCCTTGGCATTTTGTTCGAGCGAAGTGAGCAGTTCCTTATTGTCACGAGACATTTCCGCGTGCAGGTCACGGCTCGATGGGTGGCTTGCGGTCAATGCCTACGGGTAACTCGACACGATACACGAGCATCTTCCTGCCGTTCAGAATGATTTCCTGATCCACACGTGCGCCTGCCAGTCTGGCAATCATCCAACGCACCGCCCGGTTTTTCTTTTCGACTGTACCGACGGCGCGCATAGCACCGCGCCGATACGCTTCCTCTAACAGATCATCCAATATCTTGGGGCCGATCCCCTGGCGCATATAATTGCGTCGCAAGCCGACAAAGAGGATTTCGGCCTCGTCGGGCAACGGCTTAAGGGTGTTGGGATAACGGATGCTTTGGAGCAGCTGCCCGATCAGTCCTGGATCGCGCAACACCTGGCGCACTATGGGCCCCAACAGGCGATGCCAGTAGCGATATTTGATTGTGCGGAAAAGATGGCGCGTGTCCATAGCGGCAAAACCCACGCCGGTCACTGTCTCGCCGTCTATGGCGACCGAGCCAAAGACATCCGGCAACTCCGCAAATAACTCATACAGACGTACCAGGAAATCTCTGCCCAAGCGAGTCAGAAAAGTGCCCGGCTGGCCTTCCATGTGGATCTCGGCAGCATCCCGGGCATAGGCACGTACATACGGCTTGATTTCCATAAGATTGTTAGATTGACCTCGCTTCGCGATGATGTGTCTCTCGCTGGCATCCAAGTCTGAAGGCGATGGTTCCCAGTGCACCGTCTGAAGTTTCCCTGCAGTATGAGAGATCTTGGTCACCTTGATGGTCACACAGTATACCGGGTAATTGTCCTGCGGAATGTCCTCTACAGACCGGGGCGTTTTACGGAATTGTTTGAGCGATCGCCCGTCACGGTGGTCATGTCCACCTTAATGCACCACGTGCTTCATCGCCATAGAGAGAACCGCTTGCGCCACGTTTTTACCCTGCGCGATGCAATCGGGGATGCCCACTCCCCGGAATGCGCTGCCAGTGAGATATAGTCCGGGCAGCTCTTCCGCCAACTTTTCGATCTCGGCCACGCGCTCCAGGTGGCCCACATCGTATTGTGGATTGGCGTTTTGCCAGCGATGCAGTCGGGCCAGCACCGGCTCAGCGTCAATTCCCATGATACACTGTAATTCTTCGCGCACCAAGTTTAGAATGCGTTCGTCATCGAGCGCTACAGTGTCCTCGCGATGCGGTCCGCCCAGAAAGACGCGCAGGAGCACGTGATCCGCCGGCGCTCGATAGAGAAACTTGGTCGAGGTCCAGGTGCAGGCCATGAGATGGCTCGGCTCACGACGCGGTACCACAAAGCCGAAACCATCCAGCGGATGATCCAACTCGCTGCGCCGATATCCCAGCGATAAAGTGGCGGTCGAGACATAGCGGATGCTGCGCAGACGGTGAGCCAACGTGGCATGGAGTGGTGTGATCAACGTCGCCGCGACGTATGCGGGCACTGTCAGCACAACCGCATCGGCATGGAGCGTCTGGCCATTCTGCAACCGAACCCAATAGCCATCTGTCCGCCCACGCCAGCTTGTCGCCCGGTTTCCGTCGGCCAGCTCCAGGTGCACGACCGAGCTGTTCAAATGCATATCACCGCGCAGTCGGGCACACAGCGCGCTCACCAGCTCGCCCAAGCCATCGCGCAATGTCATAAAGAGCGGCAAAGAGGGACCAGTGCGACGTGCCATCTGGCGCTTCTGGACGAGCATCCCTTTGATCAGGCTGCGGTGGACACGTTCCAGCTCCATAAAGCGCGGAAAAGTGGCTGCCAGGCTCTGCCGTTCGGCGTCCGAGACGTGGATGCCCGCCATCAAAGGTTCAGCGATCTTGTCGAGCGCTTCCTGCCCCAAGCGCCGACGGATGAAGCTGGCCAGACTCTCATCGCCGTCTTGGCGACGCCGCGGGATGACCAGATCGAGAGCCATGCGCAATTTGCCGGGCCATGAGATCAACGACGACGTCACAAATGGAGTGAAGCGCGTTGGAATCACCAGCATTACCCCGTCGGGCAACGGGCGCAGACGACCGTTGAGCAAAACATAGACCTTGCGCTGCGCTTCGTTGGTGCCCAGCAGACGGTCTTCCAGCCCTAATTCCCGGCACAGGTTCAGCGCCGCCGGTTTCTGGGTGAGAAATGAGTCGGGGCCGCCCTCTATTGTGAAACCGTGGATATTTTCGGTGACAATTTTGCCACCCCAACGCCCATCGCTTTCCAGCACACTATAGGTGACGTAGGGGGGTGCATATTGCTGCAGGTAATATGCCGTCGCCAGCCCCGTGATGCCTCCTCCAACAATGACCACGTGGAATGTGCGCCCTTCTGCCGAATGGGACAAATGTCGAGATGGCGTTGTGTTTTCGATCTGAGGACGACCCGGCAGCTCCAAGGGGTCCGGAGGGTTCAACGTTGCGACTCCCGATGCACGATTTCCACCAAGTATGCTACCGCCTCAACGGGTGTCTGGGGCAGGATCCCATGGCCGAGGTTGAAGATATGCCCTGGGCGGTTACCTGCCCGTTTGAGGATATCCAGGGCTTGCCGCCGCAATTCTTCAAGTGGACCCAGCAACACCGCCGGGTCGAGATTGCCTTGGATCGCGCGATGAGGACCAATGCGCTGCCACGCCTCATCGAGCGTGATGCGCCAGTCTACCGCGATGACATCGCCGCCCGCCGCGGCAATCTGCTCGATCATCCCGCAGGTCCCGGTACTGAAGTGGATGACGGGCACGCCAGTTGCCTGGGCGGTCTGAAGCACATAGCGCGAATAGGGTGCAACGTGGCTTTGGTAGTCCAAAGGGCTCAGCGCACCCACCCAGCTATCGAACAACTGTACAGCTTGGGCGCCTGCCTCGACTTGCGCTTCGAGGTAGTGACCGATGAAGCGCGCTAGCCGCTCCATAAGGAGATGCCATGTCTGCGGCTCCCGGTACATCAGCATCTTGGTCTGGGTCGGATTGCGCGCATTGCTGCCCCCCTCGATGGCATAAGTCGCCAGAGTAAAAGGTGCCCCGGCAAACCCGATCAGGGGCACACGACCGTCGAGCTCTTGACGGGTCAGGCGGATGGCCTGCAACACAAAGCTGAGGCTCTCGCGCGGCTCGGTTTCCCGCAGTGCTTCGACGTCCGCGCGGCTGCGCAAAGGTTGGTGGATGATGGGACCCTCTCCGTCGACGAACTCTACCTCAAGTCCCATCGCCTCCAATGGCGGCAGGATATCTGAGTAGATGATCGCAGCATCCAGGTCAAATGCTCGAATCGGCTGCAGCGTGATCTCAACCGCCAGTTCAGGGGTTTTCACCAGCTGCGCCATCGTATGCCGGTCACGCAACCGGCGATAGGCTTCCATATAACGACCCGCTTGACGCATCAGCCAGATCGGGGTGCAATCCACCGGCTCGCGGCGACACGCTTTGAGAAAACGATCTCTCATCATCAGACCATCCTGGAGCGCTGCGCGAAGCTCACATACCTGCTAACCAACGGGCGGCATCCTTGGCATGGTAGGTCAGGATCAGGTCAGCTCCAGCGCGTTTGATGCTGGTCAGCAATTCGAGCACTACGGCACGCTCGTCCAACCAGCCGTTGGCCGCTGCTGCTTTCACCATCGCATACTCGCCGCTCACGTTGTACGCTGCGACCGGTACATGGGTCGCTTGGCGCACACGGTACACGATGTCGAGATAGGGCAATGCCGGCTTGACCATCACCATATCGGCCCCTTCCTGGATGTCCAGCTCCAGCTCGCGCAACGCCTCACGTGCGTTGGCCGGGTCCATCTGATGCGTCTTGCGGTCACCAAATTTGGGGGCGCCTTCCGCCGCCTCGCGGAAGGGGCTGTAGAAAGCGCTGGCATACTTGATCGCGTAGCTCAGGATGCTCACAGTGGCAAAACCTGCCTCGTCCAGAGCACTTCGGATGGCAGCCACCATGCCGTCCATCATGCCAGAGGGGGCCACGATGTCCGCGCCGGCACGGGCGTAACTCACCGCGGCACGCTGCAGAATCTCCAGGGTTGCATCGTTGTCGATTTGCCCATCCCGCACAACCCCGCAGTGACCGTGGTCAGTGTATTCACACATGCAGACATCCGCGATGACGATCAACTGCGGTAAAGCGGCCTTGATGGCGCGCACTGCGCTTTGGACGATGCCGTCATCGGAGAAATTTTCGCTTCCTTGGGCGTCCTTGTGCGCCGGCACGCCGAATAGAATCACCGCCGGGATGCCCAGAGCATGACATTCCTCGGCTTCGCGCACCAACTGATCGACCGAAAGCTGATACACGCCAGGCATGGAGGATACCAGGCGGCGCACCGCTTCACCATGCACAGCGAATAGAGGATAGATGAAGTCCTGCGGATTCAACTGGGTCTCGCGCACCATATCGCGCAGTGTGGGTGTGGCGCGCAAACGACGCGGACGAACGATTGGGAAGTGCATCAAAACAGGTCTCCTAACACCATATGAGATACGGCAGCGTCACGCTATGGCTCGGGCGCATGATGCTCTGTAGCCAACTTCTGATTGATCTCTTCCTGGAATGGGAAACTATGCGGTTCATAGGTGCAAAAAGGTTCTTCGGCTAGGGGGTCGCCGGTCATCGCATAGGCACGCGAACGCGATCCGCCGCACACACCGACGAACTCACACAGCCCGCAGCGTCCTTCATAGCGCTCTGTATCGCGCAGCGTGCGAAAGAGAGGGGCATCACGGTAGATCTCCACCAACGAACGCTCGCGCACATTTCCGGCACAGAGTGGCAGGAAACCGCTGGGGAAGACATCTCCCCGGCGCGACACAAATACGAAACCGTTGCCAGCATTGATGTGCATGGGTGTGCGATGGATGCTGCCGGGCGCACGAGGTCGCAGACCCGCTGCCTGCACGACCTGTTGCAGACCGACGCGCAGCTCGTCGTACACTGGATGGAGCGTGAAATAACGTTCCCAAGGCAGCCCCTTCTCTTCCAGGATAGCACGCTGCAATACCACGCGCTTGTAATGATGTCCTTCAACCGGCTTCGCGCTGATATACTTGGACACATCATATAAGAAGTGCATCACCGCTTCATACTCCGCCGGCGAGATCTCGTCCTCCGGTCGCCCGCGTCCGGTAGGTACCAGGAAGAAGAGACTCCACGTCATAGCGCCAATCTGCTGCACCAGCCGAAAAATATTGGGCAAGTCGTGCAGATTGAAGCGCGTGACGGTGGTGTTGATCTGGGTCTTCAGACCCAACGCACGTGCCGCGCGCCATCCGTTTGCCGTCCATTCGAAGGAACCGGGCACACCGCGGAACGCGTCGTGACGGGCGGCAGTGGAACCATCGATGCTGAGCGAGATGGCTTTGGCACCTGCTTCTTTCAGACGACGCAGGTTCTCCGCCGTCAGCAACGGCGTGCCGGATGGCGACACGGCCACAGGCAGACCGATCTCGCTCGCATAGCGCACCAGCTCGAACAGGTCAGCACGCTTGAAAGGATCCCCGCCGGTGAAAATAAAGATCGGTCGGGGACGGCCGAACGCCTCGACCTGGTGGAGGAGCTGGCGGGCCTCCTCGGTGGTCAGGGCCAGCGGATCGTGCTCTGGCTGCGCTTCGGCGCGACAATGGCGACACGCCAAGTCACATGCATGGGTCGTCTCCCAGATCACCATAAACGGACGTTCGTTGACGTCATAGACAGGTCGTCGGATCAATTTGAGGGTCGATTGTCTTTCCATATCTCCAACGCTCTGAACAGACCATCCACGGTATATTCCTCTGCCACGATATCCACATGCAAGCCCGACTGGCGGGCTGTTTCGGCGGTGACCGGGCCGATGCAGGCGATGGCCGGATCACCATAGTCGATGCCACGGGTCAGTGTCACAAAATGACGCACGGTGGAAGAGCTGGTGAAAATCACGACATCTACCCCCTGGCGCAGCTGTTCGAAAGCGTGCGGGGGCGGGGTGGTGGGCAGGGTGCGGTATGCCGCTACCTCGTCCACGACAGCGCCGCGCTCACGCAATCCAACTGCCAATTCCGCACGGGCAATATCCGCCCGTGGCAACAGGATGCGCATTCCCTGCACTCCGCCGAGAACATCCAGAATCGCTTCAGCACGATATTCACTTGGCACGGCATGGACCGTGACTCCCGACCGATGCAATGCTTCTGCCGTTTTGGGACCGATTGCAGCGACCTTTCCATTAAATCCCGGAATGCCTTGCAACTGGGCTACAGATACCTCTCGTAGGTTCGCCAAACGTGTTCGGAACTGTTGCACCCCATTGACACTGGTGAAGATGATCCAGTCATATTCGGACAGGCGGCGGATGGCATGATCAAGTGCCCCACCCGGTTCCGGCGGCGCGATGGTGATC
Source organism: Ardenticatenia bacterium (assembly GCA_003130875.1). Taxonomy (GTDB): domain Bacteria; phylum Chloroflexota; class Anaerolineae; order 4572-78; family NAK82; genus NAK82. Next base: position 32,977 of record QEXY01000089.1, read on the forward strand.
ACCGGGAACAGGATCGGAACCGCACCTGCCCGGCACAATCGTTCATATAAGGTCTCTGATTGGGTTTCGGGGCGAGTGATCACCACGCGCAAGCCGGCGAGTCCTTTTGCCATAGATTGCCGCTCCTGGATTACGCTTCTTGCTCCACCATCTTGACCATCCTGTCACGTTCACCCAGCAGTTCCGCCGCGCCACGTGCCAGCGCCTCTTCTGCAAGCCGATGGCCCAGTTCATGCGGCCGGTTGATATCCCATTCTTCGGAGACGCGCACGATGCGTTGGCCGTCCAGACTCGCCACCATGCCCCGCAGCCACAGCACCGGCGTGTCCGCGCTCCGCGGCTCCGCATATGCCGCCACCGGCGCTGCACAGCCGCCACCCAGCCCGCTTAGGAAAGCACGCTCCGCGGTCACCGCTGCCCACGTGGGCACGTGGTGAATAGGACGTAGCAGCTCCAGAACGGCCGAGTCCCCTGCGCGACATTGCACAGCCAGCGCGCCTTGGGCCGGCGCCGGCAGCATTTCTTCGTAAGAGAGCGGGTGGGTGATGTGCCCTTCCAATCCCAGCCGGATAAGCCCGGCAGCTGCCACCACCACTCCATCGTAGTCCGGCAAGCTCGCTTTGCGCAGACGCGTGTCCAGGTTGCCTCGCAGGTTGACGATTTCGGCGTCAGGACGCAACGCCCGCAGCTGGGCCGCGCGGCGCAAGCTGCTGGTGCCGATACGGGGCGCTGGCGGCAGCGCTTTCAAGCCCGTTTTGTGGCGGGATATGAACACATCATATGCCGGTGCCCGCTCGGGGACAGCGCCGATCACCAAATCCTCTGCCATGCTGATCGGCAAGTCCTTCAAGCTGTGCACCGCCACATCGATCTCGCCGGAACGCAAAGCCGCTTCGATTTCAGCCGTGAAAAGGCCCTTCCCGCCGATCTCAGGCAGGGGACGCTGTGCCTCGCGATCGCCCCGCGTGGTGTAGACACGCGTCACCAGGATGAGCTCCGGCCAGGCAGCCTGCAGCAATTGGGCAACCCATTCGGTCTGCCGGCGCGCCAGCAGGCTAGGACGTGTGCCCAGCGTTAATATCATTTTGGCAGTATGAGCTTTCATTGCGTCCTCTCACTGATTTCACACTTCCTCCTGGTCGGCGATCTCACAGTCGCGCAATCCAAGGCCGAACAAATCGCGGATAGCGCTGGCATAGTAATGTCCTTGACCCTCAAGAGCACGTCGTTTCAATTGCACCGTGGGCGGATGCAAGAACTTGTTCACCAACCGATGGGCTAGCACACGCACCACCTTGCGCTCGCGCTCATCCAGATGGCGAAGGCGCCGCAAAGCTTTGTCTAACTCGACCGCCTTCACCTCGTCTGCCCACCGCCGCAGATCGCTGATAGTGGGCACTACTTCCAGAGCCTCAAACCAGCATAAAAACGCCTGGGCTTCTTCCACGGCGATGGCCTCCACCCGTGGGATCTCGCGCTGGCGTGCCTCCAGATTCCCGTTTGCTACGCTCTGCAAATCGTCGATGTCGAACAAGCGCACGCCAGGCACTTCGGCCACGATTGGCTCTGTATCACGTGGCACGGCAATGTCCACAATCACCAAGGGGCGTTCTGGACGATGTGCCATCGCCTGGGCCACTTTATCGCGCGTCAAAATGACATGCGGCGCGTCGGTGGCCGTGATCACAATGTCGGCGCGGATGAGGGCTTCGAGCTGACGTTCGAAAGTCATGGCCTCACCACCCAGCTCACGCGCCAGGGCCAATGCGCGATCGTAGGTGCGATTGGCCACAATGATGCTGGTAGCACCGCGCGAGATCAGGGTGCGCACGGCCAGCTCACCCATCTCCCCGGCTCCCATAACCAACACCACACGCCCATGCAAGCCACCGATCACCTGCTCCGCAAGTGTAGCGGCAACGGAGGGAACCGTCACGGCATGGCGGCTGATCGCCGTCTCAGCGTGGGCGCGTTTTCCGGCTCGGATGGCGTGTCGGAAGAGAGCGCTGAGAACCGCCCCACAGCTGCGCCCGGCCAGAGCAGCTTGATACGCCATCGTCACCTGGCCGAGTATTTGCGGCTCACCCATCACCATCGAGTCCAATCCACACGCCACCCGCATCAGGTGGTGCACTGCCTCTGCATCCCGTTTGCGATACAGGGCAGCCACAAATTCCCCGGCAGCGAGCTGGCGGTTCATGCATAGGAATTCGACCACCGCGTGGTATCCGCTCTCCACGTCACCACAAACCGTGTAGACTTCAAGGCGATTACATGTCGAAAGTATAATACCCTCATGCAATGTCGCGCCTTCGCGACCGTTGACACGGCGCAGCTGATTCAAGGCGTTGTGTAAGCTCGCGCCGTTGATCGCCAGCTTTTCGCGTAAACAAATGGATGCGGTCGTGTGATTAAGACCCACCAACAGGACGTGTGTCGTCATCCCATTCACTGTCCGTCTGCAATGGCTGTGAAGGCGCACATTATTGTATCACAGCGCACGGATACAAACATTAAAGTCGGATTAGCAATCTTAAGCTGTGTACACTTTTCTGTAGTATCTACGTGAGTGGAATACTCTGATTTCATACACGGCCAAATTCGCGTGCGAGCTGGGCGGCGCTCAAGTATAGCACCGTAGGACGTCCATGCGGACATGTGCGCGGAGCCTGGCACTGCTCCAGACGACGGACGAGCTCTTGCATCTCCTGTAAAGAGAGCGCTTGACCCGCTTTGATTGCCGCGCGCTTGCACACCGTGGTGATCACCCGCTCGTCAGCATGCCGCGTCCACAACCCCCCACCTTCTGCCAGCTCGGACAGGATGTCGCGCAGAGCCAGAGCCGGATCACCCAAGGCCAGCATTTCCGGCACCGCCCGCAGGCGATAGGTGTAACCGCCAAACGGTTCAATCGCGAACCCGAGCTGGGCCAACGTTGCCTGTTCGGCTTCAAGGACGGCCGCCTGTCCGGGTGTCAGCTCCAGCAAGGAAGGGGGAAGCAACTGCTGTGTCGGCACCGCAGCGGCTGCACATTGTCGCCTCACCTCCTCGAACAACACCCGCTCGTGTGCCGCATGTTGATCGATCAAATAGAGCCCATCCGGACCCTCTGCGATCACATAAGTCAAAGCCAGCTGCCCCAGGACGCGCAACACTGGCAACCGACCTTGGGAAGGCGCTTCTCCCGCATCGGCGCTGCCTAAGGTACGTTGTGCTTCGAATCCGAAGTGAGCCAGCTGGCGCCATTCAGTCTCGGCGGAAGGCGCGGTTGTGGAGGAGACCATGCTTTCGGAACGGAGCGTGATCGAAGAAATGTCACCCTTTTCCAAAAGCGCTCGACGCACTGCCTGTTGCACTGCCCGAAAAACCGTATGCTGATCGCGAAATTTCACCTCGTTTTTGGCGGGATGCACATTGACGTCCACCTCGAACGGATCAAGAGCCACGTTGATCACCGCCATCGGGTAACGGCCAGTGGGCAACATTGTGTGGTATGCCTGTACAATCGCTGTGGAAAGCAGTCGGTCTTGCACCCATCGCCGGTTGACAAATAAGGTGATGTAATCGCGTTGAGCGTGGTGCAGCGTCGGCGCACCCACGTAACCACTCACACCGACTCGCGACGGAGACTCACCCCCTTCTGCACCCTGCTCTGGCAACGCGAGCAGCTGGCGGCAGGTCTCTGGACCCAACATCTCGAGCAAGACATTGTAAAGCGAGCCATCGCCGCTAGTCTGCAACACATCGCGCCCATCCATCTTAAGATGAAAGCGCACTTCGGGGAAAGCCATTGCGTAACGGGTCACCACGCGGTGGATATGGCCGGCCTCAGTGGCCGGCGCCTTGAGGAACTTGAGACGCGCTGGTACATTGTAGAAGAGATTCTCAACCGTCACCACCGTGCCAGGTGCCATTCCCACCGCGGTCTGGCGGGTCTGCACACCCCCCTCAAGGTGGATCATAGCCCCGCTGGGGCTGTCCGCCGGACGACTCATCATCGTGACACGGGACACCGCTGCGATAGAAGCGAGCGCTTCCCCGCGGAAACCCAGCGTGCGAATGCGTTCCAGGTCTTCCAGCGTGCGCAACTTGCTGGTGGCGTGACGGGCGAAGGCGAGTGGCAGATCCGCATGCGCAATGCCACTGCCGTCATCACTGACGCGGATGAGACGGCGCCCGCCTTCCCGCACCTCGATGCGGATGGAGCGCGCGCCGGCATCAAGGGCGTTCTCAACCAGCTCCTTGACCACCGAGGCAGGACGTTCTATGACCTCACCGGCAGCGATCTTGGCCGCCACCTCGGGTGACAACACATGAATAGGCATCCGATGATAAGCCCCTCAATTCCAGATAGAGACACTAGCACCCCTTTATACTCTAATTGTACCAATTCGGTTGCCAAAGGACAAAGTCGCAGAGCAAAAGCGCATGAAAAGAGTTTCGGGACACACAGATTTCTATAAGAAAAAGGGGCGCTGGGACAAAGAATCGATGCGCGCGTGAACTCTTCTAAAACGAACCGTGCGCGTTCCTTAGTGAGAACGCGCACGGTTTCTGATGATCCAGTGCTGCACTCTTCCCATACTTATGCACGGATCTCCTGGCGCTGGAACAGCACATACCCCAGCGCAAACAGGAGAATGGTGGCCGCGATTAATCCGGTCAGCTGGGGCCACACCAGCAATACACTCTGACTGAGTGGCAGCGGGGTTCCCAGTACGGCACCGTGGAGCTGGATGGGCAACACCAGACCTACCGAACGGACGGTGGGCTGTAACAGCGCCAGCATCACCTCGGTGTATAACGTATTGGGTGAAAAACGCGTCAGGGTGAGCTCCAGCTGGGCCTGGGCCAAGATTTCTTCCGGGAATCCATAGCGCACCGGCTGCAGAATGGGCGCCAGCACGCCGGCCAAGATGCCCCAAAAGACGGTGAAGAACAACCAGGTGGCAATGGAGGCCAAAGCTGCGGTAGCGGGCTGGCGGAATATGATGGAAAACAGCATAGCTACCGACAACCAGATACCGCCATAGAAAATGGTCGCCAACAGGAACCACAAGCTGCGCGCCACTTCTTCACCGCTGGGCGGCACGCCCAGGCCGATCATCCCTGAACCGATAATGAGCAACCAGATAGTGGCCAGCACCAATGCCAGCGTGAAGATGCCGGCCAGAAACTTGCCCAACAACAGCGCGTCGCGATAGATCGGCTGTGCCAAGATGCGCGACATCGTGCGCCGGCTGAACTCTCCGTTGACGCTGTCAAACGCCAGCGCAATGGCGATCAGCGGCACCAGGAAGCCGAGAAAGCCCACAAAAGCAGGCAACGGCTCGCGTGAGGTAGTGAAAAGGCGCAGCAGGATGAATGGATCCTGCCCCACCGTCTCCCGCAGGTTCTGCGTCGCGGCATATACGGTGCCAACCGCCGTCAAGACGATCAGAATCTCCAGGATGCGCATGCGCATACCGGTGAGGTGGTCGGCCATCTCCTTCGCCACCACAGCCCAGAGGCCGCTCCAGGGCGACCCCTCACGACCACGTACTCTCTCCCGCGGTTGCTCAGGTTGCTGTGCCATGGTGCACCTCCTCGAAGTATCGAGCATAGATGTCATCCAGGCTGGGCGTTTCCACGCCCAAGCTCAAAAGATGTCCGCCGGCCTGCACAACCGCGCGCGCCGCCTCGGCACGCAAATCTTCTGAGGCCACCACGCGATAGCGATTGTGGTCCTCGCGGGTCACGTCTTGAGCGCCGGGCAACTGACGCAACGCTTCCCGGATCGTCTCCTCTGGCCCTTCCACCTGCAACCAGACGTGATAGGCGCCGGCCAGCACTTTTTGAGCCAGTTCGGGCACGCTGCCCTCGAGCACCATCCGTCCGCGGTGGAACAACCCCACCCGGTCGCAGACAGCCTGCACCTGATGCAACAGGTGGGACGATAGGAGGACCGTAATGCCGTCCTGCTTCAGGCTGCGGATGATGTTCAGAAACTCGCGGGCACCCTCTGGGTCCAGCCCCTGCGTGGGTTCGTCCAGGATGACCAGTTGGGGACGTTTGAGCAGCACTTCTGCCACGCCCAGGCGACGACGCATGCCGCGCGAAAAGGTTCTGACCGGTTGATCGGCGACGTCGTGCAGCCCCATGCGCGTCAGGGCCTCTTCGATGCGACGATGCGCCTCGGCGCGGGGCAGGCTGTTGAGCTTGGCGATGTAGATCAAGTTCACCCGCGCGCTGAGCTCATCATAGAAGCCCACTTCGTCCGGCATGTAGCCCACGCGTGCCTTGACACTGAGCGGTTGGCGAGCCGGGTCGAGGCCGAGCACGCGCACGCTGCCGGAGGTGGGCTCCGTCAGGCCCAGGAGCATCAGGATGGTGGTCGTCTTGCCCGAGCCGTTGGGCCCCAAAATCCCAAACACCTCGCCCTGACGGATGCTCAGGTTTAACTTATCTACAGCGACTAGATCACCATATTTCTTGGTCAGGTCGTGCGTCTCGACCACCAGTTCGCCCATGGTCTCACCCTCCTGGCGGCATCAGCGGCGACCGAAGCGCAACACCGCGATCGCCACCACGCCGACCGCCACTGCGATCAATACTACGCCTACTACACCCCAGAGCGTCGTCGTCAGCACCGTGATGCGAAAGTCAGCCGATTTGGCGGTGCCGTCGGTGGGCTGGGCGCGCACCGTAATCATGTAATCGCCGGCAAGTGCCTTGTCAGAGGGTCGGATCTTAGCGGTCACTTCCGCCTGCTGACCGGCGGGTATCTCATCGATTTCCTTGGGCACGAACTCGACGGACCAGCCGGCCGGCTCGCTGGAGCTGAGCGTGATGGCTCGTGCCGGCGCGCTGCCAGTATTGCGGATGATCACCTTCATAGGCGATTCGCTGCCGGCATATGCCGTACCCGAAAGACGTCCATCCGGCGCCGTCACGGTCAGATCCGCCTCGCCGGTGACCTCGGCGGTCAGGTTCAAGGTTGCGCGCGCTTCACCACCCTCTGCACGCACCGTGATCGGATAGCTACCAGCAGCCAGATCGGGATATGCTCGCGCTTCGACGCTCAAGCTCTTGGACTGATTGGCATCCAGCGGCACGCTGGTCACTTCCTGACCGGCCGTCTTGAAGGTAACAATGAACCCAGGCGGTGCATCCGCGATCAGGTTGACCGCCAGGTTCTCATCCCCCTCGTTTTTCAGCGTGGCATTGTAACGGAATGTTGTGTTCGGCTTGCCGCGCAGTGTGGGCAAATCCACCGTCAGCGACAGGCTGGGTGGTAGCTTCTCCTGGACGGTGATCTCCAGCGGCAAGGTCGCTTCCGCGCGCTCGCTCTTCGCCCGCACGACGAAACGATACGTATTTGCTTTGACGGTGTCTGATGGCTCCAGCCTGAGCGTGATGTTCGTGTCGGTGCCCGGTTCGACGTAAGCAGCCGAAATGACTTTGGCACCTCCACGGAACGACGCTTCCCAGCCTTCGGGCAGTTCGGTGACCTCCAGCCGCGCTATCTGTGGCTCGGTGCTCGTACGCAGCTTAAGATCAATGCTCACATTTTCGCCCATCTCAACCGTCTGGCTGGGGAAGGCTGTGGTGAGCGCCAGTGGACCGACTTCGAAGGCTGGTTTCTCTTGCTCGGGACTCGTCTGCGCCCAGGCCAGTTGTGGCAAGGCGGCCAGCAAGGTCAACACTACCATGATCGCAATGAGTGGATGGGTGATGTGCTTCATCTTTTCGCCTCCTTTCTGACAGTCTGTATATTCACTTTCCACTCAACGGATTAAAGAAGGATTAGGCGTGCGCTAGAAAACCATTAGAAATCTCCGTCTCCCTTGCTCTCTGATCCCTCCAATCATAGACAAGCGGTCTTCCGTTTTGCTTCAGCCAGTCCAGCAAAGCCCGTACGCTTCCGGTCGCCAGCGCGATCGAGGTGTCCGCTGCGCCATAGTACAGATATAGCGTATCTCCATCCTCGCCCAGAGTATAGCCACATGGGAAAACCACGTTATCCACATCCCCCTCGCGTTCGTAAGGCGCTTCGGGACCAAAAATCCAGGTGTCTCCCCGTAGTAAGCAACGCTGGGGGTTCTCGAGATCCAACAACGCCAGCCCGAGTCGATACAGACAGCCTCCTGCTGTCTGCCGCACACCGTGGTAAATGATCAGCCAGCCCTCCGTGGTCTCGATCGGAGGCGTGCAGAGGCCAATTTTATAAGCATCCCACCAGGCGCCACGCCTGGCTTCAATCAAGAGCCGGTGATTCCCCCAGTGACGCAGATCGGGTGAATACGAAATCCACATATGGGCGCCTAATGGGGTGACCGGACGGTGGATCAATGCCCAATAATCCCCGATACGGCGCGGGAACAACGCCGCGTCCTTGTCTTCGGGAGGCATCACCACTCCATAACGCTCGAAGGTGACAAAGTCGCGTGTCAATGCCAACGACACACCCGGCCCACCACGCGAATAGGAAGTATAAGCAATGACATAGCAGCCCATCTCGGGTACATAGGTGATGCGCGGATCCTCAATCCCCCAGATCTCCTCAGGGTAGTGTTCCGGATCGGGCATCAGGGTGGGCTGTGGATCGATCTGCCATTCGTCAACCCCGTTGCGTGATCGGGCTGCACAAAAGTGCGAATGTCCCCGCCGGTCCTCGACCCGACATAGCAGCAGGGTGCTGCCATCCGGCAGGCGTGTCACACCTGGATTGAAAACGCTGTTGACCGGATAGGGCCAATCGGCTGCCGTCAGGATGGGATTTTGGGGATGGCGATGCAAGAGAACGCTGTAACGATGCGACGAAGCGCTCATAGTCACCTCCCATGCCCGATGCGAATGACTCCATGGGTGTAAGAAGCTCCCGGTAATGGCTCCAGAAGTCGCTTGGCAAGGGACATTTCCATCAGAGACAACAAAAACGAAAGGGTTGCTTCGGCGCCCTGGTTCTCGTTAGCACGATCAGGATGTAGACCGTCTCGACACCCGCCGGAGACCGGATCATACAGCGGAAGATGCAGATCGTTGCGTCCTAAGAACCATTCAAACGCGCGTCTGGCCTCCGCATACCAGCGATCATCCCCTGTGACGCGATAAGCCGTCAGGCAGGCGGCCACCATCGCATGCGCCTCGACCGGCTGCTGGTCGAAACGAGCGCGCTCCCCGCCGCGCCGGTAGAATCCATGATTCCCAATGGGCACGAAATGACCTTCCGGAGCACACTGTATCTCCGCCAACCATTCCAATGACCGGAGTGCCTGGCGGATGATCGCCTCGCGATCGGTAGAGGTGCCCCATAACAACAGGGCTTGAGCCAGGTGGGCGTTACAATAACTCACGATCTCCTCGCACCAAGGCCAGTCAGGAGTGGCGTGATCCTGGTACAGCTTCCACAGGCGTTCGCCCAACGTCTCCAACACGTTCTGAGCGATGCGGTCGCCGGGAATACGGCGCAAATAGTCGTGTAACCCGATCAGGATAAAAGCCCAGGCGCGTGGGCTGGCGAACTCCAGCACGGACGGCAGGGCCATGTGGAATAGCCGGTTGGCCGCCCCACGCAACCCATCATCCATAGAACGTCCCAGCAAGCTTCCCAACGCCCATAGCGCACGCCCATGGCTGTCTTCTGAGCCTACCTCCTCTTGCCATTGGCGATTGAAAGCTGCGAAGTTGCGGAAACGGCCGGCTTGCGGGTTAAATGCATGCCAGAGAAATGCCAGGTAGCGAGCGCCCAACCGACTTGCCTCTTCAGAAGAGCCGCCCTCCATTTCTTCCAACAACACGGCGACCAGCAACGCGCGGGCATTATCGTCAGTGGTATACCCTTCGTCGTAGTTAGGGACAGTAAACACCGCATGCTGCAGAATGCCCGTGTTGTCACTGAGGCGATACAAATGGTCCAGCTTGAGCGTGGGCAACTCGCCCATCTCCTGGCCCATCGTCCGAGCGACAAAGGCGGGGCGCGGGTAGAGGATTCGCTCGTGGTGCGCGCGCTCGAAGCTCTCCATATAACGATGCGCCACAGTCGACCAGATCATCTCACGGCCAAATTGATAGGCGCGCTTGCGCATCGTGTGGCGCAACACCTCATTATCGAGCATTTCGATAACTGTCTCGGCTATCGCCTGTGGATCGCGGAAGGGCACCAGCATCCCACGCCCATCGGCCAACAGCTCTTCGGCATACCAATAGGGTGTTGAAACGACCGCCTTACCGGCGCCCAATGTATATGCCAGTGTGCCCGAGACGATCTGTTCGGGATTGAGGTAAGGGGTCAGATAAATGTCGGCGGCGCCGATGAATTCCATCAGCTCCTCCAAGCGCACGAAGCGGTTATGGAAGATCACGTGGTTTTCGACGCCCAGCTCCCGCGCTAGTCGCTGGAGTTTCAGCCGATAATCCTCTCCTTCGCGACGCTTGATATGGGGATGGGTGGCGCCTAGCACGATATACACCACATCAGGGTGACGCTGGCGTATGACAGGCAGAGCCTCAATGACATATTCAATGCCCTTGTTAGGAGAGATCAGACCAAATGTGAGCAGTACCTTCTTCCCCTCAACACCAAATTGATCCTTGTAGAAGTTCGGATCGATGAACGCGAAGTCGGGGATGCCATGGTGGATCATGTCGATTTTATCAGCTGGGACGTGATAGATCTCCTGCAAGAAGCCGACCGCGCGCTGGCTCATTACAATCAACCGGTCGGAGAGCTGCGCCAACTCTTCCATCACGATGCGCTGATGGGAGTTGGGTTCTCGCAGGACGGTGTGCAAGGTGGTGACAACTGGCATGCGCAATTCCCGCAACAACGCCAAGATATGGCTGCCTGCTGGGCCGCCGAAGATACCATATTCGTGCTGCAAGCAGACCAGATCGACGTTGTTGAAGTTTAAGAAGTCCGCCGCCTGCCGATATGCTGCGATGTCCTGTTCTGCAATCTCAAACCAGACCCGGGAGGGATAACGATAGCCGCTGGGTGTGTCGTTAATCGCAACCACCAGGCAGGTGGTTTGTTCATATTCGCGCGCAATCGCCTGACACAGATCGGTTGTAAAGGTGGCGATGCCACATTGACGCGGCAGATGATTGCCGATGAAAGCAATGCGCGCTCGCGACATGCGTTGTGGCGACATCCCGTTATTCACCCTCCATCCGATCCATAGCGTTATGGTGCCACCGTTGCAGCTTTTGCAGCTCCGTGATTGATCGATGGAGCGAACGCTCGGGAGTGAGCTCTCCGTATGCGCGAGGGGTTACGCTCGTTTCACCCACTGCGCGCAAGACAAAGCGTTCTTTGGCCTCGGAGGCGTGCAGGGCGTTAAGAACCGAAAAATTCGCACGCGTTTACTATCTAAGGAGGTTTATATTAGAGTGAGATAAGAGCAATGTTAGCAATATGTTAGAACCCGGAACGAGAGGGGGAGATCTACTGATCCTCCATGGGGGCAAGGGCAGCGCCCACGACGCCGGGTCCGACGTGGGTTCCTACCACGGCGCCCACCTCCGTGATGAGCATGCGGCTGCAGTGGAAACGCCGTTGCAGCGCAGCCGCCAGCTGCTGTGTTTCGTTGAATGCTTGGGCATGTACCAGGATGCACTGTAAGGGCTGCCCTGGTTTCAGTCCTGCCTCGAAGTGTTCGAGCAGGCGCTCAAGCGCTTTGGGTTTGCTACGGGCTCTGTCCAGCGGTTGGACGATCCCGTCCTGAATGGCGAGGATTGGCTTGATCTGGAGTAATGAACCGACAAATGCCGCCGCCTTGCCAATTCGCCCACCCTTTTGCAAATACTCCAAGGTGTCCACAACAAAGTAAAGCCGGATATCGTGGCGCAGCCGTTCCAAACGTTCCAGGATGGCCTCCATAGGATATCCCGCTGCGGCCATCTCGGCGGCCGTGAGCACCATCAGCGCAAGCCCGGCCGCCACCGAAAACGAGTCCAACACAACGACGGGGGCTCCGGGCAGCGTTTGCTGAGCCTCGATAGCACTCTGATAGGTGCCACTCAGCCGGCTGGAGATCACCAGGCATAGTACCTGATGCCCGACGGAGCTCAGCTCGGCGAACACCTGGCGGAACTCCCCCGGCGAAGGTTGAGACGTGGTGGGCAGAACCGGGGAGGTGGCCAACAGGTGATAAAATTGCTCCGGAGTCAGATCAACCCCTTCACGATAGAGGTGTTGGCCGAAATGCACGTTAAGAGGTACTACGCGTATATCGTGTTGGCGCAACACGTCTTCAGGGAGGTAACAGGTCGAATCAGTCACCACCTTAATCACCAGGTGGCTCTCCTTGCCTGCTCGTCCTTCGCGCACCCTCCACAGCTTTCAATGCATCTTGCAAGAAAGCGTTCAAACGGTTGAGACTCTCTTCACTCAGCTCGTTCAGCTGCTCCTGGAATTCATGGATGTGATGCGCCAACCGCTCCGTGAGGGAAGGGTCGTCGGTTTGACCTGATACCAGTGAACCTAGACTCAAGCCAGCCAATGTCCCCAGACCAATCGGTCCACCGCCGACCGTCAGGGGTTGGAGGGTGCCCAAGGTGAAATTGCGCTCCTGGCATTGGACCAGGTTGAGCAGCAGCACGCCGATCATCTCGGTGCAATAGGCGAGCGGGGTTTTCACACTAGGAAGCTGACCCAATAGATCGCGTACGGTTTTGCGTGAATTGCTTTCGAGAGCCTGGCGCAACCGACGCAGGACGCTTTCCTTGAGCTGAGGCCACTCATCGTTGCCGAACATATCCTGATGCAGCTGGGTCAGGAACCTTGCTGCGCGGTACGTGGGATAAAACAACACCATAGAGCGACCGGGTCCTCTCTGATCCCCTTTGGGCGCGTAAGCTGAGGCTGCGACCCCTTTCTCTTCAAGTGCCTTAAGCATATCATAGGCAGAAAAACGGTTGACGCCCAGCCGCTCTGCCACTACAGAGTAGTGCACCGGCTGCCCAAACTCGCGATAGAGGTCAAACAGTTTGTCTAAAAATGCCTGTTGTCGCCGTGTCAGCTTAATTTTCATAGCCGGCTACCCAGTTCCAACGCCATTTGGCTGCGTGCCAGAATATTCCTTGACAACGTGGTACGGTTAGACTAGACTGGTGCACACTCCATAATGGACAAGCCCTCACCCGATGGTGAGGTTGCGTTCAACAACACGGAGCCATACCTAGTCACCGAATACATTGTATACCGCAACACTACATTGTCAATAGACAGGTAGATCTTTATGGCGAACATTCTCTCCTGGAACGGTAGAAGACGCGTAGTCGTAACTGGTATGGGTGCCATAACGCCCCTGGGCTTGGATGTCCCCAGCACATGGCAAGCGCTTATCGCGGGAAAATCAGGGGTAACCCGCATTACCCACTGGGATGTCAGCCAATATCCTACCCAAATGGCTGCCTTTGTCAAAGGATTTGATGCGACCCAGTACGTTCATCCGCGCGATGCGCGTCGACTCTCCCCCTTCATTCTATATGGGGTAGCGGCTGCTAAGCAAGCGGTCGCGCAGGCCCAACTCGACTTTTCGCAGGAAGACAGGACGCGCATCGGGGTCGAGATCGGCAGCTCGATGGGAGGCTCCAGCATCGTGGAGGAGCAACGGCTGATCCTGGACTCAAGGGGGGTGCGCCAGATTAACCCCACGTTGATCCCCGCTATCCTCATCAACACCGTAGCGTGTGCAGTGGCCATTGAATTGGAGATCAAAGGGCCCGTCAACTCGGTGAGCGGGGCATGTGCCACAGGTTTAATTTCCTTGGGAGAAGCGGTGCGTAAGCTCAGCTGGGATGATGCCGACGTTATGATCGCGGGAGGATCGGAGGCTGTGCTATCTCCCTTGTCTGTGGCAGGATTTGCTCGCCTGGGTGCCACTTCGGTCAAGAACGATCAACCGGAGAGGGCATGTGCTCCTTTCGACTTGAATCGTGATGGCACCGTTGTGGGAGAAGGGGCTGCTGTGCTCGTGTTGGAAACTCTCGAACATGCCCGGCAACGTGGTGCCACGATCTTGGCCGAGGTGTTGGGCTATTCCCTCACGTGTGATGCTTATCACGTTGTCGCACCCGATCCATCCGGCGAGGGAGCAGCACGCGCGATGCGAGCTGCATTGCAAGAAGCACATGTCTCCCCTTCCGATCTCGACTGGATCGTCGCCCATGGCACAGCTACAAAAATGAACGATGCGATCGAGACGAAGGCGATCAAGATGGCACTGGGTGAGGAAGCCGCTTATCGAGTGCCGGTCAGCTCTAACAAAGGTGCCCTAGGCCATATGATCGGTGCCGCCGGAGCGATTTCTGCAGTGACCGCAGTGCAGGCGATGCTCACCAACACCATTGCGCCCACCATCAACTATGAAACACCTGATCCAGAATGTGATCTCGATTACGTGCCCAATGTAGGGCGCCCAGCCCCTGTCAAGACGGTGATGGTCAATTGCTTTGGCTTCGGAGGCCAAAACAGCTGTCTGGTGTTGCGTAAGTGGGAGGAATGACGCTTGCGTGCCGTTTACATCGACAAAAATATCCCCCGGGCTCTGCTTGTTAAGGCACTCAAACCGGTGTGGCCCGGTGTTGCCTATAGTGCGCTTTCCCATGCCCACTGGGTCGACATGCCCGACCCGGAGTTGCCCGGGCCGCGTTGGGTGCGTGTGCGTAACCGTCAGTGTGGCATCTGTGGCAGCGATCTCAGCTTGTTGTTTGCGGAAGCGAACATCGATATTGCGCCGTTTGCCTTGCCCTCTACTCAGCGCTTCTATCTTGGCCACGAAATCGTCGGTCATGTGGTCGAAATAGGCCCTGGGGTGACCCGCCTTAAGGTGGGAGATCGCGTGATTATGGATTCACGCTTCACGAATCCCACGTGTCTGAGCCAGGAAATCGATCCACCATGTCCCCACTGCGCTGCGGGCAATTACACACGCTGCGAGAATGCCTCGATGGGGTTGGGCATCCAAGGAGTAGGAGGGGGATGGGGAGACAGTTTCATCGCTCACGAGACGGAACTCTACGCGATGCCCACTGACCTCACCGACGATCAAGCGATGATGGTCGAGCCGATCAGTACACCGGTGCGCGCGGTGCTGCGTTGTCTGCCACAGCCTGGTCAGCAAGTTTTGATCCTAGGTGGCGGGGTGATCGGGCTCAGCACGTTACAATGTGTGCGTGCCCTGGCGCCTGATTGCCATGTCACCATCGTGACCCGCCATCCCCATCAAGCGGAAATGGCACACCGATTGGGTGCACACGAGGTGGTCCGAGATGAAGATGGTTACCAAATGACCGCCCGCATCACCCATGCCAAGCTGTATCGGGGTCTGTTCAACAATCGTATGTTGCTGGGCGGCTTCGATGTGATTTACGACTGTGTCGGCTCTGCAAAATCTATTCAGGATTGTCTGCGGTGGGCTCGCGCCGGCGGGTGTGTGGTGCTGCTCGGTGTGAAAATGGCACGCTTCCATGTGGATCTGAGTCCCATCTGGCACCAAGAGGTCGAGCTCGCTGGTGTGCTGGCCCACGGTGCTGAAAGCTGGCAGGGCAGGCGATGTCACACTTACGAAGTGGTGATCGATCTGATGCGTCACGGAAAGTTGCAGGTGGAAGGGCTCATCACCCATCGCTTTCCCTTGTCTGAATGGAAACGGGCAGTTGCCACGGCACGTGACAAACGCACAGGTTCCATCAAAGTTGTGATCACTGTCGATGGCTGATGCAGGCACTCGTCCTCGGAGCAACAGGGTTTATAGGCGGCGCCATAGCGCGTGCAGCGGTGGAACACGGATGGCAAGTCCGTGGCACCCGGCGCGCTGCGCAACGCCAAGGTGCCATTGCCGACCTGGTTGCACCAGGACGGTTCTCATGGTGCTATGCCGACCTGGACAACTGTGACTCGCTCGTGGAAGCGATGTCGGGTTGTCAGGTGGTTTTCCACGCGGCAGGCTATTATCCCCGTTCCAGCCGCAACGCTACGGCGCAAATCGAGCAGGCGCGCATCCAGATGGAAAACGTTCTGCGGGCTTTCCGTCGCGCCAAACCCGACCTTTTGATTTATACCAGCTCCCTGAGCACGATTGGCCGACCCCGTGAACCTGGCCGTTTGGCCGATGAACGCGATGTTTATCAACTGAACGACTTGCCCATCTGCTACTTCAACGTGAAAATTGTTATGGAAGAGATGGCTCTGTCCTCCGGATTGCCGGTGGTGGCGCTGTGCCCGACGGCTGTGTTCGGGCCGGGGGACGTAAAGCCGACCAGTGGAAAGCTATTCCTGATGGCAGCTAGAGGATGGGTTTTCTTCTATCCGGATGGCGTCCAAGACGTCGTGGATGTGCGCGATGTAGCGGCCTCCCACGTGCGCGCCGTCGAAAGGGGACAGGTGGGACAACGCTACATTCTGGGCGGCGAGACAATGACCTATCGCGAAATGCTCACCATCATAGCACGCGTGGCGGGTCGGCGTCCGCCCTGGCTGCGTCTGTCCCCTTCTATCATTGCACGGTTGGGACACTGGGCTGGGTGGCTGGGCATCCTGGGCGGTGACGTCCTACAAGCTGTGCCATATTGGCAGCCGCTGAACACCTCGCGCGCGCGCCGCGAGCTGGGACATACATCCCGTCCGTTCACCATCACAGCGGAAGACACCTTCCGATGGTTTCGTCAGCACGGTTACTTGTGATCAGGAAGATCTATGGCAGATAAGTTTAATTCCGATCAAATCGCCTACATTACCATCGTCGAGGGGCCACCACCCCGGTTCAAACCTGCCGATCAACTGTGGGTGGCTTCACTGGCAGAGGGGCCTGTACCGACTGTTGTCGCCTCGTGCGACATGCGCACCCTCAACGGTCCAGGGCTGGTGGAACGCTGTCGACGTGCCTGGGCGGAGGGACGTCCGGCGCGCTTGAACTATCCCATGCGTCATGCGCCTTATGCACCGGCCAGCACACGCGCCGAGATCGAGATCGTGGCAGCGCGCTGGCGCCAGGTTCCGGAGGGACAACTCCTGACGCTGTGGGTGCGCACCGAACACGCAGAGCAACTCATCACCGACGAGGATGAACCAGAAGAATGAACGCCAACACACTTGCCGATTTCGTGGAACAGTTTGCCGCTCAAGTCGAGAAGATAGAAACTCAGGCTGCTCTGGCGTACTGGTATTTCACCACGACCAGCCGACCTGAGCACCAGCAAGAATATGTGCGACTGCAGATTGCGTTGCGCCATCTATATGCCGATCGCGCTACTTTTGAGCGCTTCAATGCCCTCTGTGAGGAATATCCTCCGACAGATCCAGTGCTCGCCCGCCAAGTGACCCTGCTGCGCTATCAGTTTCTGGGCAACCAGATGGACGACGAGACCATCCGAGAGATCAGCCAACGCGAAGCGGACCTGGAGAAAGAGTTTAATACGTTCCGCGCTGTTTTGAATGGCAAGACGGTGAGTGATAATGAGATCAAAGAGATTCTGCGTGAATCGACGGATAACGTGCTGCGCCAGCAAGCCTGGGAGGCAAGCAAGCAGATCGGCGACCGTGTTGCCTCCCAGCTGCTCGAGCTGGTGGAGATACGCAATCGGGTTGCGCGCAACAGCGGCTTTGACAACTACTACACGATGCGTCTGACACTCCAAGAGCTG
The DNA here is from genome assembly GCA_003130875.1 of Ardenticatenia bacterium. Classification (GTDB taxonomy): domain Bacteria; phylum Chloroflexota; class Anaerolineae; order 4572-78; family NAK82; genus NAK82. The sequence goes on from QEXY01000089.1 coordinate 50,605, forward strand.
GATGAGGCGCAGCTGTTCACTCTGTGGGATGAGCTGGACCGTCAGCTCCGCCCTATCTACCAGGCCTATAAGTCTGCCCTGGACGCCCAGCTGAGCGCGCGTTTTGGAGTCTCGCCACAAGCATTACGTCCGTGGCATTATAGTGACCCCTTCTTTCAGGAAGCTCCGATGGTGGATCCGGCAGTCCATCTGTTTTTGACAAACACCTACGCCAACCAGGACCTGGTGGCATTGGGCCGACGCTTCTACCACGCGCTGGGGTTGCAGGTGGATGACATCCTGGCACGCAGTGACTTATACGAACGCGCCAACAAGCAACAGCATGCCTATTGTATCCACATCGACCGCAAAGGGGATGTGCGCATGCTGTGTAATCTGCGCCCCAACTACCAGTGGATGTCCACTCTGTTGCATGAACTGGGCCATGCCGTCTATGACAAGTACCTGGATATACGCCTGCCCTACCTATTGCGCCAACCAGCGCACATCCTGGTGACCGAGGCGGTCGCCATTCTGATGGGGCGGCTGGCGAGTGACGTCGATTGGATCAGCTCATACATCCCAGAACGTGCTGACGAAGCACACCAAATAGAACGCGCGCTGCGTCAGTACGCCGCAGCGGAGTTGCTCATCATGGGTCGCTGGGTGCCGGTGATGAGCTATTTTGAGCGTGCGCTTTATCACGACCCACACCAGAATCTCAACCAGCTATGGTGGGATCTGGTGGAACACTTCCAGGGTGTCACCCGCCCAGAAGGACGGAACGCACCGGACTGGGCCGCCAAGATACACCTCAGCACCGCGCCGGTATATTACCACAACTACCTGTTAGGAGAGATGATAGCCTCGCAGTTGCGCGCTGCCATTGAGCGGGATGTGCTGGGAGGGCAGGCAAATGCAGGGCCACGCCTCGTGAGCGATCCGGCGGTGGGAAGTTACTTAAAGGAGCGGGTCTTCCAGCCGGGTGCATTGCGTCATTGGCAGGATGCGCTAGCTTATGCCACGGGAGAGTGTTTGCAGCCGCATTATTTCGTCCGAGAAGTGGGCGCGGTCCAGCGGGAGCGACACTAGATGCCGTCGCCGCACATAGGCCTTGCTCGACGAATCTTTGCACGTCTTGGCTTTCTGCTGGGTCTATGTCTAGCTCTGTCGAGCGGTTGTACACCCGGCACAGAGATAACAAAGGACCGTGAGCCGCGCGTTTCCCCTACGACATCAACTTTGCCCATTCCTACTTCCGCATCTTCACCTTCCGGCAGCCTTTCGGCCACTTTTCCCGTCACCACACCGCCCAGGCTCCCTTCGGCCAAGACGACCTCCGCGCCTCATCCTTCGCGTGTGGCGTCCCCGACCGTGACGAAGGCGATGTCGCCAGTCGTCTATGAAACCAGCCTCTCGCTGATGACCTATGATTATCAATCAGCGCTGTTGCCGACCACGCCGGATGACCCGGTGTATCCCTATCCGCGACTCGATCATAACAAAGTAGGTCCACCCTCGCCGCGCACATATCGTGCCCTCGTTTTGGAAAATCGTTATCTCCAGCTCACCATCCTCCCCGAGCTGGGTGGGCGCCTGTACCGTTGGGTCGATAAAGCGAGCGGTCATAACCTTTTCTACTCGAATCCGGTGCTCAAACCGACCCACTGGGGCATCCGCGGATGGTGGTTGGCGACAGGTGGCATGGAGTGGGCATTGCCCCTGGATGAACATGGACTGAGCGAGGCGACGCCCTGGCACTACACCATCGAACGTCATCCGGACCGTGTCAGCGTTTCGTTGCGCGATGTGGAGGAACATTCCGGGCTTGTCTGTACCATCACGGTTCAACTGGATGATCAACATTCCTATTTCACGCTGATCCCCCAGATCACCAACCCGACCCGCGATCCGGTACGCTACAAGTTCTGGATCAACGGTATGTTCAGCTTGGGCAGTCCGCAGGCCGAGGCAGGACTCCAGTTTATTCTGCCGGTCGACCGGGTGATGGTTCACTCGAGTGGGGACAAAGATCTGCCCGGTCCTGGAAAGCTGATGACCTGGCCGGAGTTCAGGGGGCGCGATATGAGTCGTGCCAGCAATTGGCAAAAGTATCTCGGTGTGTTCGCTTACCCTGCCATCACGGCCGATTTTATGGGGGCATACAACCACCAGACCCATTTAGGGGTGGTGCGCGTCTTTCCACACCCGATAACCCGTGGCGCTAAGATATTCAGTCTGGGTGACATCCCGGCTGCCGTCTGGACGGACGATGAGAGCCGCTACTTTGAGCTGTGGGCCGGGTTGGCGCCCACTTTCTGGGACGAGGTGACGTTGGCCCCTGGTCAGACAGTCAGCTGGCAAGAATATTGGTACTCCGTGAATCATACAGGCGGCTTTACATATGCCAATGAGCAGGCGGCGCTCAACTTAGCCCTATCCTCTACCACGGTAGAAGTGGCCGCGGCGGTGACTTCCGCTCTGGAAGGCCCCATGCGACTGTGGCACAATGGGCGAGTAACCGCCTCCTGGAACGTCTCACTGACGCCAGGACAAGCATTCCGCAGAACCCTTGAAATCGCGCCGGCTCAGTCGGCTGGAGTATGGAAGCTGGAGCTGCGCGATGACCGGGGCCGGCAGATCGCTATGTTCCGGGAAGAGATAGGACGTACTACCCGGTGGAATGCGCGTTAGTCGTGTCCCATCGCGTCGGCGACCGGGTCTGCCATAGGGATGTCCCACCAGGTGAAATCTCCCCCAGCACCCCCGAAGATATTCCGAGGGGGAGCGAGCGATGAGCACTACGAATGCACGCCGTACACAGCCAGCACGATTTGTGGAGTGAGCTCCACTTCCAGTATGGCGGCGAGGAACAGCAAAGGCACCACAAGCAAGAGAAACATCTTGAGGAAGTCCGCCAGCGCCAGGAGGATACCCTGACCCACATCGAGACCAAAAGGCGGTGAAACCAATGCAGCACCGATGCGGAGGGCGAATCCGGTCGCAATGATTGCTGCAGGCAGCTCGATGATCCCGTGCGGCAGAATGAACGTCGCCACGAAGACCAGTGGACTATAACCCAGCGCAGCCACTTGCGCGGCGAAGAAGCCCACCAAAGCCAGAGGTGCCATCAGTAACACCAACGGCATAACCCCAAACGAAAAGAGGGCTAGCAGGCCAGCCAGCGCCAGAGCCCGTAAATTGTTGAAGAACACCCCAGTAACGCTAAAGCGTGGCAGAAAACCCAACTGAGGAACTCGTTCGAAAGTGTCCTGCGGTAAGGTATCGAGGCGGATGGCCCCTTCTGGCAACGGCCATTGCGCCGCTGAAGAAACACCCAGAGCGACAGCCCCCACCAAAGTGAGCAGCACCACTGCCAGAGATGGCCAGTGCGTCCGCAACATGTGGGGGATGTCGTGGCACAGCATGCGCTTCAGGTCAGGTGGGGGATACGTTCCGCGTTGCAACGCCTGTTCAGGGGGGCGCAGAAAATACCCGAGGAAGTCCCGCAACACGCTACGCAGGTTGAGCTCATCCACTTCCCTTGCCAGGATCTCTTCGCGATTGAAGATGCGAATCCCCATGCGCACCAGGATCAGATTCGCCACGCCCAGTGCGGCGATGATCCACCACAAGACATCATATTGTCCCCAAAAGAGCAGGATGCTCTCGGCCTGTACCAGCAAGGCCATCGGGATGATGATAAAGCTGGCCAACAGATTAGCAGCGCGCACACTGGAAGTTTGGCTGGAAACAATCACGGCAGCCGAGACCATCACCGAAGCTTCCATGCTGTTGAGCAAGAGCATCTGAAGCAGCATAAGCCCCTCAGGCAGCCAGCCCGCGCTGAGAACCATGCCGGTCAGATAGACGGAAATGGCCAGATAGCTCGCCGCCAACGGCAGGATCAATGCTGCCAACATCTTGCCCAGATAGAGTTCGCCATCGGAAATGGGCATGGACAACAGCGGCTCCAGACTACCCCGTTCTTTCTCCCCCACAAAGGTCTCCAGGGCCAACACCAGGGAGAAAGTCACGGGAAAGAATCCCACGATCATGAGAAGAAATGGATTGAGGCGCTCTGCGATCAGCGCGTTTTGACCCCCATAGTGCAGCACAAAGTCACGTGCCATCCCAGCAGTGAAGTTCATCAGAAAGGGGAACAACAGGGTAAGGATAAAGATAGGAGTTGTGATGCGCCAATCGCGCAAGCTATCACGTAGCTCGCGCCGGGTGACCACTAGAGCGAGATATAAACGTTCACGCAACGTGATCTCTTTGCTTTCGGGAAGAGACGTGTCCATTCTTTCCCAACCTACCCGACCAAGTGGTTATGCCGCATCGCTCTGCACCTCGTTTACAATGCGCAGATAGACTTCCTCCAGGTTACGCGGCACCTCACTTAACGTAATGACCGGTGCTCCGTGTTCGATCAAACGCTGCATCAGCCGCGGGTTCACCATCTCAGGCGTTTGGGTCGTGTAACGCACCCAATTGTCACCGTATTCGCGCAGCTGAACCAGGTCCTCCAGTAGAGGCAACAGCCCGTCCAACGATGTCCCCAGGCGTAATTCGAACAGTGGGTCACCCAGCAGGCGGCGCTTCAGCTCTGGAACGCTCCCCAGTGCAGCGATACGACCGCGCCGAATGATAGCAATGCGGTCCGCTAACGTCTCCGCCTCACCGAGATTATGCGTGCATAATATGATGGTACGTTTTTCGCGGCGTAACTCGAGGATCGCCTCACGCACCTGACGTGCGCTGTAAGGATCCATTGCCGAGGTTGGCTCATCCAGAAAAAGCACCAGCGGATCATGCAACATAGCCCGCACCAGCGCCAGCTTCTGCCGCATCCCTTTTGAATATTCGCCAAGGCGTTGATAGCGTGCATCCCACAAATCGAAGCGTCGCAATAGATGCTCACTTCGTATCGTGCGCTGAGCAGGAGACAACCTGTGCAGTTGTCCAAAGAAATCCAGGTATTCCAGAGCCCGCATACGCGAGTAAAGACCAGGTGCCTCGGTCAACAGTCCCACGATGCGACGCACCTGACGCGCTTCGCGCACCGTATCCAGGCCAGCGATACGCGCCCAACCGGCAGTTGGTCTGAGAATGGCAGCCAACATGCGCACCGTGGTCGTCTTGCCGGCTCCATTGGGGCCGAGCAAAGCGAGCACCTCTCCCTCACGTACATTTAGATCGATGCCATCCACGGCGCGAATCAAACCAAAGTGTTTGCTCAGGTTCGCTGTCTCGATCATAGACCGTCACAGTCTCTCGTTTCACTAACCACATTATAGCAAAGGTCTTGACATTTTGGAACAGGTATTTGGTAATATATGCCGCAGTTGCAGGAAACAAAACGAGTGGCGGCGTCCAACTGACGCAGGGCCCGTTGCTGCGGCACCATCGCACCTTGACACCACCACGAGAATAGGACACCTTGTGGGTCGTATAAGGTGCCGGCTGTGTCCTCGATAGAGCTACAGGTTTTCCTAGATTGGAAGAATAAAAGAAGGCAAAATACGGATGGAGCGAAGAAGAATTCGACCTTAGCTCACTGGTCGCTGAGGTTTGGTTGTGACAAGCGCGATGAGATCGTTGTGCTCCTCTCCGTCAAGCGAAAGGGGAGCGGTGGTGCGCACAACACCCCGATGCCACTGAGCATATGCGACTCCAACCAATGCCAAGACCAACAGGAAGATCACCGTGGCTTCCATTGCAATAGCATCCCTTTCATACACACAATGGCACTCACGATAGATATGCCGAACTATCCTCCAGTATAGTGCGTTCGCTCGCCCCTCTCAACGGGCAAACTGCCTATTCTTTGGACATGTCACTAGGCTATTATGCGTAGCAGAGATTTTCGGGATGGCAGTTCAACGTTGCGGAGTTGATCGCGCGACGGTCATTCGCTCGGGGGGTGTCGGAGGTGGTGGCAACTGACGTGGCAGAAGGACCTGGACTTCGGTGCCTGCACCGGGTTGTGAGGTGATGATCAATTGACCTCCAAACAGCTGCGCTCTTTCACGTAACCCCACCAGACCGTAGTTGCCCTGATGGGCGAGCTCGGTAATGTCGTCCGGGATCTCGAATCCGATGCCGTTATCGCGCACCGTGATAATCACTAAATGGGGCAAGAATTGAGCGCGCACCTGCACCTGGGAGGCCTGAGCGTGACGGCGGACGTTGGTGAGTGCTTCTTGGACAATGCGATAAACGGTGACTTCTAAGTCGGGCGGTAATCCCTCTGGAGAGCCCTCCACATCCAAGGAGGCATCCGTGCCATCCTTTTGGATCAGGTTGTTGACCAAGTATTGTAATGCCGGCACCAGTCCCAAATCTTCCAATGCGGTCGGACGCAGGTCGCGGCTGAATGCGCGTACCGATTCGATCGTGCGCGTCACCATTTTGCGCAGATCGCGCAGTTGCTCGACCGCATCATCTGGTGATTCGTAAATCAAATCACGGGCCAGCTCCAGACGTTGTCCGATGGCAATCAGCGCTTGAATGGTGTCATCGTGCAAGTCACGCGCGATGCGACGGCGCTCCTCTTCTTGTGACTTGGTGATGGCGGCCACATACTGGCGCAGCCCCGCCTGATAACGTGCGATTTGCTCGACCATCTCGTTGAACGCGTCGGCCATGTCGCGCAGCTCGCGGATCGGATTGGCAGGCACGTGCACCGTGTAGTCACCGGCAGCCACCAAACGCGCATAAGCAGCCATCCGGGTGATTGGACCGACGACGCGCTGTACTCCCATGAGCAGCAAGGTCACCAGCACCCCGATACCGATCACAAGTGCCACGACGATGGGCTGCAACGAACGCACGGCCGGTGCCACCACTTCGGCCCAAGGTTCCTGGACGACCAACCCCCAGCCTGTAACTCCCACTGTGGCGTAACCGACCACACGCCATATGCCATCTTCACCCTCCACAAGCACAGCGCCCTGCCGGTCACCGCTCAGCAAGCGGCTGACCGAAAGGCGCTGGCTGAAATCGGCGCCGAGAAAGGCATAGTTAGGATGGTAGATCACCCTGCCGTTCCGATCGATCAAATATGCTTCACCGACCTCATCGCCATAGAGCTTGCGGATCTCCTCACCGATACGTTGGAATTGCACATAAAAACGGCCCGAGAGGATGCCACGAAATTCGCCATCACGCGACAGAATCGGCACGGCGACTACGATGATGTCCTCGCCCGATCCCTCCTCCTGCATGATGTCCGAGAAAGTGACCATTTTCATCTGACGTGTCACCTGAAAGTAAGGACGGTTCGAAAAATCCTGGCCTAAGAGATCGGGGCGATAGGGCTCTGTCACCGTGCAGATACCATCGCGATTGAGCACGATGACCCCCCCATCGAAATCCAGGAGCAGGTCCCGTGCTTGTACCAGGGCATTCTTTTGCTGGGCGGGATCATCGCTGCGCACGATGTCAAGACGCGCGATAGTGGTCAACACGCGCACGAAGCCTGCCAAATTCTCCGAAAGGCGGTCGGCGGAGATACGGGCGATCTCCTCGTTGCGACTCAACGCCAGTTGTTCAGCCACCTGTTGATATACATAGAAAACGGCCGCGACGGAGAGTCCCAATAGCACGGTCAAAGGCAGAGCAGTGAAAATCACTGCCAGGACAGAGAGACTGTCCAACTTTTTGATGAATCGCACAACGGCCTCAAATGCTGGGAATCGCATACCGCCTGCCCAAGACCATCACTGAAGTTCTCTGGACAGCTTTCCTGCGTATTGATTCGCTTCTTCTTGGGCAAGGCGCAGCGCATCGGCAGGATCAGCGCCGTAGAAAGCGGCTTTGATAGCATCTGCATAGGCCCGCTCCGCCTCTGGAAATGCATCGAGTATGTAAGGGCGGGCTGATTCCAACTGGGCCAGGAAGGGCTTTAACAAAGGATCCCCGGCGAAATGGGGTGTGGACAACAGCCAACTGCGCGCTGGGTAACGACCTAAACGACGCGCCATCGCTAAACCGTATCGATCGCTGGTTGCCCACTTCATAAACTCGAACGCTATCTGCCGGTTGCGGCTGCCGCGCGGAATGAACAACCCGGTGCTACCCAGGGCTGAAGCGGCTGAGGCGCCGGCGGGTGTTTTCGGTAATGTGGTCACTCCTATTGGAAAGTCTGGCACATGGGTGATGATGTAGTGGATATCATAGGGTGTACCGAAGAACATAGCGATCTTGCCCGCCAGAAACAACTTGCGTGGATCCTCGTGATCGCGGGGACGGGTTGTCGGCAAGGGACCATATCCGTTGCGTGCCATCATGGCGAGAAAACGCAATCCTTCGATATTTGCTGTGGCATCCAGCGTGAACCGATATCCAATGAACGAATCACCTGCCACCAAGTTACCTCCGGCTTCTGCCAACCAGGCAAACACATGCCACGGATCCGTGGTGAACCCCACTCCATAGCGTGTGCCATCCGGGCGCGTCAACGCTGCGGCATCAGCAGCGAATTGCTTCCACGTATAGCTGGCGTCGGGATATGCCAGCCCCGCCTCGTCAAAGTGAGCTTTGTTGTAAATGAGCACCAGGGTGTAAATATCCAGAGGGACCCCATATTTCACGCGGTCCCAGGTGACCTGCTCCATCGCCTGGGGAAGAAATTCGTCCTGGGCTCCCCAGGCATCCCACAGATTGTCCAAAGGCTCGGCAAAGCCCCGCGCTGCCATCGCCGCCACATGGGCTTGCACCACATCAGGTGGATCCCCCACCTGGAGCGCCTTCTTTACCCGGTCGGGGATACTTTGATAGACAAATCCGTGGAGATTGACGTTGACATTGGGATACGCCTGCTCGAAATCGGCTGCCAGCTCCTCAAAAAGTGGATCCGGCGCCAACATATCTAAGCTCAGCCACACTTCCAGCGTAACGGGCTCGACCGGGATCCCAGGGTTAACAGCGGGCACATCGCTCAACACCCTAGGGGACGACGGGTTTAGGGCACAACCAGCCAGCACGATAACCACGAGCCCAACAAGCCCGCTCCGCCTGATCAACCCGCTTATGTCACACCGCTGCAACCATTCCATCTATTCATCTCGCTCGGGATCCTCATAGTCGGTGACCCATCCCCGCCTGACCGCGTACATAGCGGCTTCTGTGCGCGACCCAACCCCTAATTTGGAGAAAATGTTGGATAGATGCGCCTGAACTGTACGATCGCTGATGAAGAGCTTGCGACCGATCTCCTTATTGGTAAGACCCTTGCCGACCAGACGGAGAATCTCCAGTTCGCGCTCGGTCAAGCCCTCAAACTCATCTTTCTTGGCGCCAGGAGTCCATTCTGCAGGGGCACGACCGCTGGCAAACTGAGCCATCACTTTGCCGGCTACCACAGGATCCAACATGGAACGACCCGAGGCCACCGCTCGAATGGCACGGACCAGCTCATCAATCTCGGCTGTCTTCAACAGGTATCCGTTCGCACCAGCTTGGAGGAGTGCAAAGATATACTCATCGTCGTCGTGTGCTGTCAGCACGAGCACCGCCACTTGCGGTGCTTCCTGTTTGATCCGACGCGTTGCCTCCACGCCCGACATACCTGGCATGCGCACATCCATAATCACAACATCAGGCTTCAGCTGCACGGCCAACCGAACTGCTTCCTCACCATTAGAGGCTTCCCCCACCACTCGCATATCCGGTTGGCGTTCTAACAATTGTCGCGTGCCGGCGCGCACCACCGCATGATCGTCGGCTAATAACAAGGAAATACTCATAGGCGCTCCCGCTTCGCAGTTCCCAATAAGGTTCCGCTATAGCCCATCTTGGAGATGGATCGCAGCGATATTATGACGTGTGCTCTTCAACCCATGTTCCGATTTTCTCAAATTATCCCATACATTATAGTACTAATAACCTTCGAAAACAAAAGGGTAGAAAAACGATCGAGGAGCGATCGGACACCTCCCATCTCCCCAACAAGGGCGCTGTCAGCGGTACTTCACTCAGGATAGCACATACGGGATTGTCTGCGGTCCTTCCGGGAGCACACAGATGCGCGCATCGCGTCCCATCTGCTTCAGCAGCTGCATCACAGTGTCTTCGATGCGGTGGCTGGGTTTCAGCAGCGCACCATAGATTTGCTCATCCGTCAAGTTGTCCGTGTAGAGGTACACATCCGCCTTGAGCTGGATCTGGGCCTGGATTTGCACCTGCCATTGATCTTGTTTGAGGAAGCCAGGTTGTGAGACCATTTCCAGAACCGCCTGAGGACTGTCACATGCACGCAGGAGCTCCCCGTACATACCGTGCTCAGGGATTCCATCCCAGCAGCTGGCGGCAATGATGATCGCCCCGCCCGGCCGGACGATCTGCGCTGCGGCGCTCATCCCCTTGACCGATTGATATAGATTAAGGTCCAAGGGATAACCGGAGTTGCTGGTGATGACGATGTCAAAGGGTTGTTCCACTGCTACCATGGCATGGCCCCTGACGAAGTGGCATCCGGCTGCGTAAGCTGAGTCCAGATCGCCGGCAAAGACCCCCACAATGCGTTTCTCACGGTTGAGCGCCACATTGAGGAGAAATGTCGGATGGACCTTTTCGGCCACTTCGCGGATCTCCTCCTGGATAGGATTGTGTTCCACCACTCCCCAAGTGGCATTGGGATGTGCGATCATCACCGCGTCGTGATTCCCAAGCACGGTGCGCTGTCCTGCCATGCCGGGCAATATCGCCTTGCCTCCACCTGAGAACCCGGCGAAGAAATGGGGCTCGATGAAACCGGTCAAGATCTTGACGTCACACTCATAGAATTCGCGATTCACCCAGATCTCGTGGTTGAATTGGCTCATCCCCAGGCACACCTGCGTGGTGGGATCAAAGGCGTTGTTCTGCACGATGCGATAGCGCCTCACCACATCATCGCCCAGCATACCCCGCAGCTCCTCATCGGTGTTGGGGCGGTGAGTGCCAAGTGCGTTGAACAGGGTGATATGGTGTGCTGGGACGTGGTCGAGAGTATGGAGCACAGCGGGCACCACCAAATGGTTGGGCGTCGGACGTGTGATGTCGCTGAAGACGATACCCACTCGGTCAGTCGGTTTCACCAAATCGCGCAAGGGAGGCGAATCGATCGGCCTGGTCAACGCTTCTAATAGTCCAGTCCGTTCCTCCTCTACCGCCGGAACGTAACGCGGTGTCACGACGGTGACATCTAGTTCGTCCGGGAGCTCGATGGTCAACCCCGTCTTGCCATATGCCAGCTCAATTTCCATATTTCTCTTCCCAACAGCATCCTTAAAGGTCATGGGGCGCTTCTGCGCAGCGCCTCGAGCGCAAAGGTGATGCCACCCGCCTGTTTTCGCTGGATGATGACCTGGGTTGTGCGGTTCAGTCTTGAGTCACTTGAGAGGTGCGTGCCTTGACGCCCGCCAAATCCTCCAACACAGTGATAACAGCGGAATGATCCATCTCGCCGCGGCCCGCCGCCAGCAATGCGCTGAACAGCTCGTGGGCAATTGCTGTGGCGGGCAGCGGAACCTTCAGATCACGCGCCGTCGCCATGATGATATTCAGGTCTTTGTAGTGGAACTTGCTCTTGAACCCTGGCTCGAACTCTCCTTTGATCACTTTGGGGCCGCGCACATCCATCACTCGCGTTTGAGCGTAGCCGGCGCTCAGCACTTTCAGGATGATGGCCGGGTCCACACCCGCCTTGGCGCCCAACACCAATGCCTCAGCCATGCCGACGAAATTGAGCGCCACCTGAATCTGGTTGCACGCCTTGACCGTCTGGCCTGCGCCGTGAGTGCCACAATAGGTGACCGTCTTGCCCATCACCTGAAACAATGGCAACATCTCGTCAAACAGATCCTTCGGCCCGCCGACCATGATGGAAAGGCTGGCTGTCCGAGCGCCCACCTCGCCGCCGCTCACCGGGGCATCGAGACACCGCACTCCCTTCTGGCCGAGCACTTCGGCCACCCTGATGGCCGTCTGCGGCGCGATGGTGCTCATATCGATGTAGATCAGCCCAGGCCGTGCTGCTGCAATGATACCTTCCTCTCCTAATGCCACTGCTTCAACATCAGGCGAGTCGGGCACCATCGAAATGACAATATCACTGCGTGTGGCTACATCCTTGCACGAACTACCCGCCTGGGCGCCGGCGTTGAGGGCACTTTCCATCGCCTGTGGCACGATATCGTATACTACCAGCGGATAGCCTGCGTTCAGCAAGTGATTGACCATGTGGCGCCCCATAATCCCCAGACCAATAAAACCAACACGCGGTTGCATCGCATCCTTCCTCCTCACTGAAAAAACGATTTAGGGAGATTCATACACGCCTTCGGCGCTTTGTCAATAAAGTGCACCGGACGACTTCCACCTCAAGTCCCATTGCCGAGAAACTGAAACGCGGGAACTTCGGCAACCTCGATATAGGGTTCTTGGTATGCACCCGCTATGTCTGCGTCATGGTGCTCAGCAGCGTCGGTGTCACATCGGTCAGATCGTTCAACTGCGCGGCCATCGCGGCATGATGGGCACCGATCAACAGAGCCATAGCCGGATTGAGAGTATGGCGTGACGTGCTCATATCCTCCAGATTGCCATGATCGCTGATGACGAACACTGCTGAGCGCGTTAGATCAAGGTGGCCCAGGATGCCGGAGAGGAAACGATCGAGCTGCTGCAATAGGTTGAGGGCGAGCTCCCAATCCTGTCGATGTCCGGCCAGGTCGGTGATCCACAACTCAAAATAGCTCAGTGTGTGCTCGCGTGCCAGCAGAGCAAGGTTTCTACCCGCTTGCTCTGGCGTGATGAGGGGGACTTTGTACCCTTGTTGATGAAAATAGTCATTGGTGAGCAATCCTGAAACCGCCTGACCTGTCTGAAGCTCTTGCGCTCCGCGCAGGGTGAGACCGGCCAGCAAGGCTGCCCAGCTGTTCGCGCTCAGGCGTTGTGTTCCCCGCGCAATGCGGTGCAGAAAGCGGTCGGTGTAAGCATTGGCATAAGCGACGGGATGACCAGAGGCCGCAAGCGAGCGAAACAGGTTCGCACGGCCCAATAGGGCACGCAACTGTTGGTTGGGATAAGGACCATCGTGATATCCCAATAGAGCAGGCGCGTTCACTCCGGTTAACAGCGTCGTCTGGCCGGTGCCGCTCTGCGGCAGGCCAGGGACACCCAGGCGTGCATCCAACGCCAGCAAGCTCGCGTGGCGCGTGACCGCGCCGGCTTGTTCGCGCACCAGACACCCCCCGTCCAGCAGAGATCGCACAATGGGCATGTCCGCCCGAGCCAAGGGATTCTTGGTCGGATCTGTCTCGCCCAGTCCCACTCCATCCAGAAAGACGACCACCAGACGTTCGATGCGCATCGTCACACTACCGCATCCAGCGCAAAAAAGGACGTCGTACCAGGGTGAGTAGCATATACATTTCTTCCACCCGCATGAGAAACAGCAAACCGCCATAAACACCGCAGCCGGCTGCGGCAGCACCTGCGACGATCAAAAAGTTCTCCAGAACAGTTCCTCCTGGAAAATAAGCATGGAGCCGAAGCTGGACAAAATAGGTCAAAGCGCCCATAGCAAGAGCAGCCGGCAACACTTTCACGAGGGTATTTCCCAGGCCATGCCCTCCTAATGGGACTTCTCGGTGTGTCAACCACAACATCACAATGGCATGGACTGTCAGCTGGGCCGAGTTCGCAAGCACCAGGTCGGTCATGCGCAACGCGCGAAAGAGGACAGGCGCCAATGCAACCACCAAATAGACGACTACGCCGAGCACACCCACCAGTGCGGGGGTAAGAGTATTTTGGCGCGCGTAAAAAGCGAACACCAGTGGCAAGTCGATCGCAGCAAATGCGGTGCCAAGCAGATAAAGGCGCAGTGCCAGCGCCGTCTGCTGCGTGTCATAAGCGGTGAAGTCGCCGTGCTGGAACACTAAAGCGATCAACGGTTCCGCGATGGTGAACAGACCCACGACAGCGGGCAGGATCAGCACCAACACCATGCGAATGCCCTGGCTGAGCGTCTTGGCAAACTCTGCGGCGGGCTCTTGCCGACTCTTCTCTCCAAGAGCCGGGTTGGGCGGGCTCGCCAGCCGGCTTAACGTGGGCAGGATCGCCATCGCGATCGCAGCCGACACCAAGCCCAACGGAAACTGAACAACGCTGGTGGCATAGCGCATCCACGCGATGCTCTGTTCTCCGGTACGGCTGGCCAAGTTGCGATCAATGACAATGCCCACCTGACTGATCACCAGACCGAGGACAATAGGGATATACAGCTTCACGATCCGCCGCAACATGGGGTGGTGCACGTTCACACTGAAGCGCAACCGTGCCCCGCGCAGCCCTGGCAGTTGCAGCGCAACCTGAGCTGCTGATCCCACCACCATACCCACCGCCAAGCTTTCGACGCCGAGCCCCAACCATCCGGTCAATACCAGTGCCACCAACACCAGACTGGCATTAAAGACGGCAACCGCAAACGCGGGCAGGGTGAAGCGCTTGAGCGCATACAACAGGCCGGTGGTGACACCCGAGAGGCTGAGAAAGACCACCGCTGGTGAGGTCAAGCGCATCAGGTATGCGGTGGTGTGCAATAGCTGCGCGTCGAACCCTCCCGACATCAGCCAGGCAATCTGGTGCGCGCCTATTTCCATCACCAGCAAAGCCAGGCCCATCAGAAGCGTGACCAAGCTCAGCACCAGACTGGCAACGCGCCATAGCTCATGCCGATCACGTTCTGCCAGTTCGGAGAAGACGGGCACCAGCGCACTGCTCACCAATCCATCGATGAGCAGGTCGAACAGCATGCGCGGCACACGGCTGGCCACCTCGAAGGCAGAAACCCAACCACTCGCGCCAAAGAGATAGGCGATCGTCATCTCCCGGAGAAGCCCCAACACCCGACTGGCAATATTTCCCAGGGCGATCAGCGAGGCTGCTCCAGCGATGCTGGTGCCATCCAGGGATGATCGATCGAGCGTCCGCCCCTCTTCAGACATCATAGTCTGACCTACAGATGAGATGGAGGGTTGGCAGGACGAGGATCCTTCCAGTTCGATTTGCTCCATAAGACACGCCACACGAAAACAGGCAAGGCGAGCATGCGTCGCCAACGCCAGGGCTGGGTGATCAGCCTATGGAACCATTCCAGTCCGACCCTGCGCATCCATTGGGGCGCCAATGGGCGTACCCCGGCAATATAATCGAAGGAGCCACCCACCCCCACACATACCGGTACTCCCAATGCCTCCAGGTTGCGTGCGATCCACAGATCCTGTGTCGGGGCGCCGAAGGCAACAAACAGGATGTCAGGGTTTTGTGCACGAATGCGCTGGACGATAGCGGCATTTTCCTCGATCCGGGGTGACCCGGCATAACTGCCCACTACCACAGCGCCAGGGAAGCGCGACTGGAGCACGGCAGCCGCCCGCGCCGCCACGCCTGGCATTGCGCCGAGGAAATACATCCGATAACCCTTGCGTGCCGAAAGCTGGGCCAGGCGCATCACCAGGTCCACACCCGGCACACGTTCCGGAACCGGATACCCCAGATGACGGCTTGCCCACCACACCCCTATCCCATCGGGCAACGCCAGCGCGCTCTGATTGATCACCTTTCGAAATTCGAGGTTGCGTTGGGCAAGCATGACGAATTCAGGGTTGACCGTGACGATCTGGTGTGGCGTGCCCTGTGCGATAAATGCCTCGAGCAGCTCCAGCGTCTGCTGAAATGTGACGCGATCCACGCGCACACCCAAAATATACACGGACGGCAGATCAACGGCGTGCTGAATCGAACACCTCCCACAGCTGTCGAGCAGCATTTTGCCAGGAGAACCTCTGCGCCTGGCGATAACCCCTCTCCACCAGCATGCGGCACAGGTCGGGTTGACAGAGAACCTGGCTTAGTCCGGCGGCAATGCTGTCAACGTCTAGAGGATCCACCAACACCGCGGCATCGCCCGCCACCTCGGGCAGAGAGGACACACGCGAGGTTACGACCGGAACGCCGCAGACCATTGCCTCCAACACCGGCATTCCGAACCCTTCGTACAGGGAAGGAAAGACCAATGCCTTGGCACCGCTGAGGAGCGCCGCTTTGTCCTCAGGTGCGACATAGCCAGGAAAGAGAACCCGATTCTGCAGACCCATGCGGTTGACCAGGCGCACCAATGCATCGTAATCCCACCCTTTCTGCCCGGCCAGAACCAGCTGCAGATCCTGCTGTCCTGAGGGCCGCCACGACAGCCCCGCCCGCGCGAATGCCTCGATCAGCCGGGACAGGTTCTTGCGTGGTTGCAATGTACCCAGGTAAAGCAGGTAATCGCCCGCGATGTGATAACGCGCCTTCGTGTCGGCAATGATTTGGGCATCTTCGACGCGGCGCAGCGTTTCATCGTAGCCGGGGTAGATCACTCGAACACGCGCAAGGTCTGCGCCGTAATGGTAGGCCAGATCGTGCCGGGTCGCCTCGGAATCGGCGACGATATAGGCTGCCAGGCGCACATGGCGGCGCGTGCTCCAATCCAGGTACCAGCGGTCAAAAGCACGGTGGGCTTCTGGATAGTACCGGTAGCCCAGGTCATGGACCGTGACCACCGTCGGAACCGGACACGCGAGCGGCATCACATGCGCCGGGATGAAGAGCAGATCGGGAGGATGACATCGTAGCTCCCAATTGAGTCGGACATGGGTCCAGAGACGCGGAAACGGGATGATGCGCACCGTCCATCTTTTGGCATCCGTGTCTGAGAGACCGATCTGCGATATCTTGGACTGACCTGCCCGTGTTTCGGGCAGTATGTCAGCAGGCAGATCGCGCGGCGCATACAAGATGACATGATGCTCCTGTGGGACACGCAGCAGAGCACGAATCAGGTGGTATGAATAGAGCTCGGTGCCAGTCCGTTCCAGACGCACCGCGCGACTGGCATCAATCCCGATGCGCATCCCTAACCTGTGTTCGTGTCCAAGACAAATCGCTCAACCGCCCAGGCGACCGCTTCGTCGTGTCCATCGCGCGACGATGGTTGCGATGGTGCAATCATATCCGCAGCGTTCCGTGCCGCTGCGCTGGCTTTGGGCATTGCGATACCCAGACCGGCCCAGGCCAACATTTCGGCGTCATTATCGTGATCTCCCATCGCCAACGTCGCAGCACGCGGAATGCCCAAATGGGCCGCGAGGATGGCCAGTGCATGCCCTTTGGACACCTGCGGAGCGGTTACCTCCACGATCAAATCGTGCGAACGGACCACATTGATCCGCTCGCCAAAACGCTCACGCAGCTCCCGGATCCGCTCGCATGCGCCCTCCGGTGTCTCCAAGAAGAGAATCTTGAGCGGGGGCCGCTCGAGCCAGGTCACCAGGTCCTCCACCTGCGTGGCTGGCACACCGGTGATAGCCTGCATCCGAGCGGCGAGCGGATTGGTGCGAGGGGTGAACGCCGGGCCGTCTTCTGCATGTACCTGGATGGCCAACTGCCGTGCAGTGGCGAAAATGGCAATTTCGCGTGCCAAAGGCAATGGCAGCGTCTGACGATGGATCACCGTGCCATCCCGGTAGTCCTGGATCAATGCACCCTGGTACAAAATCAGCGGCGCGTTCAGTCCTAGTTCCCGGGCGAAACGATCGGTGGGAACCAGCGATCGCCCGGTCGCGATGGTCACCCGACAGCCCTGCGCCATCGCAGCACGCAGCGCCGCGCGGTTGCGCTCCGGTATCAACAGGGAACGTCCCACCAACGTGCCATCTAAATCGAGGGCGATCAGCTGGATTCTCACGACACAGTAGCCTTGTGCAACATTTTGCTGAAGCGCTCAGCGACGGCTGACTTTGAAGTGGTCGAAGTCATTCGCGACCCATGTATTGGGGAAGATGGCCTGTGCCTCAGCCAATACCGCACTAGCGTGGTAGCGACGGGAGATATGCGTCAGACACAGCTGGCGCACGTGCGCTTCGGCAGCGAGTCGGGCCGCTTGAGCAGCGGTGAGGTGTCCGAACTGGCGCGCGATGTCCGCCTCGATCTCCAGATAGGTGGCTTCGATCACCAGTAGATCAGCCCCTTCCACCTCGTGCACCAAATTGTCCGTGCGCCCCGCATCTCCCACAAAGACCAGCTTCGACCCAGGGATCGGCTCGCCTAACACCTGATCAGGTGTGATGATACGCCCATCCTGGAGGGTGATGCTGTTCCCGCGTACCAACTGGCCACGCTCCGGTCCAGCGGGCACGCCTAATGCCTCTGCTTTCTCAACCAAAAAAGGACGATGGGATTTCTCCTCAAAGGAAAAACCAAAGCAGTCCGGGCCACGGTGCGAGACGGGGAATACACGCAATTGGAATTTGGTATCTTCCATCAAAATCCCTGGCTCGAGCGGAATGAAGTCGATGCGCAGCGCGGTGCGCTCGCCCCGCAACACCACGCCCAGGATCAAGTCTTTCACACGTTCTAATGCCCAGTGGCCCGCGTAGATCTCCACATGTTCAATCGCTTCCCAGCGGCTGAAGGTCGAGATCAGGCCACCCAGACCCAGAATGTGATCCAAATGGCCATGGGTGATCAGAATCTTGTCCAGCCGCTTGAACCCCAGGCCACTTTTCAGCACCTGGCGCTGGGTGCCCTCACCGCAATCGATCAAGAAGCGATATTCATTATATAGGACCACCTGAGAAGAAAGCCCCCGGTGGACGCTGGGTGCGCTTGCGGATGTGCCGAGAAAGACGATTTCGAACATCTATGCCCGACTGGCGGTGGCGCTCGGGGTCACCTGAGGCAGTGTGATCCCCATCTGGCGCTGATAGCGGCCCTTCTTATCCGCATACGACACCCGGCACACCTCACTCGCCTGGAAGAAGATGACCTGGGCAATGCCTTCGTTTGCATAGATGCGTGCCGGCAAGGGGGTCGTGTTGGAGATTTCGAGTGTAGCATAACCCTCCCACTCCGGCTCAAATGGGGTGACATTGACGATGATGCCACAACGCGCGTAAGTGGATTTGCCCACGCAGATGGTCAGAACGTCACGCGGAATGCGAAAATACTCGACCGTGCGTGCCAGCGCGAAGGAGTTGGGTGGAATCGTGCAGATATCACCTTTGAATTCCACAAACGAACGATCATCAAAATGCTTGGGGTCCACCACGGTGGTGAACACATTGGTGAATATCTTAAATTCATCCGCGACGCGGATATCGTACCCATATGAGGAGAGGCCATAGGACACAACCCCCGCGCTGACCTGCTTGGGTTCGAAGGGTTCAATCATCCTATGTTCCAAGGCCATCTTTTCAATCCAGTGGTCCGGCTTAATACCCATTGCCTCGGCACCCCCTGCGGGAAGATAATAAAATGAGACGGGATAGCAGGCAATTATACCAGCCGAGAGACCGCCGGGCAATCTGGCTGAGCACTTTGTGTCCCCCAAAACCTGTTGGGAACCCAGGCTCAAGTACACGCTAAGAGGGAATGGAGCGCGCTCAGAAGACGGTTGTCAGATGGCCGTGCATAGTCAGAGCAACATTCCCAGGACGCCAAGAGGAGTGGCCGTCCCTATGCAAACAGCGGTTTGCGCTTCCTCGCGGCTCGGCATGTCCATCTCGTCGGGCGGGTATATGTCCAATGAAGGGCAGGTTGAGAAGGTGACGCCCCAGAGCCGCGAAGGTGATCCGAGCTACGACCGCCGAGGAACGGTTAGCACGGCTTGCTCACGCGCGCGGCTCGATTTGAACCCCCACTTCTCCCCAAGAAATGGAATGCATCCTCGTCGGGCTTTTAGAGGTACCTGCCTATACTGTCTCAGCCGAGCCGATAGCCGCTGTGTTCCTTGCCGATTTCAGCCATCTGACCCGTGACGGTGAAGATGGTGCGTTCGCAGATGTTCGTCACCCGATCCGCCGTGCGTTCCAGGTTATGGGCAGCCCACAGCAGATGATTGGCTTGATCGATGTTCTTGGGATTGGCCAGGATCAAGGTGATCAGCTCGCGATAGACTTGGTTGTAGAGATTATCCACCTCATCATCTTCTACCGGTATCGCACGCGCAGCCTCGATATCACGCCGTACAAAGGCATCTAGAGCGCGGTGGAGCATTTCACGTGCTTTGGCTGCCATGCGGGGTATATCGATCAGAGGCTTGATGAGCGGCTCCTCGCCAATCATCAGGTTAATGTTGGCGATCCCCTTGGCGTAGTCACCCATCCGTTCTAACTCAGCGGCGATCTCAAGAGTCGAAGCCAACACCCGCAAGTCACCGGCGATGGGCTGCTGCGTGGCGATCAAGGTCAGCACGTCTGCTTCAATCTGGAAACGTTTCTCGTTGATCAGGCGATCGTCGGCAACCAGCTGACGTGACCACTCCAGGTCGCGCTTCTTCAGTGCCTCGACGGAATCGGTGATAGCGTGCTCCACCATGCTGCCTAGGACGAGCAACTCATCCTGAAGGCGCTGCATCTCGCGTTCAAAAGTTTGTCTGAGCATTATGGCCTCACCTTGCTTCAGGTAACCTATCAAGCCCACTGTACCTTCCATCATAACGGAACTTTCTTCTCAAGGCAAAGGTATGATAACCGCTCATCCAAAGCGTCCCGTGATGTAGTCCTCGGTGGCCTTTTCGCGGGGATTGGTGAAGATCTGCGCGGTGGTCCCGTATTCGACCAGATAGCCGGCCCGATCTTCGTCCATCATCAGGAAGGCGGTATAGTCCGAGATGCGCGCAGCCTGTTGCATGTTATGGGTGACCACGACAATTGTGTACTTCTCGGCGAGCTGGCGCATCAGCTCCTCAATTTTAAGCGTCGAGATCGGGTCGAGTGCCGAGGCCGGCTCGTCCATCAGAATGATTTCCGGCTTGATGGCAATCGCACGGGCAATGCATAAGCGCTGCTGCTGTCCTCCAGAAAGCGAAAGGCCGCTTTGGTGCAGCTTGTCCTTGACCTCATCCCACAGGGCAGCCTGGCGGAGTGTTTGTTCCACCAATTCGTCCATATTGCCACGGTATCCGTTGATGCGCGCTCCCCAGGCGATGTTTTCGTAGATGCTCTTGGGGAAGGGATTGGGCTTCTGAAACACCATTCCGATGCGTCGCCTGACCTCAACTGCGTCCACCCCCGGGGCGTAGAGATTGTATCCGTTGAATAACACCTCTCCTTCGACACGCACGCCGGGTATCAGGTCGTTCATACGATTGAAGGTGCGTAGCAGAGTGCTCTTGCCGCAACCGGAAGGGCCGATAAACGCAGTGATCTTGCGCTTGGGGAGCTTCAGGTTGATATCTTTAACAGCCCGAAAGCTGTCATAATAGACGCTTAAGTTACGCACCTCAAGTGCGTATGAATCTTCCTCAGCGGAAGGGTTTGAGGCGTCGAGGGCGGCAGACTTTCCCAAAGTCAGAGAAGGCAATTCGAAGTTCAGACGGATCATACCAATCTCCTGCTGAAACGATTGCGCATAATGATCGCCGCAGCATTGAGACTCAATAGGAGCACCAGCAACACCACGATCGCCGCTGCGGCAATATTCCGAAACTCCTGCTGCGGACGCGCCGTCCACTGATAGATTTGGACAGGCAATGTGGTAAACTTAGAAAATGGTCCGTGGGGATCATAGACGATATAGGTCGAGGCGCCCACCACAATCAGCGGCGCCGTCTCGCCCATGGCACGCGAGATGGACAAAATGGTGCCGGTCAGAATCCCCGGCAGCGCGTTGGGAAGCACGTGGTCGCGGATGACCTGCCATTTGCTGGCGCCCAACGCATAGCCGGCCTCGCGCAGAGAATTTGGCACCGCCCGAATCGCTTCCTGAGCGTTGACAATCAACAGCGGAAGGACCAGCAAGGCTAACGTCAGACCCGCTGACAGAATGGTGCGTCCGTTGGCGGTCGTGGGGTCGGCAACACCCCCGACCAGAGCGCCGCTCGTCAGTGGTTCGAGTGCGCGCACGAAGATGGCCAGTCCCAGCATCCCGTAGATGATCGAAGGCACACCAGCCAGATTGTTGATGTTGGTCTGGATCAGCCGGTTGAGCGCGTTGTCGGCGGCATATTCTTCCAAATAGATTGCGGCGCCCACACCCAGCGGAAAGGCGACCAAGATGGTGATGGCAATAGTCCATAGCGAGCCCAGGATAGCCGTGCGCACACCAGCGACTTGAGGATCACTCGATTGCGGCTGGCTGACGAAGTGGGGGTTGAGCCAGCTGCGAAACTGGAGCTGCGCGGAGGGGTATTTTTGCGCGACTTCCATCTCTACACTGCGCCTGCGCAGGAGCGAGTCGGTCAACGACCAGCTCCTGACAATCTTGGGCTGCACGACACGCTCATAGACCAGGCTGAGGAGATCTTCGCGATCACGCTGTTCCAGCGGTTGCTCCGCTTTCAGTCGCCGCAGCACCCCCTTGGACACTCGGGCTTCCAGAAGGGCAATGAGCTGTTCTGTCGAAAGGTCTTCTAGCGGTACCCCGTCTTGGGCCAGCTCGTGCGGTGGTACTTTGACTTCGACGGCCACCAATCCAAAGGTCTGGTCCAGAATGTTATAGATCAGGGCGGTGAGCGCGATGATCCCGATGATCAGGGCGAGAAGAAACAGGGCATGCCAAATGGCCCCCGCGCGATGGCGTGCCGCTAGATTGCGCTTCAGCTGGACTTCTTCGCCGAACGGCGATGGCTCCAGCCGGGTGGCGTGAGACGCTTTCTCTTTCATCATTCGTACACCTCTCGGAAGCGGCGCATAATCGCACGGCTGATCAAGTTCAGCGCCAAAGTCATCAGGAACAAGAGTAAACCAATGGCGAAGATGCTGTCGTAGTCGATTGAATCGTAGCTCAAATCGCCACCGCTGATGCGCACGATATGGCCGGTCATCGTCTCCGCTGCCTTGAACGGATTGAAGGTAAAAGCAGGGCCGGCGCCTGCGGCAATCGCCACAATCATCGTTTCGCCGACAGCGCGTGAAACAGCCAAGATGAAGGCGGCCGTGATGCCGGAGAGCGCCGCCGGCACCACGATGCGCACTGCCGTTTCCAAGCGGGTGGCACCCAGCGCATACGCGGCTTCCCGCAGCGAACGCGGCACCGCACTCAGGGCATCTTCGCTCATCGAGCTCACCAACGGAAGAATCAGAATCCCCATCACCAAGCCGGCAGAGGCAGTATTATAAATTTCCACCACATCTCGGCCCAAAATAGCGCGCAGCAATGGGGTCATAAAGGTCAGAGCAAAGTAGCCATAGACCACGGTGGGAATGCCGGCCAGAATCTCCAATACAGGCTTGAGCACGTTGCGCACGCCCGGGGAGGCATATTCGCTCAGATAGATCGCCGAGGCCAGTCCTAACGGCAGGGCAACGATCATCGCAAACGTGGTGGTCATCATAGTGGCATTCACCAGGGACCAAATGCCAAACTGGCCCACCGCCGGCACCCAGCTGGTGGTCGTGAAGAACTCCACCAGATCGACCTCCGGAGATCTGAAGAACAACCATGCCTCGCTTCCCAAAACATAGACGATGCCGATCGTGGTCAAGATGGATACTGCGCCACAGGCAAAGAAGAATGCCTGAATGAGCACTTCCAAGGGACGAGGTTTCCTGCGCAGCTCCGGTGGCGCACTGGTGGCGCGACGTGTTAAAGCCTTGGCAGAAAGTGTTGTTGCCAACCGAAATCCCCCCTCTCTGTTCGAAAACTTTCATCATAGGCAGGGGAGGGGCTGGCCAAACCCCTCCCCGCCTCTCGCTCCGCTTTGCTCTAGGTATGTCTCATTGACCCATCGCATCGAGCCATGCGATCTTGGAATGGTTGAGCGTCTCCGCCCCCAAGGGGAAGTAGCCGACGCTCCTGACTTCTTCGTTGACGTAGGTGAGATAGAAGTTGAGGAAGGCTGCCACTTGCGGCTTCTCGGCCATGATCTTGGCGGTCGAATACAGGAAGAGCGGACGCGCCAACGGATACTCACCGGTCTCTACCGTCGCATCATTCGGTGCGACCCCATTGATGGACAGGACATTCAACTTGTCAGCGTTTTCCTGGTAGTAGGCA
Organism: Ardenticatenia bacterium; assembly: GCA_003130875.1. GTDB lineage: Bacteria > Chloroflexota > Anaerolineae > 4572-78 > NAK82 > NAK82. The sequence continues at coordinate 74,617 of QEXY01000089.1, forward strand.
TAGCCGAAGTAGCCGATAGCATATGGACTGCCCTCAACGCCCTGCACCAGCACATTGTCATCCTCGCTGAGCTGCAGGTTGGACGCTTTCAGGATGTGTTCCTTGCCAGCGCCCTTGCCGTATACAGCATCCATCACGTACTCCACAAAGAAGTCGAACGTGCCGCTGTCAGTGCCGGGGCTGAAGCGCTTGATCTCCTCGTTGGGCCAGCTCGGATCGACCTCTGACCACTTCGTGACCTCATCAGAGAAGATCTTGGCCAGCTGCTCGACTGTGACATCCTTCAAGAAGGTGTTGTCCTTGCTCACCGTCACAGCCAGCCCGTCGGTGCCGACGCGGAACTCAACCGGCTCACGCCCAATGGCAAGACAGCTTTCCACTTCGCTGTGCTTGATGGGACGGCTGGCATTCGAGATGTCTGTCTCACCCGACTTGCAGAAGCGTTCGAAACCAGCGCCGGTGCCGATGCTGTCGATGGTGATGTTGCCCTGATAGCCCTCGTCCTTAAAACGCACCGCCATACGCTCTGAAAGCGGGAAGACCGTTGAACTACCAGCAGAGATGATGTCACCTGTGACGGTCAGCGGATCCACCTCAGGCAACGTCACACCCTTAGCCATCAGCTCGGCATATCGCTTAGCCTTCTCAGCCGTGGGGAGATAGATCACCCAACCCGGCTCCAGAGTGCCGGCGTCGCCGATGGCATTGATCGCCTTGTCCAGACGTGCCATCCGGTTGTTGTAGTAGACGATCGCCGTATACAACATTTTGTCCCCATACTGCTTCTCGGCGATCATCGAGAGCGTATCGCCCGCCTGTACGGTATAACGCGTACCCTCTTCCTGTAATGGAGAAGCTGCGATGCCCGCGGTCGGCAGCAATGCCAGAATGGTGACAAACACAAGCGCGAAAACCATCAATTTGCCTTTCATAGTACCTGTTCGCTCCTCTCGCAATTTTGTGTTTACTGACGGAGTAACCGCCGTACGTACAGCAGTCCAAAGATCATCCTATCGCAGCGCGTTTAACAGCGCTTCAATCAAATGTTAATAATTCGTTAACGAAACGTTAATAAAAGGTTAATTGGTAGGGGGCGATCGAAGCCTCGGCGCGCTCCGCGGTGGCAACCACTCGCCGCGGGTCGCCGCCCCCCATTGCCCTACACCCCGGCAGAAAAAAAGAGGGTGTTGAAAAACCCTTTAGTTACCCGCTTTATTGGCCCATTTTCCTATGAAAGTCTGAGCGGTCAAGGGA